>NZ_MAKD01000097.1:0-270608 GCF_001691235.1 Vibrio sp. ZF57 | reverse complement strand
ATTCATCAACGAGTGCCCACACAGATTGATAGGTTTAAATTGTTAAAGAGCTTTACTTGTTGAGCCTTCCTTTTAGTAAGGAGCCTCTCGAAGTGGACGGTCATTCTAGCGGATTAGATTCCAGTGTCAAACACTTTTTCCAGCTAATTTTTCAAAGCATCTTAAATGCTTATCACCGTCTTGTTACTCAGTTCAAACCGCTTGGTTATCCTTGGCAACGGAGGCGCATTATAGAGAGAATAATCCTTTGTACAAGGCTAAAAACGAAAAAAAGCCGCCACCGGCGACCGTTCGAACACTATTCACACAAAGCGTTTAAAATAGGTACGATTAAGCCTTAATTTCGGCCAATCGTACCTACCGTTCTTACTTCAACTATTGGTGAGCAATAATGCGGTCGTTGTTTACTAATAGCTGCACTTTCTTATCTGGATTAATTTTTCCTGCCAGTATCGCTTTCGCTAACGGGTTCTCGACACTTTGTTGAATCGCTCTTTTCAAAGGTCGTGCACCATATACTGGATCAAAACCAACTTGAGAAATTAACTTGAGTGCTTTATCCGAAACTTCAAGCTCATAACCATTGTCTTCCATTCTCTTCTTAAGGTGCTCAAGCTGAATAGCGGCTATCGACTGAATGTGCTCTTGACCCAATGGATGGAACACCACGCTTTCATCAACTCGGTTCAAAAACTCAGGACGGAAATGTTTACCTACCACTTCCATCACTTCATTCTTTATTCCTTGGTAGTCGAGCGTATTGAAGTTCTCTTGAATTCTCGAAGAGCCAAGGTTGGATGTCATGATCACTACCGTGTTTCTAAAATCGACTGTACGACCTTGTCCATCAGTTAAGCGTCCATCATCAAGCACCTGCAATAAGATATTGAAAACATCAGGATGCGCTTTCTCTACTTCATCTAGCAAAATCACTGAATAAGGCTTGCGACGCACTGCTTCTGTTAAGTAACCACCTTCTTCATATCCAACGTAACCCGGAGGAGCACCAACCAAACGAGCAACAGAGTGTTTCTCCATAAACTCAGACATGTCGATACGCACCATTGCATCGTCACTATCAAACATGAAGTTCGCGAGTGTTTTACACAACTCCGTTTTACCAACGCCAGTTGGACCAAGGAATAAGAAAGATCCAATCGGCTTGTTTGGATCAGATAAACCTGCACGGCTACGACGAATCGCATTCGATACCACTTCGACTGCTTCCGCTTGGCCAATAACTCGCTTATGTAGAACACCTTCCATTTTAAGAAGCTTCTCTTTCTCGGCTTCTAGCATTTTAGAAACAGGGATGCCTGTTTGCTTCGATAGCACGTCTGCAATTTCTGCATCAGTGACCTTATTACGCAGCAGCGTCATTTCTTGCATTTCAGCTTGAGTCGCAAGATCTAACTGCTTCTCTAATTCTGGGATTCGACCGTATTGCAATTCAGACATTCGGTTAAGATCACCAGCACGTCTCGCAAAATCCATATCCATACGAGCTTGTTCTAGCTCTGACTTGATGTGTTGCGTGCCAGAAAGCGCGGCTTTCTCTGCATTCCACACTTCTTCAAGCTCTGCGAAATCTCGTTCTTTGTCAGAAAGCTCTTCTTGTAATGTTCGAAGGCGTTTTTCACTGGCTTCATCATTTTCATTGGTAAGAGCTTGCTGCTCGATCTTCAATTGAATGATTTTACGCTCGAGCTTATCTAGCGACTCAGGTTTTGAGTCGATCTGCATACGGATACTCGAAGCCGCTTCATCAATCAGATCAATCGCTTTATCCGGCAGTTGACGATCAGAAACGTATCGATGAGATAGTGTTGCTGCAGCCACGATTGCTGGGTCGGTAATTTCTACATGATGATGAAGTTCATAGCGCTCTTTCAAACCACGAAGAATCGCCACCGTGTCTTCAACCGTTGGTTCATCGACAAGCACTTTTTGGAAGCGGCGCTCTAACGCTGGATCTTTCTCTATGTATTGACGGTATTCATCAAGAGTCGTTGCGCCAACACAGTGGAGTTCACCACGAGCCAACGCTGGTTTTAGCATGTTACCGGCATCCATAGAGCCTTCACCTTTACCAGCGCCGACCATAGTATGAATTTCATCGATGAAGAGAATGATATTGCCCTCTTCTTTAGACAATTCATTGAGGACTGACTTCAAACGCTCTTCAAACTCACCACGATATTTAGCGCCAGCTACCAAAGCACCCATGTCTAATGAAAGTACGCGTCGGCCTCTTAAACCTTCTGGCACTTCATTGTTAATAATGCGCTGAGCCAAGCCTTCAACGATAGCTGTCTTACCAACACCAGGTTCACCGATAATGACTGGGTTGTTCTTAGTACGACGCTGAAGTACTTGGATAGTACGGCGGATTTCGTCATCTCGGCCAATTACCGGATCCAGCTTGCCTTGCTCCGCTCTTTCAGTCAGATCGATGGTGAACTTCTCTAACGCTTGGCGTCGGTCTTCGGCATTTGGGTCATCAACTTTTTGACCGCCACGAACCTGCTCGATAGCTTGAGATAATTTTTGCTCAGTAAGACCTAGCTCTTTAAGCAGGTTACCTAAAGGGCCTTTATCTTCAATTGCGGCAAGTAGGAAGACTTCCGAAGAAATGTATGTGTCTTGACGCTTTTGTGCGACCTTGTCACATAGGTTGAACAAAGTACCCATTGCATTCGACAGTTGAACATCACCACCGATACCACTTACTTTCGGTACACGGTCTAATATTTCGCTTAGCTTTGAACGCAATTGAACCACATCAATATTCAGCATGGTGAGCAATGGACGAATTGCACTACCATCTTGATTAAGCAAAGACACCATTAGGTGCACAGGCTCTATATATTGGTGATCACGACCTAATGCGAGCGACTGAGCATCAGATATCGCAATTTGGAATTTACTAGTGAATCGATCGAGACGCATGCCAACCTTCCTACTCTTAGATATGTTTATCTTATGGTTAGAAGATGGATACGGTAACGCGGATTTTCAAGGGATAAGAATGAAGAATAGAGCTGTTATAAAAATATAAATGAGCTGGATGACTGGTTGCACTAGTTAAAGGTTACTCTAACCAAATAAAAGTAGCTTGGCGTCCAGTAATACCATCACGACGATAAGAATAGAACGCATCGGCATCAGCGAAGGTACATAGATTAGAGTCTGTCACAGAAGTTACACCAACTTTGTTCAGTCGTTGCGTTGCAAGCTGAGACATATTCGCTAGCCATTTGCCTGGTTCAGCTTTGGCTTCAAATGCGAGCTTAGCTTGAGAGTCAAAACTAACGAAAGCTTCCAACACATCATCGCCTACTTCAAAAGCTTGTTTGCCTATTGCAGGACCAAGCCAAGCAATGATCTTATTCTCTGAACCTAAGTTTGAAAACTTTGCGACGGCATTTTCAAGAATGCCACCAGCAAGACCACGCCAACCAGCATGAACTGCAGCAACTTGAGTGCCTTTGGTATCAGTAAGGATTACAGGTAAGCAATCGGCTGTCATCGCAGAACAAACAACATCTTTAGCTGTGGTAAATGCACCGTCAGCATCAAGAATATCTGCCGTAGGGTGTAAAACCGTAACGACATCTGTTGAGTGAGTTTGATGTAGCCATACCGGAGCGGCAGGCATATTAGCGTGTTGCTTAAGCCAGGCTCTGTTGTTTTCAACAAGCGAAGCATCATCCCCAACATGCGTACCTAGGTTTAATCCTTGATACGCACCAGTAGAAAAACCATCAAAACGTGTCGAAGCAAATGCTTTCACGTTTTTTGGTGCATTCCAGTTAGGGATGATCATCGACATGATTAAATGTCGTCTTCCAAGTTTTCGCGCGCATCAACACGTAACGCTTCAGCCATCACGACCATGTCATTTGGCACAGGAGCGTGGAACTCAACTTCTTCACCTGTAATTGGGTGAACAAATTTAAGCATAACGGCGTGCAGTGCTTGGCGATCAAAAGAACGAATCATTGTTGTTAGTTCTTCAGATGCACCTTTTGGAATACGAGCACGACCACCGTATGCAACGTCACCTAGCAGCGGATGCTGAAGGTATGACATGTGAACACGAATTTGGTGAGTACGACCCGTTTCTAGGCGTAGACGAATACGAGTATGCTCGCGGAAGTGCTCAGCAACACGGTAGTGAGTTACCGCTGGCTTTCCTAATTCATTTACATCCATCAAGGTACGCTTAGTTGCATGACGGCTAATGCCTTTCTCTACCACACCACCAGCGGTCATTTTGCCAATTGCAATTGCTTCATATTCACGAGTAATACGACGCTTAGCAAGAGCACGCACAAGACGAGTTTGAGCTGGAACCGTTTTAGCCACAACCATAAGACCTGTTGTGTCTTTATCAAGACGGTGCACAATACCTGCACGAGGCACTTCTGCAATCTGTGGGTAATGGAAAAGCAATGCGTTTAGTATGGTTCCATCCGGTGTGCCTGCGCCTGGGTGTACAACCAGATCGCGAGGCTTATTGATAACCAATAAGTCATCATCTTCGTAGACAATGTTTAGAGGAATATCTTGTGCTTCCCAGCGCTCTTCATCTGCAAGTTCAGCTTGCAAGATGATCTCTTCACCGCCCAAAACCTTAACGCGCGGCTTTGTAATAACTTCGCCATCCACTTGGATTTTGCCGTCAAGAAGCCACTCTTTAATGCGAGAGCGAGAAAAATCGGTAAATAGTTCAGCGACAGCTTGGTCTAAACGTTGACCTAACTGGCTGCTTTTTACTGTGTCTGTTAATGTGATCTGCTGAGCCATATCGAACTTTTTTAAAAACCGTGAGACTAATACCCATTAGTATGGATAAAATAGAATAATTGCATCATTGTATCTGTTACTGGTTAGAAAGTAACGGAAGCTTACGAAATATTTAATTCAAGGAATCGACGCCTGACATGAAACACCTTACTTTATCGGGTCTATTAGCCGTATCACTCTTGGTTGGTTGTTCAAGTAGTGAAGAGATAGTGCCAGATGTACCACCATCGGTTCTCTACTCTGACGCTCAAGAATCACTGCAGAGCGGTAGCTGGCTTTCAGCAATAGAAAAGCTAGAAGCCCTAGACTCACGTTACCCATTCGGCGCCTATTCTGAGCAAGTACAGCTCGATCTGATTTACGCTTACTACAAAAATGATGACTTGGCACTTGGCCTCGCTACCATTTCACGTTTCCTACGTTTGAACCCAACGCATGAGAAACAAGACTGGGTTCTTTACATGCGCGGCTTAACGCACATGGCGCAAGACCGAAACTTCATGCACGATATTTTTAATATCGACCGTAGTGACCGAGATCCTGAACCAGTGAAACTTGCGTTTGCTGACTTCAAGCGACTACTCGAACGTTTCCCTAGTAGCCCTTATGCTGAAGATGCACAAAAACGCATGTTCGCACTTAAGAACCGCCTAGCAGAGTATGACTTAGCAACCGCTGATTTCTACCTACGCCGCGAAGCTTGGATTGCTGCGATCAACAGAACGCAAGAGCTGCAAAAAACTTACCCAGACACCATTGCTGCGCGTAAGTCTTTAGATATCCAGCTAAAAGCTTATCAACAACTCGGCCTAGATGACGCTGTGTTAAGAACAGAAAAGTTGATTGAGTTAAACCCACTACCTTAATCAAACCTCTTACATCTCAATCCTAAAAGCGCGCTAATTTACTAGCGCGCTTTTTTTCATCTACATATCGCAAACTTGATGGATCGCATAATACACGGTATCTTCAAAAGATAACTTTTAACAAAACATCAACATGGAGTGTGGATGTGAGTAGGTTGTTATTATTTATCTGGATATCGCTATTTAGCCACTTATCCTACGCATTAGAACTGTCTCCATTAAGCAATAAGCCTTACATGGGTGACTTGGATGTGCTCAAAACCAAAGGAACGGTTAGAGTGCTAGTGTCTGCCGACCTTGGTTTCTATTACATCGAGGATGGCAAGCCAAAAGGCATCGTGGCAGAAATGCTCTACCACTTTGAGAAAAGCCTTCGTAAGAAACATCCCTATCTCAATGTTCAAATCATCCCCGTGCAACGAGATGATCTACTTCCCTCTTTAGAGTCTGGCTATGGTGATGTCGCTGTCGCTAACCTAACGATCACCGATAAACGATTACGAACCATCGATTTTTCGGATCCGATGATTAAAGATGGTAAAGAACTCATTATCACAGGGAAAAAGGCCGAACCTATCACCGAAATCAAGCAATTGAGTGGCAAAGAGGTGTGGATACGAGCAAGCTCGAGTTACTTCGAGAGTGTACAAAGAGTTAATAAGGAGCTTAACGAGCTAGGTTTACCACCACTGCATGTCCACTTTATCGAGGAGTCATTACAAGACTACGAGCTGATAGAACTGGTTAACCAAGGTTATATACAAGGCACAATTCTGGATAACCATAAAGCCAAGCTCTGGATCGATGTAATGGAAAACATTCAAGTCCATAACGACTTACCTTTACGAGAAAATGGTCGTATTGCTTGGGCTTTAAGAAAAGACAGCCCTCAACTGAAGAAAGAGATAAACAAATACGTCAAGACCGCACGAACAGGCACCCTGCTTGGGAATGTCATCTACCAGAAATACATCGACAATACTCGCTGGTTAGGCCGAGCACTCAACCCCAATAAAGTAGACCGAGTAGCTAAACTCTCAGATGTCTTTGAAAAGTATTCGAGCAAGTATGAATTTGATCCTTTGATGATGTCAGCTCAAGGTTTCCAAGAATCAGGACTGGATCAGAGCCGGATTTCTCATCGCGGGGCTATTGGTGTGATGCAGGTATTACCGAGTACCGCCAAAGATAAAAACGTCAACATCAAGAACATCCATAAGGTGGATAACAACATCCATGCGGGTGTGAAGTATATGCGCTTTATCAAAGACCGATATTTTGACGACCCGGCAATATCACCCGACAATCAAATCTACTTTACCTTGGCTTCTTACAACGCTGGTCCTGCTAAGATCAGAAAGATGAGGAGCATTGCCAAGCAGAAAGGTTACAACCCAAACATCTGGTTTAAAAACGTAGAAATCATCACTCGCAAATACGTGAGTAAAGAACCCGTAACCTATGTTGCCAAC
The DNA here is from genome assembly GCF_001691235.1 of Vibrio sp. ZF57. Taxonomy (NCBI): domain Bacteria; kingdom Pseudomonadati; phylum Pseudomonadota; class Gammaproteobacteria; order Vibrionales; family Vibrionaceae; genus Vibrio; species Vibrio sp. ZF57. The sequence continues at coordinate 263,461 of NZ_MAKD01000097.1, read as the reverse complement.
ATCAATCGTTACTTCGTAATCTATAAACAATTACAAGCTATCAATGCTATCCGAGAGGACGGCACAGCGAGATTACTGAACACTAACGACTAGGATCGCCTCCATCCCAGAGCTGGGGAGCCAAAGGTATTAGGTAAAGCTAAAAAACACAAAAGCCGCATAAGAATACTTATGCGGCTTTTGTTTATCTAATTCTGAAGAAGCTTATGTAGCGACCTATATTACAAGACCTATATCACAAAACACTATTGAGTAAATTTCAATCAAGTACTTTCCATAGGCTGTAGGACACCCCTAAAAACTGATTTAATTTTTAGCGAAGCCTTGCCTCCAAGTTATCGTTTTTCATAAGGATAACAAGCATTTTTCGCCAAAAAGATACTAAGACTTGCGTAAGATCACATTTGATTTTAATGCTTATCCCACCCAACCAAAACAAGATCTAGATCACATTCTTTATTCCTAAAAGTCGTAATCTGAAGTTAACCCATGAGGGATACAACAGAGGAAAACTTCTATGAAAATGAACATCACTGGTAAAAACATCGACATTACCTCTGCAATCCGTGATCACATAGAAAGCAAATTTAAAAAGCTAGATAAATGGCAAGTAGACATCATTGGCTGCCAAGCGAGCTTTAGCGAAGAACCAAACAAGAAGAAGAAATTTGAAGCGGTACTAACCGTACCAAAAGGCCAACTTGTTGCTTCATCAATCCATGACGACCTCTACGTAGCGATCAACGAAGTAGAACAAAAACTAGAGCGTCAACTCAACAAGCTACGCCATAAACCAGAAGCGCGCCGCGCTGAAAAGCCTGAAATCGAAGAGCTAGAAGCTGAAGTAGAATAAGGAAAGAGAACAGATTAAAAAATAGCGCCTCAGGGCGCTATTTTTTTGCTTGACGCTCGTAGCTCGCTTGCTTATTGTGTTTAAACATTCATAAAACAATCACTTTTTATGCACACTCAATCTTTGTTTATTTTTGACTTCTTTTTTCTTCCGTAAATCGGAGGCTAAGTCGTTTTAGAAAAACAAGTCAAAAACGAACAAGAAGCCTCCCACACTAGGGAGGCTTTTTTATAAGGACACATTTATGACTGACCGCTCAATTTCACTGGATGATATCCGCCTTCGTCTTAATGATTTAGACGACGAACTCCTGAAGTTACTTTCAGAGCGTCGCAAGCTAAGTATCGAAGTCGCTAAAAGCAAAGTAGAGACATCAAAACCAGTTCGTGATGCAGTACGAGAACAACAACTATTAGTTAAGCTGATCAACAACGGCAAAGATAAATACGAACTTGATGCGCAGTACATTACCAAGCTGTTTCACACCATCATCGAAGATTCCGTTTTACTACAACAGTCATACTTACAAAACCTAGCGAACCCGCAAAGCCGTAAACCATTGGCTCGCGTTGCATTCTTAGGTTCTAAGGGATCGTATTCTCACCTTGCGAGCCGCGAATACTTCAGCCGCAAGAATATGGAATTGATTGAGCTGAACTGTAATCACTTCAAAGAAGTCGCATCAACAGTAGAGTCTGGCCATGCCGACTACGGTGTCCTGCCGATTGAGAACACCAGTTCAGGGTCAATTAACGAGGTCTACGACCTGTTACAGCATACGACTCTATACATTGTTGGCGAACTTTCTCAACCGATTGAGCACTGCCTTGTTGCTAAAAGTGATATCCGTTTAGAAGACATCAAAACACTCTACTCGCACCCACAACCTCATCAACAATGCAGTGAGTTCTTGAGCCGCCTTAAGGGTGTCAACCTTGAGTCTTGCGCAAGCACCGCTGATGCAATGAAAAAAGTTAAAGAATTGGGTGGTAATGACGTAGCTGCTATTGGTAATGCATCGAGCGGTAAGCTTTATGGACTACAGCCAATCCAGAGCAATATTGCAAACCAAACAGAGAACCACACTCGTTTCATCGTTGTGGCGCGTAAGCCTGTTGAAGTATCGACTCAAATACCAGCGAAAACAACGCTCATCATGTCGACATCTCAAGAGGCGGGTTCTTTGGTAGAAACACTACTGATCCTGCAACGCTTAGGCATCAACATGACTAAGCTAGAATCTCGTCCTATCATGGGTAACCCTTGGGAAGAGATGTTCTATGTCGATTTAGAGGCGCATCTGGATTCAGATAATATGCAACAAGCGATAACGGAACTAACAGCCATTACTCGCCACCTTAAGGTGTTGGGTTGCTACCCAAGTGAGAACATCAAAGCGACTCAAGTTAAGTTGTCATAGCTGAAAGTGAGTATCAGCTTTTAGCTAACATAAGTATTTGGCCTACAGCAGGCCAAATACTTAAATCACCCTCTAGTCGAGCACCATTCGAGCTAAGAACACGTCCCCTAGCATGCCTGAAACACAATTCACTTGTTTCGCACATTCGGCACGCTTACTCTCTCCACTACTTGAGCCTTTCTAACAAAAACTCATTAGTGGCTTTTTTTATCAATAAAGACAAAACCTTACCCCCTTCACAGGAAATCATCGAACTACGTATAATTAATAGCGAGTAAGCATTAAGTAACATAAACTTATGCGCTTAATTTATAAATAGTGTTGTCATTAACTATGAAGCTAAGTACTAAAATCTTACTACTAATAGCCCCTGTGATACTGATCAGTACCGCGGCTTCTAGCTATATTATTTATTCGACGCAAAAAAGCAGTTTCATCAAACGCGAAGACAACGCACTTCAACTGAACATGGAAAAACTAGCCGGATACTTTCGCCAATCTCGTTCGTTCCTCAATAGCTACTCTTACACCTTGACCCAGAGTGATATGGTGAAGCGTTATTTTCTCACTGATCAAAATCTATCTCGCGATCTTGAACTGGTCAGTAATCTTCGAGAAGCCATTCATTTCCTGCAAGATGACGATGAAAGCTATACAGGTTTAGCGCTTCTTAATGGTGATCGAAAACTGCGTTATTACGCGGATAATAGCAATGACTCACGCACTCAGATTGACAGTAAGATATTGGAGTATGTTGACCTGCACTATCAAGACACCTTAGCAACATCGAGTACCAACTATATTCAAAACTCCCAAGGCGAAGGGATGTTGGTTCACTATGACAAGGTAGATAGAAAAGCGATTTTCCCAACCGTTAACAATCAACCCGACGATGTGTTCTTTGTTGTTGTCTCTGTCTCTCTCGACAAATTTAATGCGCTGAGAAAACAGATAGAGTTCGACTACCAAACCAGTTTATTCTTCACATCCATAGCGGTTTCTTTGGAAAATGATGTCACCCACTCAGTCAAGCTTGCTCCAGAACTGTACGCCACAGTCGATCCGGCGCAATTCCTATTAGAAAACAAGCTCGATTCAATTTGGAACAAGCTGAGTTTGTCGTTTGCCCTGTCTGCGTTTGTGACTGTCGCTCTGCTACTCATGCTTCTGTCTCGCACTGTGATTACTCCAATAACGCGGCTCGATCGACAGCTACAGCAAGTCGAAAAAAAACAACGTAAGAACATCGAACGCTTGGGCACTCGTGATGAGCTTGGCCGCCTATCACAGCGTTTTTATGACATGTACCAAGAGTTAGATAACACCTACCAACAGACCAAGCTCTTGGCCGAAAATGATCAGTTAACCCAAATAGCCAATAGGCATCAGTTTCAAACCTTCGTTCAGCAATCGTTGCCAAAACCGAGTTCGAATACCGAAACCTGGGTTCTCTATTTTGACTTGGACAACTTCAAGTTTGTGAACGACAAATACGGGCATCAAATCGGCGACTCGATTCTGGTTTCTTTTGCTCAGCGTATTTCAGATATTTGTCGTCATTATAAAGAGGAATTCGACGCTCATTGTATGCCAGCCCGACTTTCTGGAGACGAGTTCGTTGTCTACATTAACGCTCCTAGTCACCGAGGAAATGTCGCGCATCGATTCTCGAACGATTTGCTCACTCCACTGCAAAAAGGCTTTGTCACCGAATCAGGCAGCTTTCCGATCACGGTCAGTATTGGTATTGCGACCTACCCTAATGATGGCAACTCAATCGAGAAGCTTCTGTCCAACGCGGATACCGCGATGTACCAAGCCAAGCGTGCCGGTAAAAACCAATTTGCTGACTATTCACGGGATTTAGACAAAGCCATTCAGCGCCAAGCAGATATTGAACGTGCGCTTAGAGGTAAGAATTTTGATGATGAATTCAGGCTCGTTTACATGCCCTACATGGATTCCACCGGGACTGATGTTATTGGCGTTGAGGTGTTATTGCGTTGGAATTCAAAGCAACTTGGTTTGGTTCCACCAGATGAGTTCATTCCAATAGCCGAACAAACCGGGCTGTTTGAACATGTTGACCGCTGGGTAATACAGAATGCGTTTGCTTCATTCCATCGACTTCAGGCTCAATTTGATCACTCAATTCAATTGTCGATCAACCTATCTTCTGCTGGCATTGAAACCACTCATCTTGCGGGTTTCATTAAAGAACACGCGGAGTTAAATCGAATTCCACCAAGCCTAATCGATTTTGAAATCACTGAAACCTTTTACTCAAATTCAGAAGGTTTTCCATTGCTGAACGAACTGGCATGCATGGGCTATCGACTTGCGATTGATGATTTTGGTTCCGGTTACACCTCTATCACTCAACTGGTGCAGTATCCAACTCAGAAAATTAAATTGGATAAAGCGTTTTTGGATACCTTGATTGAGACCAATAACCAGAACATCTTAAAACCGGTTATCGGGTTGTGTCATGCTCAAGGGAAAAAGGTCACCGCCGAAGGGATTGAAACTCAAGGCATGCACCAGTGGTTACAGGATGCACAGTGCGATATGCTGCAAGGCTATTACTTTGGTAAACCCATGCCACTAGAAGAATTGAGTGACTGGTACCGACAACATCAACTCAATCTAATCGACAACAAAAAGAATCCGACACATGAAATCTGTAATCATCGCATCGCTGAACCCAGCTAAAATCAACGCCGTTAAAAGTGCGTTCTTATCTGCTTTTCCTGATACTGAATTTGATTTCCAAGGCATCAGCGTCCCTAGTGGTGTCGCCGATCAACCGATGAGCAATGATGAAACCTATCAAGGTGCCGTGAATCGAGTTCACAACGCAACTCAAGCTCAGCCTGATGCAGACTTCTATGTTGGTCTAGAAGCGGGAATAGAAACAAACGTCACCTTTGCCTGGATGGTGATCGAAACGAATGGCCAACGTGGCGAGTCTCGTTCAGCAAGTCTGATGCTGCCACCAGCCGTGCTTGAGAAACTAGAGCATGCAAACGAGTTAGGGGATGTGATGGATGAAGTGTTTGGTACCGACAATATCAAACAGAAAGGTGGTGCCATTGGCCTACTGACACATAACCAATTGTCACGCAGTTCGGTCTACCATCAAGCTTTAATTTTGGCTCTGATCCCATTTGTGAATCCTGAACACTTTCCTATTTAGTATTTGAGGCTTCCTTAAACTTCAAAAGATTCCAAGAACAATCTTCAGAAACAAAAAACGCTAACATCCAGTTAGGGATTATCTGCTAACTGCAAGATCGTTCAAGTCTTCTTAAACGATCGGCATTAAACATCCAGTTAGCGTTTTTTATCGAATTCGTATTCATACTATCGCGTGATAGCTTAATTCCATTATTACTTTAGCAATAGGTCGGCGATCACGACTTTCTCTTGCTCAGATTTGGCCTTTAGCTCATTTGAGCCTCTGGTTATCGTCGCTACGCCTACGCCCAGCATTTGACTCACCTGTCGTTGAGACATATCGCCTTTCATCAGCTCACAGAAGATATTAATTCGAGCAACCAGAGCATCTCGCTCGTCTGGTGTCATCATCATAGTCAACAACAGCTCGTGCTGATCTTTTTCGACAGCCGTCTTTACCAAGTCCATCAGTTGTTGCCAATTATCATATTCAGGTTGTGATGCCATATCTCTACACTTACTTTTAAATTCTGACTTTAAAGAGTCGCTTAACGATTGAAAGCGTTTAACACTTTATACCGAAACACTTGATGCGATCCAATGTAAAAAGGCAGTAAGTGGAAATGGTTAGCACTCACTGCCTTTATTCTTACTCAGTTTCGGGCCAAATGCCGAAGGCTTAGTATTTCGTTTTTGCCTCATGGGGCGCTAAAAACGTCCCTTTCTCACCCAAGATATCTCGATAGTAGGTCTCAAACATCAAGATATTCTGAACGTAGCCACGTGTCTCTTTGAATGGGATCATTTCGATAAATGCAAAGGCATCGAGCTTTTCATCGCTGCGTGAACGCCACTGTTTCACACGGCTAGGTCCAGCATTATAAGCCGCAAACGCAAAGATACGGTTGTCATCATATTGAGCGAGTAAACCATCTAAGTAGTGACTGCCAATCTCAATGTTTTTGCCGACATCATAAAGATCATCGCTGCCCTGATACTTAATCTTATGTTTGTTCGCTGTGTATTGCGCCGTCTTGGGCATAATTTGCATAATGCCACGCGCGCCAACTGGAGAGCGAGCTTCTGAATCCATCGCACTCTCTTGTCTTGCTAAAGACATCAAAGTGATTGGATCGAGATCGTGCTTTTCAGCGTAGAAGTTAAACCACCACTTATGAGCAACAGGGAAGCGCAGCGCAATGTTATCCCACATCTTCGCAGAGATACTCGCTGTTACGGTAAAGTGATTCCAACGCTGTGTCGCAGCGTAAGCGGCAAGCATCTCTTTTTGCTCTTTATCTGCATTGGTCAGTAACCAGCGCCATTCACTTTTCGCTGCCGCAATTTTGTCTCGGTCAATCAGTTCACCAATACGCACCAAAGAGGTGTCGAATGGCTTCACTGTTTCAGCATTGTATTTAAGTGTCGATGTTGGATATTGAACTGGCTTACCTAACTGCTTAGCCGCAGCCACACTGTAGAAATTACGCTGACCCAAGATATCTGACAGTCGCTTATTGCCTTTGTCAGTATCGCCCGTCGCGATTTCAGCTCTGCCCTGCCAATATTGCCAACGAAGCGAAGCCTGATGTTTATCATCCAAGCGCGCTATCCACTCTTTCAAACCCGTCCAATCGGCATGTTGAATTGCTAAGCGAGCACGTCGTTCCAGCAGAACTTGCTTTGATGAACTCGCGAGCATTTTGTCGCGCCACACCATTAACTCTTCAGAGTCGGTGTTGATCAGACGAAACGTTAGGTAATCAGCGAGCTCTTGAGATTTCTCTTTCGAAAACTTCTGAGCCTTGATGACATCATCAAACACCTTTTGAGCACTGCTTGATGATTTCCTTGCTAGCTTCTCGAAAGCAAACTCGGTTTGAGCTTGGTAGAATTCATTCGCTGGATGTTTTTTAGCAAACGCGAGTACATTTTCAGGCTTGTTGTACAACGCCTTCATCTGCTTCGCTTGAGCAATTGACTCATCATGATCCAATTGCTTAATCAGATAGCTCATTAACTTACCGTTACGGCCCTCGAACGCTAGCAGCATTCTATCCAGAATCAGCTCATCAGTTCTTAGCCCAGCTTGATCCCAGCTTTTAAATAAAGGGTCACAAGCGTCATCAACACCATTACCACTCAACCAAAGTTGTTTAGCTCCTTTAAAGGCAAGCTCTTGGTTACCTTGCTCGTAATGCGCTCGATAATAAATACATTGGTATTTTTCACCGACAGGCTCTTTGGTTTGAAACTCAAGGATCGTCTTCCACTGTTTTTGAGAAGCCAATGAGTCCAAATAAGGTGCGCGCATTCGATTGGAGAAAGACAATGCCTTGTTCTCTTCAATGAAAGCATCGACCTCAGCAGGTGTGCGATCACCTAAGCCAATCAGAAAGGCCCGATAATCGGTGTAAGGTGTTAAAGGGTATGTTTGAATTTTGTTACGCAGCGCGGAGTAAGCTTTTAGATCACGGCTGTCTAAAACCTCTTGCGCTTTGTCATAAACGTCACGCTGCATTTCAAGCTCGGATGCATTGCTAGCCATAGCGACCGGAGCCAGTGAAACCGAAGACAAAATTGCCGATGCAGCCACAGCAATTTTCGTATTACCAATGCGGAAAAACATTCGCTCTTTCCTTAGTGCGTGTATGAATACGTGAAGTCTATTTACGCCCGACATCACATCAAATGTAAAGAATTTGAGTGTAAATATTATTAATATTTAACACTTCGCCTCAGAAGCCCATTAAATATAGTTTTAATGACCAATGTGACAATAATAGGTAAGGATTTGTTCAAGAGTGGCTTTTCTGCCCTAGGAGTAACATCTTTGAGGATATTGGTATAAAATAGCAGACAATTTTGAACAATAATTAGGATCGATCGGCAATGGCTGAATACGTATATACCATGTCTCGGGTGAGCAAAACTGTTCCACCTAAGCGTCAAATTCTTAAAGACATTTCTCTTAGCTTTTTTCCTGGCGCTAAAATCGGTGTTTTGGGTCTAAATGGTTCAGGTAAATCTACCCTACTACGTATCATGGCTGGTATAGATACTGATATTGATGGTGAAGCACGTGCACAACAAGGCCTTAAAGTAGGTTATCTACCACAAGAGCCTGTGCTAGACGAATCAAAAACTGTTCGTGAAATCGTAGAAGAAGCGGTTTCTGACGTTGCTGACGCACTTAAGCGTATTGATGCGGTTTACGCAGCTTACGCAGAACCAGATGCAGACTTCGATGCACTGGCAAAAGAGCAAGGCGAACTAGAAGCTCTGATTCAAGCAAAAGACGGTCACAACTTAGAGACTGCTCTAGAGCGTGCTGCTGATGCACTTCGTCTTCCTGAGTGGGATGCGAAAATTGAATTCCTATCAGGTGGTGAGCGTCGTCGTGTTGCTATCTGTCGTCTACTTCTTGAAAAGCCAGACATGCTGCTTCTTGATGAACCAACCAACCACTTGGATGCAGAATCAGTAGCATGGCTTGAGCACTTCCTTGTTGATTACAGTGGTACTGTTGTGGCGATTACCCACGACCGTTACTTCCTAGACAACGCAGCTGGCTGGATTCTAGAACTTGACCGTGGTGAAGGTATCCCATGGGAAGGTAACTACACGTCTTGGCTAGAGCAAAAAGACGAGCGTCTTAAGCAAGAAAAAGCGGGCGAAAGCGCACGTCAAAAGACAATCGAGAAAGAACTTGAATGGGTTCGTCAAAACCCTAAAGGCCGTCAAGCTAAGTCTAAAGCTCGTATGGCTCGTTTTGAAGAATTGACAACTGGCCAATACCAGAAGCGTAACGAAACTAACGAACTGTTCATCCCGCCAGGTGAGCGTCTAGGTGACAAAGTTCTTGAAGTGAACAACCTAACTAAATCGTTTGGTGATCGCGTTCTTATCGACGACTTATCGTTCAGCATGCCTAAGGGTGCAATCGTCGGTATCGTTGGTGCCAACGGTGCAGGTAAATCAACACTATTCAAGATGCTAAGCGGTGCAGAACAGCCAGATTCAGGTACAGTTGAACTAGGCGAAACCGTTAAGCTTGCTTCTGTTGATCAGTTCCGTGACAGCATGGACGACACTAAGACAGTATTCCAAGAGATCTCTGAAGGCGCTGATATCATTAAGATCAACAACTTCGAAATCCCTGCGCGTGCTTACTGTTCTCGTTTCAACTTTAAAGGCAACGACCAACAGAAGATCATCGGTGAGCTTTCTGGTGGTGAACGTAACCGTGTTCACTTAGCGAAACTGCTAAAAGCGGGCGGTAACGTACTGCTACTCGATGAGCCTACCAACGACCTTGACGTTGAAACGCTACGTGCTCTTGAAGAAGCACTGCTTGAATTCCCGGGCTGTGCAATGGTTATCTCGCATGACCGTTGGTTCCTTGACCGTATTGCGACCCATATCTTAGACTACCGTGATGAAGGTCAAGTTAACTTCTACGAAGGTAACTATACTGAGTACACTGAGTGGCTTAAGCAGACTCTAGGCGCACAAGCGGCAGAGCCGCACCGTATCAAGTACAAGCGTATAACTAAGTAAATAAGCTTGTATTTTGAACAAAGGCCGCGATAATAGCGGCCTTTGATATATCTGGCTTACGTGTAATGCATCGATATAGAGAGATTACTTATGGTTGAAAGACGTCAATTTTCACGAGTTATTTATCAAGTCCCGACTGAGATCTCACAAGGACAAGTAAAGGTATCAGGCTCAGTGCAAGACTTATCACTCCATGGTTTACTCATTCAATGCAATGAATCAAAACAACTTAGCCATGATGTCCCTGTTCAAGTGAGCTTTAAACTCGAAAACAGTGATATCAATATTCAGTTAGAAGCAACGATAGTCTCTACCATCAATACCTCAATGCATTTACGCATAGAGCATTTAGATATTGATAGTATCAGCCACCTTAAGCGCCTTGTTGAGCTTAATGTTGGTGACGATGACCTGCTTTATAGAGAGATTGAACACCTTACCGACTTAGGTAAGGAATAATATCTCCATTACCCTTTTTCTATTAGAAGCATTTAGTTAATACAGAACCATGTCTAAAAAAGTGTCCATTACTATTCCCTCTAGTCAGGGGGAACAGACGTTTTACTTCGGTCGAAAAGCCGTACTCTTATGCATGACAACCCTGCTCTCAGTACCGATGTTGATTGGTGGTGCAACCTACATGCACCTTGAGAGTAAAAACAAGCTAGCTGCACAAGCCGGTGATGCACAACAGTTAATTGAAACTCTGATTGTTGAAAAAGAGCAGACCGAGTTCTTATACGCGGAACAAGTTGAAACCAACCACAACCTATCTCAAGCCTTAACTGAGAAAGAAGGTACGATTCAATTACTGGGTAAGCGTGTATTCGATGTGGAATCCGTTCTAGGCCTGGCTGATGAAGAGTTACACACCGATGAGGTTTCACTAGAAGACCGTATTGATGCTGCAGCCGTCGATTCCGCGGTAAGAGCTACCATGTTCCGCTTAATTCCTAATGATAGTCCGATGGCTTATCAACGCATCTCGTCTTCATACGGTCGCCGTACTAACCCAATTACAGGCAAACGCCACAACCATACTGGTATCGACCTTACTTGTAAGCGTGGTGAAGATATCTTAGCACCGGCAGATGGTGTGATTGAAACCGTACGCCCAAGCAAGAAAGGCTTTGGTAACTTTATCACCATGCGCCATTCATTTGGCTTCATGAGCTCTTACGCGCATCTGCAAAAATTCAAAGTTCGCAGCGGTCAGTTTGTCAGTAAAGGTGATGTGATTGCGAGCTGTGGTAACTCAGGTAACTCAACTGGGCCACATCTGCATTATGAAGTACGCTTCCTTGGTCGCTCATTGAACCCTCAATACTTGATGGATTGGACACCAGAAAACTTCAATTACGTGTTTGAGAAAGAGAAAAAGGTGAAATGGGGCCCACTCGTTCAGCTGATTGATAACGTGGTTCGCTTGCAGATCAACCTAACTAACGTGCCTTACATCAGTTCAACTATCGACACAGTATCCAGCGATGATAACCGAGTCTCGAACGAGAATAACAAAGAGCCTATCGTGACTAACTAGGTTTGTTCGTTTGGCCCATGATGATCCAAATGCATTTCGCCTACTATAGGCCAGATGCAATATCGGCATTCAACACAAACAAAAAGAGCGACCAAATGGTCGCTCTTTTTTATTTTTCAAACCACACTATTAACCGCGATGAATCGAGTCATGTGCTTGTTTTAACAGGCTTTGGCTCTCTTGTAAAAATTGTTGTGAGTAGTCACCAAACCAATCACTCACTTGGTTGAAGCTCTCAACAAACTTAGCCTTATCTTTGCCATCTAGAATTTCTAACGCTTCTCCGAAACAGCTATGGAAGCGTCGAATCATCTCAATATTCTCATCCGAAGAAAGAATGATATCGCCGTACAAGTTCGGGTCTTGAGCAAACAGACGACCAACCATCGCAATCTCAAGTCGGTAGATTGGCGAGCTTAGTTTCAGAAGTTGATCAATGTTCGGGTTCTCTTTACTCAGGTGCAAGCCGTAAGCAAAAGAGGTGAAGTGACGAAGTGCTTGAATCAAGGTCATGCCGTGATCGTGTTCAGCTGCATCCATCTGGCAAAGGCTCGCGCCCCAAATACCAAATTGATTCAGTAGCCATTGGTAACTTTCAGAACCACGACCATCACTGTAAACAATCACCTGCTTAGCAAGGCTAGGAACATCAGGACCAAACATTGGGTGCAATCCAACTACTGGGCCTTGATGCATGTTCATCATTGCTTGTAGAGGTTTAGATTTAATTGACGTCAAATCACATAGAATACAATCGCTTGGTAGATTACCTAGCTTCGCAATCACACCTTCCGTTAGGTGAATTGGAACCGTAACAACCACAAGCCCAGCATTATCTAAGATTTCGTCGGCCTTATCCCAATCTTGGCTGCCAAGGATTTTTACTTCGTAGCCAGACAGTTTGAACATACGACCAAACAAGCCACCAAGTTGACCATTACCACCAACGATAACCACTGAACGTAACTCTGGGTTAAGACACTTAAAGCCAGAATCTTTCTCGCTGGCATAAGACTCACGCATAGTACGACGCAAAATATCTTCGATTAACTGTGGTGGAACCCCTATTTTCTCAGCTTCTTGACGACGAGATGCCAGCATCGCAGCTTCACGCTCTGGTACATAAATAGGTAAACCATGTTCACTTTTTACTTCGCCTACTTTCTCTACTAGAGCAAGGCGTTGAGCCAGTAAATCCAACATTTGTTTATCGACAGCATCGATTTGGTCGCGTAATTCGTTCAGTTCAACGGCCATTTTATTCCTTACTAATCTATAAGCCCGTGCCAATCTATAAGCCCACAATCATGCAGGTTCGCTAGCAACAGAATCTTAAAATGCCTCATTAGATGAGGCACTTAAATTTAAACTCTGACTAACCTTTCAAGCGGTTCTCTAAGAACGGGACTAATTCCGTATGTGCATGTTTTAATAGTGCCTCAGTTGAATCCCAATTGATACACGCGTCGGTAATAGAAACGCCGTATTTCATCTCATTGAGAGGTATATCCGAAGATTGGTTTCCTTCGTTAATATGGCTTTCAATCATCAGGCCGATAATCGACTTGTTGCCTTCACGAATTTGGTGAATCACATCTTCTGCAACTAAAGGTTGGCGACGGAAATCTTTACGAGAGTTCGCGTGGCTACAGTCGACCATTAGCGCTGCCTCTAAACCAGATTTACCCAGCTCTTGCTCACATTCGTGTACCGATACTGAATCGTAGTTCGTCTGCTTACCGCCACGTAAAATCACGTGACCATTTGGGTTACCTTGCGTTGTTAGTAGTGCAACCTGACCTTCGCGGCTGATACCCATGAAACGGTGGCTAGAAGAAGCCGCCTGCATTGCGTTGATTGCAGTGCCTAGGTTGCCATCGGTGCCGTTTTTAAAACCGATTGGCATTGAAAGACCACTTGCCATCTCACGGTGAGTTTGAGATTCAGTCGTACGAGCGCCAATAGCCGCCCAGCTGAAGGTATCTGCTAGGTATTGCGGGCTAATTGGGTCTAATGCTTCAGTCGCTAGTGGGATTTCCATCTCAGCGAGTTCAACAAGTAGTTCACGACCAACATGCAGACCATGCTCAATATCGAAAGTGCCGTCTAGATGTGGGTCATTGATCAAACCTTTCCAACCGACAGTGGTACGAGGTTTCTCAAAGTAAACACGCATAACAATATACAGTTGATCGCTAAGTTGCTCAGATAAGGCTTTTAGGCGTTTCGCGTACTCTTTCGCAGCTTCAATGTCATGGATAGAACATGGGCCACATACAACAAGCATGCGATGATCTTTCTTATGAATGATGTTTGCGATAGTTTGACGAGACTCTTGAATGAAACGACGAGCATTATCACTCAAAGGCAGTTTTGCTTTTAACTCCTCAGGAGTAATCAGTACCTGTTCGTCGATGATATTGACATTGCTTAATTCACTTTTCTGCATAACTCAACCTGTATATTTATTTTTACACCCAACATTTCCATTTGGGCTAACAATCTTTAAAAACACAATAACAGCTAAAAAAACGATTGCAAGTGTAAACAATAAAAAACATTCGCTGTAAATTAATATTTACACTATGACTTTAGCTCACTCTAAGAGATAAATAGGTTTAAACCATGGATCGTAGATACAAAAAAAGGCGATATTTATCATATCGCCTTATCTAAAATTATAATGTGTTTATTTATCACTCACTGCCTAGCATTCGCTTGATCGTCTCTGAAGTCTCTTTCCACCTAGCATCCGAGTGAAGTGTCGACAAATCAAAGCTGTGTTTTTTAAGCAACGAGTTGGCTAAAGGCACATCTTGAATCGCTAAGTGATCCAGAGCTTCAATTTGTGCATCTCGTTTATTACACATCAACACCATGTCACAACCTGCATTCAAGGCCGCTTTCGCTCTGTCGGCTGGTCCACCCATTATGGCAGCGCCTTCCATCGTTAAATCGTCAGAGAATACCAAGCCTTTAAACCCAAGCTGCTGCTTCAATACTTTCTGTAGCCAATACTGTGAACCACTCGCAGGTTGATCATCATAGTGAGAGAAAACCACGTGAGCTGGCATCATGGCATCCAATATTCCAGCTTCAATTTGCGCCTTGAAGATTGCCATATCTGTTTCGAAGATGTCGTCTCTAGGGTCATATGGCGTCTCTAAGTGTGAGTCAGCAATCACGCCACCATGTCCAGGGAAGTGCTTGCCTGTCGTCGCCATGCCAACCGACTTCATGCCTTTGATGAAAGCGCTGCTATGACGAACAATGGTATCAATATCTTCACCAAACGCTCGGCTACCAATCGCTTTACACTCGTGGCCTTTGTCTAATACTGGCGCAAAGCTCAGATCGATATCATAGGCAATCAATTCTGCCGCCATCAACCAACCCGCTTGTTCTGCTAACTGTTCGCCATTATTCTTAGTCGCGAATTCTTGAGCAGCTGGGATAATTGAAAAGCCATCGCGGAAGCGCTGAACTCGGCCACCTTCTTGATCGACACCAATCAAAATAGGACGTTTCGCTACCTTGCGAATTTCTTTGTTTAACGCCGATAACTGTTTGCTATCGTGGTAGTTTCGAGCAAATAAGATGAGACCACCAACAGTTGGGTGCTCTAAAATTTCTTTGTCTTCCGCAGTCAGTTCGTAGCCTGCAACATCAACCCACAACGGTCCCATATTTATCCCTTATTAAACCTAATTTCATAAACTTCCCGAGGTTATTCTCTTTAAATTTGCTTTACAATGTTTTTAAACCAATCTGTGGAAGACTTTAAGAATGCAGTGCAAGAGCTTAGGAATGGATCATAAAGAACTGTATATCGGTGTGATGTCAGGGACGAGTATGGACGGTGTTGATACGGCCTTAGTGTCGATTGAAGATACACGTATAATATTGCTTGCTCATGATGAGTTCCCAATGCCTGATGATCTCAAAGCGCGTCTACTTGAAGTCTGTATTGGTCAGAAAACCGATTTGATTGCCATTGGCGAACTCGACCACCAGCTTGGCCATCTGTTTGCTGATGCGGTTCTGCAACTTCTCGAAAAGTCAGGCACACCAGCACCTTCTGTAACTGCGATAGGTAATCATGGTCAAACAGTGTTCCACCAGCCAACAGGCGATTCGCCATTTACCATGCAGTTGGGTGATGCCAACATCATTGCCGCTAAAACACAGATTCAAACGGTTGCCGATTTTCGACGTAAAGACATGGCATTAGGCGGACAAGGTGCGCCATTAGTCCCCGCCTTCCACCATACGATTTTCCACCCGCAAGACAGCTCGGTTGTGGTGTTGAATATTGGTGGTATCTCGAATATTTCAGTGCTGCGCCCTAATCAGCCAACGCTTGGTTATGATACAGGTCCGGGCAATATGTTGATGGACGCTTGGGTTGATAAACACACGGGTGAGAAGTTTGACCGTGATGCGCAATTTGCGCTAAAAGGTCAACTCAATCAAGCTTTACTCGAACAGTTGTTAAATGAGTCTTATCTATCTCAAATGCCACCGAAAAGTACTGGTAGAGAACTATTCAACCTACCTTGGCTAGAGCAACAATTAACAGAATTTAAAGATCTTGCAGTAGAAGATGTTCAGCGCACGCTTTGTGAATACACCGCATTGACGATAGCCAATGAAGTGGAGACTTATCGCTTGGGTGACCAGCCTGCACTGTATGTGTGTGGCGGTGGTACACGAAATCCATTGTTGATGAAGAGGCTGTCTGAACTGCTTCCAAGTTGGGAGGTTGACTCAACCACCAGTAAAGGCGTGGACGCCGATTACATGGAAGCGATGGCTTTTGCGTGGCTTGCTCAACGTCATATTCATCAACTGCCAAGCAATTTACCAGAAGTGACTGGCGCAAGCAGAGCGGCCTCTCTAGGCGTTCTCTATCGTGCTGACTAAACAACTTTAGAACCATCATTTTAGAATCACCATTTAAGGATCATTATGAGTAACGACGCTCTCATATCAGCGCTCTCGCACCTCGTTTCGGAGGGGAGAAACCCTGACACTATGGATATTGATCTGCTCACCTCTCTCGAAGTGGTTGAAAAGATTAACCAACAAGACAAGCAAGTCCCGCTGGCGATTGAAGCGGAACTGCCACAGATCGCGAAAGCGGTCGATAAAATTGCTCATGTCTTTCAAAACGGTGGTCGACTGATTTATATGGGCGCAGGCACCAGTGGTCGATTAGGTGTGTTAGACGCCTCAGAATGCCCACCGACTTTCGGTGTTTCGGACAAAATGGTTATCGGCTTAATTGCAGGCGGACCAGAGGCGATTTTAAAAGCCAAAGAAGGTGCAGAAGACTCGCTAACTCTCGGCATTGAAGATCTGAAAGCGATTCAGTTTTCAGAAAATGATGTCGTGGTAGGTATTGCTGCGAGCGGTCGCACACCTTACGTGATTGGTGCACTCAACTATGCCAATCAGCTTGGCGCAGTAACGGTTGCATTATCTTGTAACCCTGACTCTCCAATTGCTGAAATCGCTCAAATCGCAATTAGCCCGGTGGTTGGCCCAGAAGCATTGACTGGTTCAACACGACTCAAATCAGGTACAGCACAAAAGCTGGTGCTTAATATGCTGACCACTGCCAGCATGATTCGCATTGGTAAGAGCTACCAAAACCTTATGGTCGACGTAAAAGCGACCAATGAAAAGTTGGTTGCCCGCGCCGCTCGTATCGTTATCCAAGCAACGGAGTGCGATAAAGCACTGGCGGTGTCGACACTTAAAGCGACTGATTACGATGTGAAGTTATCTATTTTGATGATTCTAACAGGGCTAGATTTAGAGTTAGCCAAGGCTCAGCTTGATAAGCAAAACGGCTTTTTAAGAAAAGCTGTAGAGAATAACCAGTAACCTAGACTCTGCTGTTGAGTGTTACTCCGGCTACCGACAAAAAGACCAGTACACACGCGGTACTGGTCTTTTTTAGTTTTAATTTTTCATCGCTAGCTTGGGCTTAGTAGTCGTTTGAGAACTCGTCCCAGCCGCGTTGCCATTCCATACGGAAACGTTGAGCGTCTTCCGTACCAGAACACACGCCTTCATACACCTGACCAGATAAACCAATCTGATAAGCATGGTTCGGATTACAATATTCAGTCACACCTAGGTGATAACCTTCTGTGTAACCCGCTTGATCGACTGCGCCAAGCTCAGTCATCTCTGAATACGAACGCTGAGTGTGGCCTTTGATACCATCACGATAGCCAATCTCTTGCCAATTGCCTTCAGCTGCTAAATCTTGAACATTGGCGCTGCATCCTGCAAGGCTAAATGCCACGGCGAATAGTACGATTATTTTTTTCATTTCAATCCTTTATATTGTTACTTCACCACTTTCTGACGAAGCGCTGCCTTTGTGGTGATTCTCCGCTGAACGCCTATCGATGTCCACTTATTGTCTAATGTTCGCCACTTTAGGTTCATTCCGACCACTCAGAATCAATAGTCGCCGTTAAGCCAACTCAAACAACCTCTCTATAGAGCTAATAGGCCTCTCGATAGAAATATCGGCCACTCAGCACAGTGAACAAACCACTAAATCAGTTATAACACCGCTAAATTGGCTATTCGACCACTCACTCTCGTAGCGGAAGTTTCTTCTCATCGACTCCTTTAATATACACCCTGACTTAATTAATACATTCAGGGATAACAAATTATGATGTGGTTTCTTACCTGTGTCGCAGCACTCATTGGTGGCTACTTTATTTACGGTACCTTTATCGAGAAGATTTTCGGTATCAATGAAAAGCGTCAAACACCCGCTCACACCAAGCAAGACGGCGTGGACTTCGTTCCAATGTCGACGCCAAAGGTTTACCTAGTTCAACTGCTTAACATTGCAGGTGTAGGTCCAATCTTCGGCCCTATCATGGGTGCCCTTTACGGCCCAGCAGCAATGCTTTGGATCGTGCTAGGTTGTATCTTCGCAGGTGCCGTACACGACTACTTCTCAGGTATGTTATCTATCCGCAATGGTGGCGCTTCGGTTCCAACCATCACTGGACGTTACCTAGGCAATGGCGCAAAACACTTTATGAACATCTTTGCCATTGTTCTACTGCTTCTTGTTGGTGTGGTGTTCGTTTCTGCTCCAGCAGGCATGATCACTAACCTAGTGAACGACCAAACTGATTTCGTAATGTCTACGAGCACCATGGTTGTCATCATCTTTGCTTACTACATCATCGCAACGATTGTCCCTGTCGATAAAATCATTGGTCGCTTCTACCCATTGTTCGGTGCACTGCTTATCTTTATGTCTGTTGGCCTAATCACTGCGATTGGTCTATCTGACGAGCACCAAATCATGGGTGGCTTCGAGATGAAAGACATGTTCACCAACATGAACCCTAACGATCTACCACTTTGGCCTGCTCTATTTATTACCATCGCTTGTGGTGCTATCTCTGGCTTCCACGCAACTCAGTCTCCACTAATGGCGCGTTGCATGGAAAACGAGAAAAATGGTCGCTTCGTATTCTACGGTGCAATGATTGGTGAAGGCATCATCGCTCTAATCTGGTGTGCGCTTGCTCTGTCATTCTTCGGTTCGGTTGAGTCTCTGTCTGACGCGATTGCAAACGGCGGCCCTGGTAACGTGGTATACAGCGCTTCATTTGGCCTACTGGGTGTATTTGGCGGTATCCTTGCTTTCCTTGGCGTGGTTATCCTGCCTATCACTTCTGGTGATACAGCGTTCCGTTCAAGCCGTCTTATCCTTGCTGAATACTTCAACATGGAACAGAAGACACTGCGTAACCGCCTATTGATGGCTCTACCACTGTTCGTTATCGGTGGCATCCTGACTCAAGTAGACTTCGGCATCATCTGGCGCTACTTCGGTTTTGCTAACCAATCAACAGCAGTCATGATGCTATGGACAGCTTCGGCTTACCTACTTCGTCACAATAAACTGCACTGGGTAACAACGGTTCCAGCTGTGTTCATGACATCTGTGTGTATCACATTCATCCTGAACAACAGCCAACTGGGCTTTGGTCTACCAATGCAGCTTTCAACCATCATCGGCGTGGTGAGTGCATTCGGAATTGCAGCTTACGTTATCAAAATTTCAAAAGGCAAAGGCGATATCGACCTTGCTGATGAAGAAGAAAAAGAAGCAAAAGGCGTCACCAAAACCGCCTAGTTCTTTCAGACTCTTGATAACAAGAGACACGTCTTCATAGAGAGACAAAAGAACAAGCCAAACACACTTCGCTTGCTCCCGTAATCACCCAGTGATTAGTGGAACCTAAGACTAAAGCCCGTCCTCTGTGATGGGCTTTACTGTATCTCAGTATTGGTACATCAACATTAGTACATCAATATTGGTATCTCCGCCTGACAAGCAATCGCAACTCGATATAACCAATGAAAACACAAGCAAAGCTACCGTTACTACGCAATGAGCTTTACACTTAACCAGCGTCTCAATAGGTGAAAATATGGAACTCATTCTCTCTCTGCTGCAACAAACCTGTGTCTACTTAGTGATTGCTTACATGCTAAGTAAAACTCCATTGATTCTCCCTTTGTTGAGCATCTCTTCACGCTTAAGTCATAAAATAAGCTGCTACGTTCTGTTTTCCCTATTCTGTATTATGGGCACCTATTTTGGACTGCAGATTAATGACGCCATCGCCAACACGCGTGCGATGGGTGCGGTAATGGGAGGTCTGTTTGGCGGCCCTGTCGTTGGCTTTGCCGTCGGCTTTACTGGTGGAATTCACCGTTACTCATTAGGCGGCTTCACAGACTTGGCTTGTGCGATTTCAACCACAGCAGAAGGCTTGATTGGCGGCCTGTTACACGTTTATCTCGTGAGAAAGAACAAAGCCAGCCAACTGTTTAATCCGTTAGTGGTTTTCTCGGTAACCCTGTTTGCAGAGATCATTCAGATGCTGATTCTGCTGGCGGTCGCAAAACCCTTCGAACAATCCTATGCTCTGGTCTCCGATATTGCGGCGCCAATGATCATCGCTAACTCGGTCGGTGCAGCACTGTTCATGAGCATCATCCAAGACAGAAAAACCATCTTCGAAAAGTACTCGGCTACCTTCTCACGCCGCGCACTGACCATTGCCGAACGTTCGGTGGGTATTTTGCATGGTGGGTTCAATTCCGATAACGCACAAAAAATCGTACGTATCGTTTATGAAGAGACCAACGTAGGGGCGGTAGCGATTACCGACCGAGAGAAAATCCTCGCGTTCGTTGGTATTGGTGATGAACACCATATTCCGAACACCCCGATTTCATCGCAAAGCACGCTCACTTCGATGGAACAGAACGACATCATCTACCTTGATGGCAAAGAGAACCCATACCAATGCTCCTTGTCGCAGGATTGTAAATTGGGTTCTGCGTTGATTATTCCATTGCGCGCGGGTAACGAAGTGGTCGGCACCATCAAGCTCTATGAGCCAAAGCTGAAACTATTCTCAACTATCAATATGTCGATGGGTGAAGGTATCGCTCAACTATTATCGAGCCAGATCCTATTTAGCAACTACCAGCAGCAGCAAACGCTACTGACACAAGCAGAAATCAAACTGCTGCACGCTCAAGTGAACCCGCACTTCTTGTTCAATGCGCTTAATACTATCAGCGCAGTAACACGTCGTGACCCAGATAAAGCTCGAGAGTTGATTCAACACCTGTCTCACTTCTTTAGAAGCAACCTAAAGCAGAACATCAACACCGTGAAGCTCAAAGACGAACTGGCACACGTCAACGCTTACCTGACCATAGAGAAAGCACGCTTTACCGATCGACTAGAAGTGGAATGGGATATCGACCCGCAGTTATATGAATCTCAATTGCCGAGCTTTACCCTGCAACCGCTGGTAGAAAACGCCATCAAACATGGGATATCTAATATGTTGGAAGGCGGTAAAGTAAAGATCTCTAGCGAGGCTTTCGAGGGT
The DNA here is from genome assembly GCF_001691235.1 of Vibrio sp. ZF57. NCBI lineage: Bacteria > Pseudomonadati > Pseudomonadota > Gammaproteobacteria > Vibrionales > Vibrionaceae > Vibrio > Vibrio sp. ZF57. The sequence goes on along the minus strand of NZ_MAKD01000097.1, from coordinate 241,943 downwards.
GGGTTCAAGTTAACCGTTGAAGACAATGCAGGTAATTATCAGAAGCCATCTCAAGATCATGTAGGATTAGGGATGGAAATTGTTGATAAACGACTCACTAATTTCTTTGGACAAGATTCAGCACTAAAAATAGAATCTCAACCACAGCAATTTACTCGAATGAGCTTTATCATACCTATACTCAAATAATGGTATTTTCGGAGACGGATCGCTCCGAGTTGAAACATTTAGAAGCAGACATTTAAAAGATAAGCGTGAACCAAGCAGGGATAGAACCAAGATGAAGATTGTAGGATGTTAAAGGCACTAGTTATCGATGATGAGCTTTTTGCTCGCGAAGAGCTGATTGAGCTGCTGACCGAAACCGGAGAAGTGGAAATCATAGGCCAAGCGAGTAACGCGATCGAAGGACTGAAACAGATCAACCTACTCAAGCCTGATGTCGTGTATTTGGATATCCAAATGCCGCAGGTTACTGGGATTGAGCTGTTAAGCATGCTTGACCCAGATACCATGCCCTACGTGGTATTCGTCACCGCCTACGACCAATATGCGATTCAAGCCTTTGAAGATAACGCTTTTGATTACCTACTTAAGCCAGTCGAGCCTTGTCGATTAAACAAGAGTGTTTGCCGTCTGAATAAGGTCATCAAGCAGAATCAGAAAGCGCCAGCACAAGACATCTCTGCGATTGCTCCCTGCCACTTAGAGCAGATTCCGTGTATTGGTCATAACCGCATTGTGATCATGGCAAGCCAAACGGTTGAATGCGCCTATTCTGATATCAGTGGCGTGCATGTTCGTAGCTCATCACAAACAGCAACCTCGCAACTAACCCTGAAGATCTTGGAAGAAAAGACCGATTTGATCCGCTGCCATCGACAATATTTGATCAACATAAAATCGATCCAAGAGATCAAGTTACTAGAGAATGGATTAGCCGAGATCATCACACTGACGGGCTTTGAAGTCCCGGTGAGTCGTCGCTATCTCAAGACGTTAAAAGAGCAACTCGGCCTCCAGTAAACAAATTTCAGGTTTAGATATAGCACGATCAAAAAAGCCAACGCATCAACGTTGGCTTCCTGCTGTTTACAAATCAATAGTGTTTGCAAATCGATAGTGTTACGCATCGATCTTGTCACCAATCAATAGAGATTAGTCGACTTGCTTAATCTGTAGCTCTTTTGGTACTTCAAAGAACATGTTCTCTTCACGACCTTGAATCTCTTCAACGTCAGTCGCACCTAGCTCACGAATACGATCTAGAATTTGGTTTACCAGCTCTTCAGGAGCAGAAGCACCGGCTGTTACACCGATTTTCTTTTTCCCTTCAACCCACTCGGTTTGAATGTCTTCAGGACAGTCAGTTAGGTAGCCTGGTGTGCCTAGTTTCTCAGCTAGCTCTTTTAGACGAGTTGAATTCGATGAGTTCTTAGAACCAACCACTATCACCACATCAACGTCATTCGCCATCTCACGCACAGCGTCTTGACGGTTTTGAGTCGCGTAGCAGATGTCGTCTTTACGTGGGCCTTGAATCTCAGGGAACACTCGACGTAGCTCTTCAATCACATCTGCAGTTTCATCTACTGATAGCGTAGTTTGGCTAACATAGTGCAGGTTACTTGGATCATTCACCACGAGGTTCTGTACGTCCTCTGGTCTTTCAACCAAGTACATACCACCAGCTTGGCTCGCGTACTGACCCATAGTGCCTTCCACTTCAGGGTGACCTGCGTGGCCAATCAGTACCACTTCCATATGTTTGCGGCTCGCACGAGCAACCTCCATATGAACTTTAGTCACCAAAGGACACGTCGCATCAAATACCGTTAACTCACGCTCTTTCGCTTCTTTACGAACCGCTTGAGAAACACCGTGAGCCGAAAAGATCACGATGTTGTCGTCTGGCACCTCACTCAGTTCTTCGACAAAAATAGCACCACGCTGCTTGAGCCCCTCAACAACAAAGCGGTTGTGTACCACTTCATGGCGAACATAGATCGGTGGCTGATACATTTCGAGTGCACGCTCTACGATGCTGATCGCACGATCGACACCGGCACAAAAGCCACGAGGGTTAGCTAACATTATTTTCATTTCATTGCTCATCATTTACCGCGGTACTAAGGTTGCTTCTATAGAGTTCGCCGTCAGCGAGGTTCGCATTCTACAGTGAAGCGTCTAGACAGTGAAGCTCTGGGTGAGATCACAGCTGTAAGGCTATCTTATTCTAGCGTGAAGACAGCTATTCTAACGTTAAGAGAGTTATTCTACCGTTAAGATATTGACGTCAAAGCTAACGTCTTGACCAGCGAGTGGGTGATTAAAATCAACCGTCACTGAATCACCTGCGATCTCAGTAATAATACCTGGAATTTCCATACCGTCAGGACCTGAAAATGCCATGATAGTGCCCACTTCAACTTCAGAGTCGCCAACAAACTTAGCACGATCCATATAGTGAATATGATCTGGGTTTGGCATACCAAACGCGTCTTCCGCCTTCAGTTCGATAGACTTTTCAGTGCCGGCTTCAAGTCCAAGTAAGCACGCTTCAAAGTTCTCACTTAGGCTGCCATCACCCATGACGAACTTCGCTGGTTTGCCCATGTTCTCCGTACTATCGGCAACTGAACCATCCTTCATTTTAATCGTAAAATGTAGAGTTACTGCTGAATCATTTTTAATTGCTGCCACGTTACTTTCCTTAGACTTCTTTATTATTTGAGGATGCGCTGTGCTTTGCTTCCTTGTTGACTGAAGCATAAAAAAAAGCGCCGTCGGAATCAACCGACAGCGCTTAGGGCTATTCTATTCTGTGAGTCATAGACTGACTTTGAAGCAAGCTATTTGCTTTCGTCTTTCTTACGGAAACCATCTAAGATGATCATCGCAGCACCGATACAGATTCCCATATCCGCTAAGTTAAATGCAGGCCAGTGGTAAGTGCCCCAGTAGAAGTCTAAGTAATCGACAACAAAGCCATGTACGACTCGGTCAAACACATTACCTACTGCACCACCAATGATGATCGCATAAGCAATGTTATTCCACTTCTCTGTTGCTGGTAGTTTGCTCATCCAGTACGTCAGCATACCTGTTACCGCAAATGCGATACCCGTAAATAACCAACGCTGCCAACCACTTTGATCACTCAAGAAGCTAAACGCTGCACCGTAGTTATGCACGTACAAAAAGTTAAAGAATGGCAGCACCTCAATACGGTTTGCCCAACCATAACCCATATTGTCCATGACAAAGAGTTTAATGCCGATATCAGCCAAGAAGACCAATAGAGCCAGCCATAACCAACGTACACCAGATTGTTTTAACGAAACTTCACTCATTTCTATTCCTAGTATTTACGAAGTTGGTATTCATTGTTAGTCACCTTACGTGACCTTGATTACCAACTTGGTTAAACACATTTCCTATAACTAAAAATAACCCCAGTTGATACTGGGGCTATGATTTTTACAAAAAGTTCAGTCTTTCTCTGAGTCGTTATGCGAACTTACGCACTTCGCCTTCACCGTCGATGTTCGACACACAACGACCACAAACTTTCTCGTGACCTTCGATAGTGCCTACATCTGGAGTGTGGTGCCAGCAACGGTCACACTTCTCAGCTTCAGTAGCCGCAACTTCAACGAATAGACCAGCAACGTCTGTCGCTTGCGCTGCATCAGACTTCTCGCTCAGTGGCTTAACAACAGCTGCAGAGGTGATAAGTACGAAACGTAGCTCATCTTCTAGCTTGTTGATTTTAGCCGCTAGTGCATCGTCAGCGTATAGAGTAACTTCAGCTTGCAGTGCACCACCGATCGTTTTCTCTTTACGAGCATCTTCAAGAAGCTTGTTCACTGCGCCACGAACAGACTGGATTTCAGTCCAGAATTCGTTGCTTAGCTCTTCGCCTTCTGCAAGACCAAATAGACCTTCGAACCACTCACCTGTGAATACGAACGTGTCGCGCTGCTCTCCAGTTGGTAAAGAGCTTGGCATTTCGTTCCAAATTTCATCTGCAGTGAACGACATGATAGGTGCCATCCAACGAACTAGAGCTTCTACGATGTAGTAAAGCGCCGTTTGACAGCTACGTTGAGCATGGCTGCCCTGCTTCGCTGTGTACTGACGGTCTTTGATTACGTCTAGGTAGAAAGAACCCATTTCGATAGAACAGAACTGCATTAGACGTTGAGTCACACCGTGAGTGTTGTACTCGCCGTATGCTTTAACAATCTCTTCTTGTGCAGCTTGAGCACGGCCAACAGCCCAGCGATCAAGTGCAACCATCTCTTCAGCAGGAACTAGGTCAGTTTCAGGGTTGAAACCGTTCAAGTTCGCTAGGAAGAAACGAGCCGTGTTACGAATACGACGGTAAGCATCCGCTGAACGCTTCAGGATTTCATCAGAAACCGCAACTTCACCCGTGTAGTCTGTAGAAGCAACCCATAGACGCAGGATATCTGCACCTAGCTTGTTGGTTACGTCTTTAGGAGCAACAACGTTACCGATAGATTTAGACATCTTACGGCCGTTACCATCCACTACGAAACCGTGCGTTAGTACTTGCTTGTACGGTGCTTCGTCTTTCATCGCGATAGATGAAATTAGAGAAGACTGGAACCAACCACGGTGTTGGTCTGAACCTTCAAGGTAAAGATCAGCACTGTGAGTGCGCTCTTCGTTCGGGAAGTTGTACTCTTCACGAGAATCAACAACAGAGAAGTGCGTAACACCTGAGTCGAACCATACGTCTAACGTATCCATTACTTTTTCGTACTTATCAGCGTCTTCTGCGCCCATAAGTTCAGCAGCGTCTACATCCCACCAAGCTTGAATGCCTTTCTCTTCAACTAGCTTCGCAACTTTTTCAATAAGCGCTGGGCTTTCTGGGTGAAGTTCTGCTGTTTCTTTATGAACAAACAAAGCAATTGGCACACCCCAAGTACGTTGACGAGAGATACACCACTCAGGACGACCTTCAACCATGCCTTCGATACGGCTTTGACCCCATTCAGGCAACCACTCAACACTCTTGATTGACTCTAGTGCTTTAGCACGTAGGCCAGCTTGATCCATAGAGATGAACCATTGTGGTGTTGCGCGGAAGATGATTGGAGTTTTGTGTCTCCAACAGTGTGGGTAGCTGTGCTCGTAAGCGTGGTGATGCAGAAGTGCACCTTTCTCTTTTAGAACTTCTAAAACAGAGTCGTTCGCTTTGAATACGTGCTGACCAGCAAATAGCTCTGTATCTGGCAGGTAAACGCCGTTAGAACCAACTGGGTTAGCGATTTCTAGGTTGTACTTTTTACCAACCACGAAATCTTCTTGACCGTGACCAGGCGCAGTGTGAACCACACCAGTACCTGAATCTGTTGTTACGTGATCGCCAAGAACTGCAGGAACAGTAAAGTCGTAGAACGGGTGGTTGAACTGAGAAAGCTCAAGATCAGCACCTGTAGCAAAACCAAGGTTGTGGAAGTGCTCGATACCTGCACGATCCATTACGTCTTTTGCTAGTTCAGAAGCAACAACGATACGTTGAGCAGGCTGGTCGCCATTCGCTTCAACTTGGATAAGCACGTATTCAAGATCATCACGTAGACATACTGCGCGGTTAGCAGGCAGAGTCCATGGTGTTGTTGTCCAGATAACGATAGAAATTTCGCCTTGACCCGCATGACCTTCAGCTAGAGTAAATTTCTCTAGAAGCGCCGCTTCGTCAGCTGCTGTAAATTTCACATCGATAGATGGAGAAACTTTATCTTTGTATTCAACTTCAGCTTCAGCCAGAGCAGAACCACAGTCAGTACACCAGTGAACTGGCTTGAAACCTTTAAGAAGGTGACCTTTATCTGCGATTTTGCCAAGAGAACGAATGATGTTCGCTTCAGTGCCGAAATCCATAGTGCGGTAAGGTTTGTCCCACTCGCCCATGATGCCAAGACGTTTGAAGCTCTCTTTCTGACCTTCAACTTGACCCGCAGCGTACTTACGACACTCTTCGCGGAATTCAGCAGCCGAAATCTTCTGACCAGGCTTACCTTTCTTCTTCTCAACCATTAGCTCGATTGGAAGACCGTGACAGTCCCAACCAGGGATGTACGGTGCATCAAAACCAGAAAGGGTCTTAGATTTGATAATAATGTCTTTAAGAATCTTATTCAGCGCGTGGCCAATGTGAATGTCGCCGTTCGCGTATGGAGGGCCATCATGCAGTACGAAAGATTTTTTACCTTTCTTTGCCTTACGGATTTCGCCGTAAAGATCTTCTTTGTACCAACGCTTCAGCATTTCTGGCTCACGATTTGCCAGATTGCCGCGCATTGGGAACCCTGTTTCTGGTAAGTTCAGGGTATCTTTATAATCACTCATCGATTCTTAATTCCGTTATATTGGGCGAAGTTAGACATTATGTTAATCGGTGGAATCATCCGATTAATTCTTTAGCTGAAGCAGCCACACCCTTGCGGCTTCAGCATCCAATTCTATTTGATTCTTTAGTGCGTCGAACGATTCAAATTTTATCTCGTCGCGCAGTTTGTGCAAAAGTCGTACTTCTAACTGTTTACCATATAAATTGGCTTTAAAGTCAAAAAAATGCACTTCCAATTGCTGCCTTACCCCATTAACTGTTGGTCGTTGTCCAATATTAGCAACACCACCGACAGGAACACCGTCGATATCCAATGCTTCAACAACATACACCCCCGATACAGGAGAAACACAACGCTTTAATGGAATATTAGCGGTAGGGAAACCGATAGTTCTCCCTAGTTTTCGACCATGGGACACTCGACCACTAATACTGTAATCACGTCCTAACATGGTAGCACTTGCAGCCAAGTCATCGACCGCTAATGCATTTCGTATCTCAGTACTGCTTACTCGTAATTGGTTTAAGCAATAGCTTTGGGTGCTGACCACCTCAAAACCGTACTTCTCGCCCGCCTCTTTGAGCATAGCGAAATTACCGGTACGACCTTTACCAAAGCAAAAATCGTCACCAACCACCAAGAACTTCACACCAAGCTTATCAACCAAAAGATCCTTAATGAATGCTTCCGCGGATAAACTTGCAAAATACTGATTAAAATTAACACACAATAAGCGACTGATATCTAGCTTACTCAGTTGCACGTATTTGTCTCGTAAACGAGTTAAACGTGCTGGTGCTCTATCTCGGGCAAACAGCTCCATAGGCTGCGGTTCAAACGTCATAACAACAGAAGGTAGCCCTAATGCTGCAGCTTGTTTAGAAACCTGACTCAAAACCTCTTGATGTCCTAAATGAACACCATCGAAGTTACCTATGGTTAATACACAGCCATGATGCTGCGCTTTAATATTGTGTATACCTCGGATCAGTTCCATTATGATCAGCTAAAACCTGTTATTTGCATCATTTATTGTGTGAAACCGACGGATTATATACTAATCAGTATTAATCTGTCGCTGCTTTTAAATGTTTTACTCGGATACCTAAAATCAGTACCGAAACAATATAAACAAAGCCACCAAGTCCAATCAAGCCAGTTAATGTCAGCGCTCTCTGGCTAAAGCTCCATTCAAGCCAATGTTGCATATTATCCAGCTGCCATAAAATAGCCGCTACCATCACCACACCTGAGATAATTAATTTGGCACTGAACAACAAGGTTGTCTTAGTTAATTGATACACACCCGCAAGGTGCAATCCTCGATATAACAAGGCCATATTCACAAAGGCAGACAGTGCCGTCGCAATCGCCAAACCCACATAGCCATAAAAATAAGCAAAGATCGCGTTAAACACCATATTGGTCACCATAGCGATAATGCCGTACTTAACCGGTGTTTTGGTATCTTGGCGAGAGTAATAGCCCGGAGCTAAAACTTTAATCAGCATGAAATTAAGCAAGCCTGATGCGTAAGCTACCAATGACATCGATGCTTGCTGTACATCGTGTGGAGAGAACTCACCACGCATAAATAGCACCATCAACATGGGTTTAGCTAAAACGATAAGACCTAACATCGCAGGAATACCAAGCAGCAACACCATGCGCACGCCCCAATCCATGGTATGCGCGAACCCTTCCCCTTGAGCATCTACGTGTTTACGAGACAAAGCAGGAAGAATCACAGTCGCAATCGCGATACCGAATAAACCGAGAGGAAATTCAAGCAGTCGGTCTGAGTAGTACAACCAACTGATAGAGCCTGTTGCGAGGAAGCTGGCAATAAAGGTATCAAACAATAAGTTGATTTGGCTGACCGACACACCGAACAAAGCAGGGATCATTAATGTGCGGATCTTAACCACACCTGGATCTCTCCAGCCCCACTTCGGCTTAACCAATACACCCGCTTTGATCAAGAAAGGCATTTGGAAAAGGAATTGGACTAAGCCACCAAGAAACACACCAATCGCCAAACCAATTTCTGGTTGATCTAAATTAGGTGAGATAAACCACGCAGCGCCTATGATCATCACGTTCAAGAACACAGGCGTAAAAGAAGAGACCGCAAACTTACCTAATGTATTAAGAATGGCACCAGATAAAGCAACGAAGGTAATAAACCATAAATAAGGAAAGGTAATCTTGAGCATAAAGCTCGCCAACTCAAACTTTGGCGCTGATGGACCATCATTTAGCCAGTCGATAAACCAACCCGCACCAAACATCGCGGTGATCACGCCAGAGCCCAATACCCCGATAACGGTGACAATAGAAACTAAAACCCCGAGCGTACCCGACACCTTAGCAATTAAATCTCGTGTCTTATCTTTATCACCTGCGGCGTGATATTCCGTTAATACAGGAACAAACGCTTGAGAAAACGCACCCTCTGCAAAAAGTCGACGTAAGAAATTAGGAATTTTATTAGCGAAGAAAAATACGTCGGCACTCGCTCCTGCCCCCATCAAATTTGCTACTACTACATCACGTACTAGCCCCAATACACGGGAAACAAAAGTCATTGCGCTGACAATCAGGCCTGACTTTAATAGTCGTTTACTCACAGAAACCTCTGACACTGGTTGATTACTTTCAAGCGAGGATAAATACTATCCTGTCCTAAGAAGCATATTTATTAGCATTGGTCTAAAAATGCTGTTAGAATCCCCGCCATCTTAACCGCGATGACCTTTCCATACCAAAGTTTGTTTGGCTACGATTGGTTTTTGCACAAATCATTTGACAATTAAGCGCTAATGAGGGATAGTCCTCGCCCTTAAATTGTCACCGAACTAAGTTTTTGGGAGTTAGACCCTTGGCAAACAGTAAATCTGCTAAGAAGCGCGCTATCCAAGCTGAGAAACGTCGCCAGCACAATGCTAGCCGTCGTTCTATGATGCGCACTTACATGAAAAAGACTATCGCAGCTATCGCAGCTGGTGATAAAGAAGCTGCAACTGCTGCTCTTGTAGAAGTTACACCACTTCTTGACCGTATGGCGACTAAAGGCCTTATTCATAAGAATAAAGCTGCACGTCATAAGTCTCGTTTCGCTGCTGCAATCAAAGCTCTTTAATAGAAATTTGATTACAACGCAAAACGAAAAAAACCGGCCTAGGCCGGTTTTTTTATATCTAAATTTTGAGTAACGCTTTTATTTTACGTGCTAACAGCCGTTTTTCTGACCGATAAACAATTTAAGCAGATAGATAAAACAAACAATCAGAAAAATAAATAGAGAAGCAAATTGGTACGTAGATAGGTAGATAGATAGGTAGATAGATAGATAGGTAGATAGGTAGATAGGTAAACACTAACGTTCAATGTGAAATGCTAACACTTCCTTGTGTCATTCTATCGCTGATAAGAAATCCCCCTCCCACCAGCAATAAGCTACTTGCAGTAAATACCATGCAGTAGGTTAATCATCGCTTTTACTTCTTCACTACTCAATGTGTAATACACAGTTTGAGCTTCTTTGCGAGTTTCGACCAAACCATCTCTTCTCAACCAAGCAAGATGTTGAGATAAAGCAGACTGACTCAGTTCCAACTTGCCACACAACTCCCCAACCGACAGTTCAGTGCCATGTAATAGGCACAAAATCTGTAAGCGACGCTCGTTAGCCATGGCTTTGAGTAGAATCACAGCTTGTGCTGAGTTCTTCTCCATCTCTTTTAAGTTCATAGTTTGGCTCCCTACAACCTTTACGCCAACTACGGGCTATCAGTATTTCCGGCATATTGCGGAGTTATGATAATCGATATCAATTCATTAACAAACTATCTCACTCGAACAATTTGCTAAAATCTGCGTCACATACGTTTTTTACTGCTGGATGTTGGATCATCCTCTCAGCAAATATGACGTAGTACTCCTCTTTTAACTCTTCAATACCGCCTAATAGTTGCAGTGATGTGTCGTCTTCCACTTCAGACATATAAATCGTCGGTGCTAAAAATATTACGTCATGATGGTAACGAGCAAAAGCCTTCATCAATGCGGCATCATCAAACTCACCTAAAATATCTGGCTTAAGCCCTTGTCTATCAAACCATTGCAGCACTTTACGACCCATTGAGGTTCGGCTGCCAGGGATCAAAAGCTTTCTTTGCTCCAATACAGCAGGGAAATTAACCCCTTCAACCTGACCTGAACTAAAAAAGCTCATTCCACTCTCACCCAGCTTTTTACTGAACAGGCCCGGGCTTTGACTAGAGTCCACCGGACAGTCAGACAAAATCATATCGAGCTTATGTTGAGAGAGTTGCTCAAGTAGCATTTCATGGGTCGATTCAAAACAGCGCAAGTGAATGCTGTTATCTGGAGGGATGGTCGACATCAGTATCTTACTGACGAGTCTTTTAGAGAGCGCATCCGCGACGCCAACATCAAACAGAATATTGGAGTGCTGGCTGTAATTCACGATGTCCAGCATCTCGTAACTCAGGCCAAACATACGATCGGCATATTTAAAGACCAGTTGCCCAAGCTCTGTAGGCTCAACACTTCGGCCATTACGCTTGGTCAACTTGCCATCCATGCGTTCTTCTAAGGCTTTTATCTGCCCCGTTACCGTTTGTGGTGTTAGGAATAGGGCTTCTGCAGCTTTAGTAACAGAGCCTTGCTTGCAAACCATCCAGAAGTAATACAGATGGTTGTAGTTGAGATGCGACATAGATGTGCCGTAATAAAAGAGTAGATACCCTTTTATATCAAATATGACACCGCCACTCAACAAACTCGAAAAAACCTAACCAAACATAGATTTACCACTTATTTTTTCGAAGTGTCTGATTTCATAATGTAATATTTCATCGATTATTTTCAATTTTTTTCTAACTTTTAAGATCTATATCACCTATAGAATTTCCATTAAAAAACAATTTAAAACAACAACTTAAAACAACCACATTAGCAATTGGAATATTTAAAGAGTAAATCATCACAAAAAAGTCGCACCTAAACCAAAATGTAATATTACTGAAATATTTCCCCTCTAACATCACGCTCAGATTAAACAAACAGACCAAACACAGACTTAAACGGTCCAATGGAGAAAACATTATGAACCAAGCTACTACTGCAGCAGCGCCTATCTCGAGCACTACTCGTTGGCTACGCTGGGCTAACTTGGCATTCATGCTTTACCTACTATTACTTTCAGTTTCAATGGTTGGTACAGGCTTCAAATGGGCAACAGGCGAGCAAGCAAAGGTTCTTTTCGAATTTGCTTCACACCCAGTTGCAGGCTTAATGATTGGTTTAGTAGCAACAGCGCTTATTCAATCATCAAGTACAGTTACTTCAATTATCGTTGGCCTTGTGGCAGGTGGTTTACCTGTTGAGCTAGCAATTCCTATGATCATGGGTGCTAACATTGGTACTACGGTAACCAATACGCTAGTTAGCCTTGGTCACGTTCGTTGTAAAGAAGAGTTCAAACGTGCATTCGCAAGTGCGACAATCCACGACTTCTTTAACCTATTAGCCGTTGCTATCTTCCTACCACTAGAGATGGCGTTTGGAATTCTAGAGAAAATTTCTCACTGGTTAGTATCACCGATGCTAGCAACAGGTGATATGAGCATGGGTGGTCTTAACTTCATCAAGCCAATCACTAAGCCTGTTGTAAGTGCGATTAAAGAACCACTATCAACGTTTGGCGACACTGTTGGCGGCATCATGCTTATCGCTCTAGGTATCGCAACTATCTTCGTAGCTATTACTGTAATGGGTAAGCTGATGAAGAGCCTAATGGTTGGTCGTGCTCGTGAGATTCTAAAGAACGCAATCGGTCGTGGTCCAATCCACGGTATCGCTTCTGGCTCTATCGTGACTATCCTTGTTCAGTCTTCTTCTACGACAACAAGCTTGATGGTTCCACTAGTAGGTTCAGGTGTTCTTAAAGTACGTGACGTTTACCCATTCACTCTGGGTGCAAACATCGGTACATGTATTACGGCTCTACTTGCAGCTACAGCAGTGTCTGGTGAGTTCGCAGTATTCGCACTACAAATTGCTCTAGTACACTTGGTGTTCAACATCATGTCAACGGTATTCATCTTCGGTATCCCGTTCCTACGTGAACTTCCAGTTAAAGCGGCAGACATGATTTCAGACATGGCTGTGAAGAACAAAGCTGTAGTGGCTGGTTACCTTGTTGCGGTATTCCTTGTACTGCCTGGTAGCGTGTTAGCTCTTACCGCTTAATAGCAAAATAAACATCGCTTATAGCAAAGCCCGCTACCTCCTAGGTTGCGGGCTTTTTCTTTTTAAGAGCAGATACGGGATTCGGGTAAACGAGTAACGAAGAGCTAAAATCAAATTCGAGATATGAGTAAGCTTGTGACAAGAGCTGAAACTGATACGATATAAGAGTAAATCGGTAAGGTAAGCATTACTCACCAAAGAAGTCCGTTCTAGCTCTTCGTATCCCGCATCTCGTTTACCCGCATCTATATATTTCCGTCATTCCCTACAGCGAGGAACGAGCGTGATAGGGAATCCCACAAACGCACCACGAAAGAGACTCCCAACTCCTTCCTTCGTCAGTCTAGGGAATGATGAATCGAAAAAAGATTCGAGATGCGTGTAAGCGAGTATCGAAGAGAAAGAGCCAATGCGCGTTGAGAGTATACGAGTAACATAAAGCATCACACAGCATATGATTTCTCTGCTCTTCGAATCTCGATTACTCGTCACTGTAACTTAGATACAAAAAAGGCTGCACAGAGGCAGCCTTTCAATCAAACAAAGCGAGTGAGATTAAACCGAGAATGGGTACTTAATCGCTTCGTGGCATTCGTAACCTTCAACCCAGAAGTCATCCATCGTTACCCATGTTTCCAAATCTTCTAGAGACTTAATCTGAGGATTGATATGGAATGTTGGGCCAGCTAACGGCTCACGCTTTAACTGGATATCACGCATAGGTGCAAGTTGATCTTCGTAAATATGAGCATTTACTAGCTTATGGTAAGCCACGCCAGCTTTCTTACCCGTGATTTGCGCCATGATAGCTAGGAAGACATACACTTGAACCATGTTGAAGTTCAGGCCTAGGGGTACATCGCAAGAGCGCTGAGTGCTGTTTAGGTACAGAGTATCACCAAGTAGTGAGAAGTGATGGCTGTACATACACGGACGCAAACATCCCATGTGGAACTCACCTGGGTTGTAGAAGTTTAAGATCTCGCCGCGGTCATCAATACCGTTAGTTAGATCATCAACAATCTTCTTCAGTTGGTCGATATGACCGCCGTCAGGTTTTGCCCATGCACGTCCTTGAACGCCATAAACACGGCCCATGTCATCTTCACCCTTGCGGTAAGGGTTATTCAGCCATGCTTCATTCAGGTTAGAATTCGCATCCCAAGTTTTAGTCCCTAGCTTACGAAAATCTTCAGCATTGTCGTAACCACGGATATAGCCAAGCAGCTCAGCAACTGCGGCTTTCCAAAAACTCTTACGCGTTGTTACCAGTGGGAATTGGTTATTACCAACATCATATTCAAGGTCAGCATTGATCACGGTTAGGCAACGCTTGCCCGTGCGTTCATTTTCAATCCAAGTACCGTCATCAACGATACGCTGACAGAGATCTAAATACTGTTTCACACCAATTCCTTACTTCGTTTGTTGTGGTAATTCGTCTTTGTAGTGACCACGCTTGTATGCCCACACCATCATCAGCACACCGATGATAACCATTGGCAGTGACAAAATTTGTCCCATAGAGATAAATCCACCGAACAAACCTAGGTGAGCATCAGGTTCACGTACGTATTCTACTAAGAAGCGGAATGTACCATATCCAGCTAGGAATAACCCTGATACAGAACCAAGAGGACGCGGCTTTTTGATAAACCAGTTCAAGATGAAGAACAGCACGATACCTTCAAGCGCCATCTCGTAAAGTTGAGATGGGTGACGAGGAAGTGGACCACCGTTAGGGAACACAATCGCCCATGGCACATCAGTCACACGGCCCCAAAGCTCGCTGTTCATGAAGTTACCTAGACGGCCCATACCTAAACCAAATGGGACGAGTGGTGCAATCATGTCTGCCACGCCAAAGAAGGTGCGACCATTCTTTTTCGCATACCAGAACATTGCGGTGATAACACCCAGCAAGCCACCGTGGAAAGACATACCGCCAGTCCATACCTTAAATAGGTACAGTGGGTCTGCTAGGAAAAGGTCAAAGTTGTAGAAAAGTACGTAGCCAATACGACCACCCAACACCACACCTAGAAAGCCAGCAAACAGTAAGTCTGATACTTGCTCTCGAGTCCAACCACTACCCGGTTGATCAGCTCGGCGATTTGCTAACCAAAGAGCAAACATAAAACCGACAAGGTACATTAGGCCGTACCAACGAACTGAGATTGGTCCTAGTTCAATAAGAACAGGATCGATATTTGGGAATTCGATAAAACCCTGAGACATACTTGGCTCTCTATCTAAATTGATTAACGGTTAGCTCAATGACTAACAGAAAAGACACTACAGCAGCATTGTGGCTGCTATAAACATTAAAAATACCGCAAAGAATTTCTTCAGCACAGGGGTTGGCAATTGAGTGGCCAGTTTCGCACCCACTCGAGTGGTCAAAACTGAGGTACAAGATATCGCGATCAAAGCCGGTAGATAAACATAACCCAAGCTATACGCAGGAAGATCATCGACAGAAGATCCATGCCAAATGAAACCTAGCATTCCCGAAATCGCGATAACACAACCGCATACCGAAGATGAGCCGACGGCTTTACGCATTTCCACACCGTGATGGTTAAGGAAAGGTACCGATAAAGACCCACCGCCAATGCCCGCTAAGCTTGATACCAAACCAATCCCGCCGCCACACAACACGGTTTTAGCTGAACCCGGCATCGATTTTTGGCTCTTGGAGCGAATCGACAATAGCATTTGCAACGCCAACACCAAAACAATCACACCAAAGACTTTTGGTAAGTATTGAGCTGGAATTACATCGGCCACGAAAGAGCCGAGGAAGCCACCTATCACCACACCTGGCATCAACCATTTAACGACAAACATCTCTACGTTACCCAACTTTAGATGGTTAATCGCAGACGATCCCGACGTAACGATGATGGTTGATAGCGAAGTAGCCAATGCCATTTGCATCGCAAACTCTTGGGGGATACCCGCTTTAGGAAGCAAAAACAGTAAGGCAGGAACAACCAGCAAACCACCACCAATGCCTAGCAAGCCTGCTAAAACACCAACAATAGCACCAAGGCCCGCTAACAAACCTATCAGTTCATATGACACGTTAAATCCTATTTTTTACCTGCTCGAATGAAGCCTGTAAATTCACGCTCTTCGAAATAGTTCAGCATCATACTATAGATGTCACTACCATACGGTTTTGAAAGTGCCTTATTTGCCAAATCCTGTAATTCAGCCAAGTTCGATTGACGAATCAAATATTTGGTTCTTGCGACATTCGAGGTATTCATACTTAACGTCTCATACCCCAATCCAATCAATAGCAGCGCGCCCATCGGGTCACCGGCTAACTCGCCACAAATACAAACAGGTAATTGATATTGCTTACAAGTATCATGAATTTGTTTTAATGCCATGATCACCGCAGGGTGCATTGATTCATAGACATCGGATACTCGTGAATTGTTCCGATCAACCGCTAATAAATATTGGGTTAAGTCGTTGGTACCGACTGAAACAAAGTCGACCTTATGCGCAATCAGCGGCAGTATGTACAGCATGGATGGCACTTCAATCATGATACCAACGCGAGGCATACGCACTCGGTTATCAAGCTCATGCACTTCATCATACGCTTGTTCAATCAACTGTAGCGCGTCATCCAACTCCTGTGCACCAGAGATCATCGGCAGCAAAATACTCAAGTTATGGCTTTCACAGCTCGCACGTAGCATGGCACGTAACTGAATAATAAAGATGTCAGGATGATCGAGCGTAAACCGAATACCACGCCAACCAAGGAATGGATTGTCCTCTTCGATAGGAAAATACGGTAAGGCCTTATCACCACCGATATCGAGTGTACGCATCACCACTTGTTTCTCTGGGTAGCTTGCCAGTACAGAACGATACTGCTTGAATTGTTCATCCTCTGACGGGAATCTTTGCTGCAACAAGAAAGAAATTTCAGTTCGATACAGCCCTACGCCATCAACGCCTTGGTTGATAGCGATGTTAGTGTCTGCACTTAAACCCGCATTAAGCAGAATCTCGACTTGCTTGTTGTCTTGCGTTTTTGCCGGTAGGTACAGCTCGCGATTGACCATAGAGGAGAGCTCACTCTCTTCTAGAATCAGCCCTCGATACTCTTTGAGCAGGCTTTTAGTCGGCTCAATAAAGATCTCACCGCTATACCCATCAACAATCGCTCGCTTGCCATTAGCTTGAGCTAGGTTGAGGTTTACCCCCATGACGGAAGGTATGCCAAGCGCTCGAGATAAAATCGCTGCGTGCGAGTTCGCCGCCCCTTCCAAGGAAATCACCGCTAAGAGCTTTTCTTTGGGAATAGACGCTAATACCGAAGCGGTTAACTCACGAACCACTAGGATAATCGGCTTATCTAACGTGCGAAGTTCATGTTCAGAGTTGTGGAGGAAATAGAGCAGCCTTTGTCCGAGCTCTCGGATGTCTTGTGCTCTCTCACGAAGATACACGTCCGACATACGAGCAAAGCGATTAGAATAACTCTCTACAACCTGTCTTAGTGCCCAATCGGCTTTATCGCCTTTCTGGATTTGGCTTTTTAGATCCTTACGCAGCATAGGATCGTTGAGTAAGTGAGTAAACAGGTCAAAGATCGCCAACGCATCTTTATTGATTTCGCTATCTAAGCGCTTTCGCATGCGCTTAAAGTCATTGAGGGCGTTTTCAACCGCTACCGCCAACAACTCATGCTCTCTCTCTATATTGAGCGTCGAAGCAGGATAAACATCGGTGAGTTCAGGCTGAGTGTTGTCCCACCATAAGTCACCAATCGCCACGCCCGATGAAGCTGCAATACCTTTAGTAGCCGGTAGCTTCTGTTGCTCTAACAGCCAATGGCCTTGAGTTTGGGCGTGCGCCACAATAACGGCAAGTTGTGCAGAGAGCGTGACAAGGAAGGATTCTTCCATCTCACTAAATAAACGTGGGGTCTTCTGTTGAATGACCAATACACCGAGCACTTGCTTGCGGTGGATAATCGGAGTACCGAGAAAAGAGTGATAGACGTTTTCTCCAAGCTCTGGAAAAAACTTATAAGCAGGGTGAGCAGACGCTTGTGCAAGGTTGATAGGTTCAGCACTTCTTTTAACAAGGCCAACCAGACCTTCGTCAAAACCAATGTGAATGCTATTGCCTTTGAAGATCAGGCCTTGAGTTGCCATCAACTCAAGGCGCTGCATATCATTATTTGCCAAATACACGGTGCAACATTCCGTCTGCATCGCACTGCATGTCTCTTTAACCAAAATATCAAGAGCCGTCGACACATCTTCAACTCTTGATACGTGTTCAACTATTTCCCTTAGTTGACTGAGCATGCTTAACCTCTACGCAATTTGCGCTTTCCTTTTATTTTTCGCTCTTTAAACGGCATTGCTAAAGATGCGAACTCTTTCATCGCTCGACGGTAAACATCTCGCTTGAAAGAAACAACTTGTCGAACTGGGTACCAGTAACTCACCCAACGCCAACCATCAAACTCAGGTGTACTTCCACGCTGCATATTGATATGCGATTCATCGCAATCTAAGCGCAAAAGGAACCACTTCTGTTTTTGTCCAATACAGACAGGTTTAGAATCCCACCGAACCAGTCGTTTGGGTAGCTTGTAGCGTAACCAATGACGACTTGTCGCGACGATCTTTACATCCTTTTTAGTAAGGCCAACCTCTTCATACAACTCGCGGTACATTGCCTGTTCCGGAGTCTCACCTTCATCTATTCCCCCTTGAGGGAATTGCCATGAATGTTGCCCGTATCGTTTAGCCCAGAAGACCTGACCATGGTTGTTACAGATTACAATACCAACATTTAATCGGTAACCATCGCCATCTATCACTGGCCAACCTCTATCTAAATTTTTAATTACTCTGATTTTTCCACATATCCCCAATCGGAGCAAACTTAGTGACGTGATAAGCGCTATATTTATGAATAATAACTAGGAATATGGATAAGTTTTGCTCAAATTCTAGTTACCCACACAATAGTGAGACATAGACCACATTTATTCACCTTTTCTGTGAATAACTATGTGAAGAATTACCCGCAATCGTTTTTTTTAATCCATAGATTCATCAACACCAAAAACAACAAATCAGTCAAAATAATTTTATTATCATATAAATCAGTAAATTAAAATAACATTCTAGTTTTAAAAAACATTAGAAATGTAAAAGATCTTTCAGAAACCTGACATGGTTAAAGATCAACCACTCCGATGTTTATCCACACTACTAAGTGAAAGATTCATTTTGAACCCCATTTGGCAAGCATTTTATCCACCATAAACCCCTGTTTATTTATCCACTAAATTAATATTTCAATTAATTACCTTTATGTCCTGTGGATAACCCTGAGTTTGATCCCTTTTCTCGCAAGGAGATCATTTCTTAACCAGTCGTCATTTGGTGATAACTTCTGATAAAATCATTTTTTTGATCATGCCTTTTATTATGAAACCAGAACCACAAACACAACAAGAGCTGTTAGAGCGCGCGTATGCCATCGCCGGAATGACCTTTAAAGAGCTCGCTGACGAAGCTGAGATGGTGATGCCAAACGACCTTAAGCGTGATAAAGGCTGGGTTGGGCAGCTATTGGAATGGCACTTGGGTGCACCTGCAGGCAGTAAGCCAGAACAAGATTTTGCCAAGCTCGGTATCGAGCTAAAAAGCATTCCGATTAGCTACTCTGGCAAGCCACTCGAAACCACCTTTGTGTGTGTTGCTCCTTTGATGGGTGTGCAAGGCATAACTTGGGAAACCAGCCACGTTCGAAACAAGCTGTCTAAGGTGTTGTGGATCCCTGTCGAGGGAGAAAGAGAGATCCCGCTAGCAGAGAGGCATGTAGGATCCCCATTATTATGGACACCTAGCCAAGCTGAAGACGAACTCTTGAAGCGAGATTGGGAAGAACTGATGGAGTTGATCGTTTTAGGCAATGTTGAACAGATAACAGCAAGGCACGGTGAAGCGCTGCATCTACGACCAAAAGCCGCCAACAGCCGAGTGTTAACGGAAGCCTACGGTGCAAGTGGAAAACCTATCAAAACTAAACCACGTGGTTTCTATCTGCGAACTCAATTCACCCATAAATTACTGACAACACATTACGCATAGATCGTTTAATCGAGCCTCGATAGCCAAAACTATCAGTGCGTTAAAAAACAGTCTGGAATTAGAATCAATATCTCGCTACCAACGCCTCTTAATGAGGTTTGAGCGCCAGTTCAATATCACAGTAGCTTTGGCTTGGCTCATTACCAAACTCATCATAGGCGTTGTGTAAGCGAAGATACGCCTTTTCAAAGCCGAGCCGGAGTAACTCTTCTTTCACTTGATCCAAGGATCCAAAGTGAAGCGGCTCACCGTCTTGCTTTACCGGTTCTAGCTTGTGTTTATATTCCACTGCTAATAGATATTCCGAGATATCGGAACAGCCAATAACGTATACCTTTGGTGTTTGATACGAGTCTTTGTGCTCTCCATGTAACCACATGTCTAATTGATGCTTTTGCATAGCCAGCCTCCCTTGCTCTATAAAGCGTAGTAGAACTCTTTTTCTTTACTAGATAACGACTTAAAAAAGCACACATAACGGCTTAAAAAAGCAAAAAAGAGAAGCAAGTGCTTCTCTTTTTTGGCCAGTTCTAGTTCAAAAGCTTGCACTTCCGACGCCACAACTATCGCTGATATTTATCTTAAGGGGTGAAAGGCGCTATCACCCCACAAGATTACGTCGGTATTCGCGCGCTTAAGACTCGACGAAGGTGACGAACTCGACGTTCAATCGTAACGACTTCAGGTTCAGAAAAACCAATTGGTCGACCATCGGCTTCAAGGCCAATATCTCTCAATAAATGAGTATTGTTCCATGGTAGATCGTATGAACTACGACGAACTTTTCGTTGCCATTCACGTTCTTCACGACGAAGGTCTGCACGGATAAGGACTGTTGCTAGTTTTAAGTATACTGAGTGACGCATAATAACTCTCCAGTTGTAAAATAAACTGAGGAAAAATAGCGTGTTAAATAGTATGAGGGCTTCTCACTTAGCTGCTATTTTTCCGCAGCCAAATAAGGGTACGGATCTATTAGTTAGGTTTATCTTGGGTGTTTCGATCGGCCATGGCTGATGTTTGTGACATAACAGTCACCATGTCAGTACACGGATCAAACGACGCGCAAATATGCTGTATAAAATCGAAATGTTTCATTTGCGCCTCCAAGCTAACTAAAAAATCCAAAAAGAAATGAGATAATAAAAGCAAATAAGTCTTTGTTAAACCATTGCTTTCACGGTTAAAGTCTAACCAAGTGAGTATATTATTCAACCGATAATTGATTAACAATTTCAAAACAAATGATTCACCCAAAATATTAGTTGCATATTACTTTATATATAACATATTCACTATGATTATATAAAATCACAGAACATCTCTCTTAAAGACCGAGCCTCTAATAGCTCAATCTATCAACCTGTAAATCTGTCAATCTGTCAATCTGTCAGCAGTCAACGATCAACGATCAACGATCAACGAGAAGTTGTAGCAATGGATATAAAAAAACCACGCATCATGCGTGGCTCTTAGATTGACACTAACGGGATAGAATCAATGAATAGAGAGCTCTAAACAACACCTTCAGAAATCAGGCTATGTTTGTTCAGCAATCGGTACATGGTTGCACGCGAAACTCCAAGCTCCTTAGCGGCCAACGATACTTGACCACCATAAGATTCCAGAACAATCAGCAACGCATCTCGCTCTGAACGCTCACGGATACTTTTGAGACTGCGGCGCTCATCATTCTGTTTTGGTAAATCCAGTTGGTGATCCTCAATGATCACAGCATCAGACATCAACACAACACGCTTAATCTGATTCATCAGCTCACGCACATTTCCAGGCCAATGGTATCGATTCATCGAACGGATAGCATCGTCTGAGAAGCTCTTCGCTTGAGCATTAAACTCTTTCGAGTACTCACGCAGAAAATGATTCGCCAGTACTGAAATATCGCTCACACGTTCTTTTAAGCTTGGAACATGAATACGCAGAACATTGATATAGTGATAAAGCTCTTCATTGAAGTCGCCCTCGATCAACGCCTTCTCGATATCAGAGGAGTTCGCGGCCAGAATACGCACATCGACAGATTTAGGTCCATTCGCAGTTTCAATCTTACCTTCTTGTAGAAAGCGCAACAGGTTCAGTTGTTGATTGCGTGGCATCGCTAAAACATCATTAAGCAAGATGGTTCCGCCATCGGCTTCTTCCAACATACAAGGCGCAGTCGCTGACTGTGCTGATATGCCAAACACCTCGGCCTCTATTCTCATTTCAGACAAGGCACGACAGTTAACCGTTAAAAATGGTTTCTGTGCTCGCGACGAATTTTGATGAATCGAGCGTGCAATCGTCTCTTTACCAGCCCCACTCTCGCCATAAATCAAGATACTGACATCAGTCGGCCCAATACGCTTTACTTGGTCTCTCAAGCGCTTCACGGCCACAGAATCGCCTAGCAGTCCCATGTTGTTATTGATGCCGTAGTTTGGCCATACCTTCTGCTCAAGCTTAAGCATACCCAGTTGGTGACCAATGGTACTCAGCAATTGAGCATCTGGGATTGGTGCCGTGAAAAAGTCGATACAGAAGTTGACGATAAACTGGCAGATCGTATCAGAGCTTAATTGAGATTCACGGATAAAGGCGAGCCATCTCACCTGCTTGTTATTGCTCACAAGGTTAGCAATACCGTTGAGACTGAACTCATCATGACTAAGATCGACAATACCAATACATGGGCCAATATCAGCAATCAAGGCATCGGCTTTTCGTAAATCTGCACACTGGGTACACTGCCAACCCACTTGTTCTAACACTGATAACCAGGGTTCGTACGCACCACCAACGACGATAAGAGAACCTGGTAAGGAATCCATCTTAAATTGAGTTCCCATCCTTCTTCCTTATTCTATTTTTATTTAAATCAGACTAATACGAGTCACTGCTTCATCGTTCGACAAAATGCCGCGAGAGCGTATTCAGCGCAGAGACGTATAGTAGTGAGACTATCTTAGATTTTATGTCTCAATAGTAAGACTATGTCAGAAATAACGATTTTTCGAATCAAGAGTGCGGTACAGACTAGGTTTTGAAGCCCCAAAACAGAAAAAGCCACCCGAAGGTGGCTTTTTACTTCTTCTTGAAGATAAAAGCGGCTTTCCCCGGAAAGCCGCGATGAACCTTTTTAATTACATAGGCTGTTACGCCCTATAAGCGAGAATTACGCCTGTGGACGCATTGCCGGGAACAAGATCACGTCACGGATTGTGTGCGTGTTTGTAAATAGCATTGCTAGACGGTCGATACCGATACCTTGACCCGCTGTTGGCGGTAGGCCGTGCTCTAGTGCAGTAATGTAGTCTGCATCGTAGTACATCGCTTCGTCATCACCCGCGTCTTTCGCGTTAACTTGCGCTTTGAAACGCTCGTCTTGGTCTTGTGCATCGTTAAGCTCAGAGAAACCATTCGCAACTTCACGGCCACCGATGAAGAACTCAAAACGGTCTGTGAAGAACGGGTTGTCATCGCTACGACGAGCTAGAGGAGAGATGTCCGCTGGGTAGCCAGTGATGAACGTTGGTTGAATTAGCTGAGGCTCAGCCGTTTCACCAAAGATCTCTTCTAGAAGCTGACCACATGTCCAGAACGTTTCTACGTCTACGTGTACAGATTTTGCGATAGCAACCATCTTTTCACGGTCTTGTAGGTCTGCTTCTGTTAGCGCTTGAATCTCAGCGTGCTCAGGGTTGTAGTGTTTGATTGCATCGAACATGCTCATGCGAGCGTAAGTGCCACCGAACTCAACCGTTTCGTCACCGTAAGGCATAGAAGTAGAACCAAGAACGTCCATTGCTGCCGTGCTTAGCATCTCTTCTGTCAGATCCATAAGGTCTTTGTAGTCAGAGTACGCTTGGTAGAATTCCATCATTGTGAATTCTGGGTTGTGACGTGGAGATAGACCTTCGTTACGGAAGTTACGGTTGATCTCGAATACACGGTCAAAACCACCCACCACTAGACGCTTAAGGTAAAGCTCTGGTGCAACACGTAGGTACATGTCGATGTCTAGTGCATTGTGATGAGTGATGAACGGACGTGCAGTTGCGCCACCCGGGATCACGTGCATCATTGGCGTTTCAACTTCTAGGTAGCCTTTCGCGCTCATGAAGTTACGGATTGAAGATACAAGCTTAGAACGCACGATGAATGCATTACGAGAATCTTCGTTCACGATTAGGTCAACGTAACGCTGACGGTAACGCATCTCTTGGTCAGTTAGACCGTGGAACTTCTCTGGTAGAGGACGAAGTGCTTTAGTCAGCAATTCAAACTCTTCCATGTTCACGTAAAGGTCGCCTTTACCTGATTTGTGAAGCGCACCTTTAACACCGATGATGTCACCGATATCTAGGCCTTGGTACTTCTCTTTCAGTACTTTTTGAACGTCTTTCGCTGCGTATGCTTGGATACGACCAGAAGTTTCTTGAATCGCAAGGAATGGACCACGCTTCGCCATAACACGACCAGCGATCGCAACGATGTGGTTAAGCTCTTCTAGCTCTTCCTTAGTCTTCTCACCGAATTCCGCTTGAAGATCGCCAGCTAGGTGCTCACGACGGAAGTCATTTGGGTGACCGTTAGCTTTGCAGTTTTGGCGGATGTGATCCAGCTTGCTGCGGCGCTCAGCGATTAGTTTGTTCTCTTCAGGTGAAGAAGCTTCTTGTGCGTTTTCGTTTTGAACAGCATCAGTCATTAGAGATGTACCCTGCTTTTAAAATTTGGACCGCTATATTTTTGCAAATATAGGCATTTTTACCAATATTATTGGTAAAGCTTAATAGTTGATAAAGCTTACAGACCTGATTTCAGGCTAGCTTCAATAAACTTGTCTAAGTCACCGTCAAGAACCGCTTGAGTATTACGGTTTTCGATGCCGGTGCGTAAATCTTTGATACGAGAATCATCCAGCACGTAAGAGCGGATTTGACTGCCCCAACCGATGTCTGATTTCGTCTCTTCGCTCGCTTGTTTTTCAGCATTTTGTTTTTGAATCTCAAGTTCAAAAAGCTTAGCACGTAGCTGCTTCATCGCTTGATCTTTGTTCTTATGCTGCGAACGGTCATTCTGACACTGAACCACAGTGTTAGTCGGAACGTGAGTAATACGTACCGCTGATTCCGTGGTGTTTACGTGCTGACCACCAGCGCCAGAGGCACGGTATACGTCAATACGTAGGTCAGAAGGATTAATGTCGATCGTAATGTTGTCATCAATCTCAGGATAGATAAACGCAGATGCAAATGAAGTATGACGACGACCACTTGAATCAAATGGTGACTTACGAACTAGACGGTGAACACCAGTCTCTGTGCGTAACCAACCGTAAGCATACTCACCAGAAATACGTACCGTTGCGCCTTTAAGGCCAGCAACATCGCCATCCGACACTTCGATAACTTCAGTCTTGAAGCCTTTCGAATCTGCCCAACGTAAGTACATGCGCAACATCATTGAAGTCCAGTCTTGAGCTTCTGTACCGCCCGAACCTGACTGTAAATCGATGTAGCAATCTGATGCATCGTGATCACCAGAGAACATACGACGGAATTCCAGCTTCTCTAGCTTAGCTTCAAGCTCGGCCAGTTCTGGTTCAATTTCATCGAACGTTTCTTGATCTTCTTCTTCAACCGCAAGCTCTAATAGGCCATCAACATCCTCAACACCTTGGTCAAGTTGGTCGATCGTTTCTACTACCGCTTCCAATGCAGAACGTTCTTTACCTAGCGCTTGAGCACGCTCAGGTTCGTTCCATACATCCGGTTGTTCTAATTCTGCGTTTACTTCTTCTAGACGCTCTTTCTTAGCGTCATAGTCAAAGATACCCCCTCAGGATATTTGTGCGCTCAGACACATCCTGCAGACGGTTTTTTATAGGATTGATTTCAAACATTTTAGCTCATCATTTATGAGTAGAATTTAACCGAAGAATTGTACTCAAAAGTGTGACGGAGATACAGAATTTT
Source organism: Vibrio sp. ZF57 (assembly GCF_001691235.1). Taxonomy (NCBI): domain Bacteria; kingdom Pseudomonadati; phylum Pseudomonadota; class Gammaproteobacteria; order Vibrionales; family Vibrionaceae; genus Vibrio; species Vibrio sp. ZF57. Next base: position 216,149 of record NZ_MAKD01000097.1, on the reverse strand, counting down.
TTAGAGTGGTGAACCAAGATTCAACAACTTAATGGGATATAAAATTGACAGGCATAAAAAACACGTAAATTTTGTAAGGGCAGGAAGGAAAACAAGCCCTGTTTTTGAACAGAGCTTGTTGAATTTGGCACTATATGATGAGCATTATTGAGCCCAAAATCACTATTTGGCTTCGATATGATCAATCATCAGCTGCAACGATTGGTTGCCGCGAAATTCGTTGATATCGAGCTTAAATGCAAGATGAACGGTTTTTACTGATGCATCAGGCCAGCGACGTAGGTCGACGTTAAAGGCAATACCGTCAATCATCACATTGGTTGGGTGGCCTTTGTAGAGCGGCTCAAGCATCAGCTTAAGGTGCTTTTCACCCACCAGCTTTTGGTGCAGCACTTTAAACTCACCATCGAAGATTGGCTCAGGGAAAGCTTGTCCCCACGGGCCACCTGAACGCAGCGTTTCAGCGGTGTGCATCGAGAACTCTTCTGGTAACAGCTCACCATCAGACAAGATAATGCCCTTCAGTGCTGTTTCTCCAAGTTCATTCTTCACCACATCATTGAACAGCTTGCTGAAGCGTTCAAAGTCCTTTTCCATGATGGTTAAACCAGCCGCCATTGCGTGGCCACCAAATTTAAGAATCAAGCCAGGGTTTTGAGTATCAATTCGGTCCAATGCATCACGCATGTGCAGACCCGGAATTGAACGACATGAACCTTTGATACTGCCTTCGCCGCCATCTGCAAACGCAATCACTGGGCGGTGGTATTTGTCTTTGATACGCGAAGCCAAAATACCAATCACACCTTGGTGCCAATCACGTTGGAATAGTGCCAAGCCAGAAGGTAGGTCGTCTTTACCAAATTCAAGGCGCTCACAAAAAGCCATCGCTTCTTGCTTCATACCCTCTTCGATCTCTTTACGTGTTTGGTTCAAGCCATCTAACTCACTCGCCATTCGACGAGCCGCATGGATGTTGTTACTCATTAGCAGCTCAACACCAAAAGACATGTCGTCTAATCGACCAGCTGCATTGATACGAGGACCAAGAGCAAAGCCAAAGTCAGACGCCACCAAACGCTTAGCGTCTCGCTTAGCAATTTCGATCAAGGCTTGAATGCCCGGACGAGCTTTACCCGCACGAATACGTTGCAAACCTTGATGAACTAAAATTCGGTTGTTTTCATCGAGTGGAACCACGTCGGCAACCGTACCCAGCGCCACAAGGTCAATCAGTTCCATCAACTTAGGTTCTGTCATGCCGCGCTCTGCAAACCAACCCAATTTACGCATGTGAACACACAATGCCATCATCAGGTAAAAAGCGACACCAACCCCCGCTAGGGCTTTCGAAGGAAAAGCACAACTTTCAAGGTTTGGGTTAACCATAGCATCGACCATTGGCAGTTCATTGCCCGGCAAGTGATGATCGGTAACCAGAACCTCTAGCCCTTTCTCTTTAGCAAAGCGAACACCTTCAATTGAAGATACACCGTTGTCGACCGTCATGATCACTTCAGCACCAAGCTCGATTGCCTGTTCAACAACCTCAGGGCTCAAGCCATAACCATCTTCAAAACGGTTTGGTACCAGATAGTCGACGTTAGAGCTGCCGAGCATACGTAACGCTAAAACAGACAGCGCCGAGCTGGTCGCGCCATCGGCATCAAAGTCACCAACAATGATGATGCGTTTTTGCTGCTGAATAGCTTTGAACAACAGCTCAACCGCAGCATCAATGCCGCCCAGTTTTTGATAAGAGTGCAAGCCTTTCGCTGCTGTCTCTAGTTGGTCGGCACTGTCGATTCCACGACTCACATAAATGCGCTTTAACAAGTCAGGTAAGTGAGCAGGTAAGACTGAAATGTCGACCTCAGGACGGCGTTGGATCTCTATCATATAAAAATGGGCCCGATATCAATCAGGCCACTCCTTAAATCAAAAACATGGGGGATAAATTGGCAATACAGAAAACGAGATTATTGCTCTAAACGTTGAAGAAGTTGTGCTGGCGGTAAGTAACCACTCACCAACTCACCACTTGCTAGCACGATAGCCGGTGTGCCATTGATGCCAAGCTCACGACCCAGTTGGTATTGTTTAGCAATGATCTGCTTTTGCTCTGCTAGGTCTTTACCAGACGCTGGCATTTGACGGTTTACTTTAGCGTCATGCATCGCTGTTTTTGGATCATCTGACGCCCAGATTGCTGCCATTTGATCGGCAACTTGCCCTGTCGCACCTTGGCGTGGGTAAGCCATGTAACGAACGGTGATACCCAAATCGTTGTAGCCTTGCATTTGGCTGTGCAGACGAACACAGTAGCCGCACGTAATGTCAGTAAATACCGTCACAACATACTTTTCGTTATCGGCTTTGTATTCAATAACCGTATCCGACATCGCTGCCACTTTTTCAGCATTCAGCGGAGCTTGACGCTCAGCCAAAACATCACTGAACTTTCCGTTTTCATCCAAAGAGTAAAGAGTGCCGGCTAGAAAGTGATCGCCCTCTGGAGAAGAAAAGATAATGCCGCTGTTGGTTTGAACTTCTAAAAGACCATCGATATCCGAAGGCACAATCTTATCGACCTTAATACCGATTTTTTCAAAACGCTTAGTTAACGCAGCTGTATCAATAGCTTGAGCTGGAGCAGCTTCTACGGCTGTTGATGTTGTTTCTACTTTCGCTTCTGATGCATTACATGCAGTAATCATAAGAGGAAGCGCTAGTAGAGGAAGACGGCGTAATACGCTCATTAAGTTCACCTTAAAAATAAATGGATTTAAGCACGTGGGTGATGCTGCGCGTGAATTTGCTTCAGCCTTTCAGTCGCCACGTGAGTATAAATTTGGGTTGTCGATAAGTCACTATGCCCAAGTAACATCTGTACGACCCTGAGATCTGCGCCATAGTTCAGTAAATGCGTCGCAAAAGCGTGTCTCAATACGTGTGGTGACAACAGCTCTGTATCGATCCCAGCGACGACCGAGTAGTGCTTAATACGATACCAGAACGTCTGACGGGTCATTTGCTTGGCGCGTTTACTCGGAAAAACCACATCAGAACTGTTTTCGCCAAGTAGATGTGGACGACCTTGTTCAATAAAAGTCTCTATCCAATCCACCGCATTTTCGCCCATTGGTACTAAGCGCTCTTTGCCACCCTTACCAATAACACGCACCACGCCCTGTCTTAGGCTGATGTTTTCCATCGTCAAGCTAACCAGTTCTGTCACACGCAAACCGGTTGCATAGAGTAACTCAAGCATCGCCTTATCGCGAAGCTCAATCGGATCGTTCGGATCTGGCGCATCGAGCAAAGCATCAACCTGCTCTTCGCTCAAATCTTTCGGCAAGCGTTGCGGCAGCTTCGGGCTGATCAACAAGGCACTTGGATCATCGCCTCTGATTTTCTCGCGGTGCAAATATTGGAACAAGCGACGAATCGCCGACAACATACGGGCACGAGAGGTCTGCTTAAAATCGGCGTCGGCTAACCAGCCTTGATAATCCTGTAAACCTGAAAGGCTAATGAAGTCGAGGCGGTAATTGTTCTTTTCCATCCACGCTAATAACTTGGACAAATCGGTACGGTACGAGACAAGCGTATTCTCCGATAATCCTCGCTCCATCCACATAGCATCTAAAAACTGCTCAACGAGACCGTGGTCTGCGCTCTGCCCTTGAGGCGACTGCATAGTGTTACTCACAATATTGGAAACTGTTTTGAGAGTATGCCAGAGCAAATATGAATGCCATAAAAATTACGACTTGAGCGGATAATCGCTGCAATCGAAGTCGATTTATGGTTAGAATTCGCCATCTGAAATTAAAATCGAACGTTTGCTATGAAAATTGGATTATTTTACGGCTCAACCACCTGCTACACAGAAATGGCAGCAGAGAAAATTCGCGGCATTATTGGTGAAGACCTAGTTGATATCCATAACGTGAAAGAAAGCCCTCTTTCATTGATGGCGGACTACGACCTTTTATTGCTGGGCATCTCGACTTGGGACTTCGGTGAAATCCAAGAAGATTGGAATGAACTGTGGGAAGACATCGCAACCACGCCTATGAAAGGCAAGGTTGTGGCTCTGTTTGGTTTGGGTGACCAAGAAGGCTACGGCGAATGGTTCCTAGATGCGATGGGTCTATTGCATGATGAACTGAAAACCGCGGGTGCAGAGTTTGTTGGCTTCTGGCCAAACGATGACAGCTACGAGTTCGAAGCGTCTAAAGCGTTAACCGAAGACAAATCTCAATTCGTTGGTTTGGCGCTTGATGAAGATTCACAATACGAGCTAAGCGACGACCGTATCGCAAGCTGGGTTGAGCAAGTACTGGTTGAGTACAGCGAAAAGCTATAACCAAACAGAAGTACTCCCGGCTAAGTAGCTAACCAAGTAACTAGCTGGATATAAAAAGACCACAGAATACAAAAAGGCCTCATTACTGCGAAGTAATGAGGCCTTTTCTATTTCATCTCGAAGGACAATCTAATCTCAACGGAAGATTAAACAGTCTCCTCAGCCATCTCTTGCTCTGTTGATTTACCAACGAAGAACATACAGATGATTGCAGCAGTCGTTGGAAGCAACCAACCCATACCGATCTCAAACAGTGGCAGCATCTTAAGTGCAGACACGTCTACACCCGCTACTTTAGCGCCATCAATAAGAGCAAACAGCAGTGACACTAATACTACTACGCGGTAAGCCACTTTTGGATTAGGGAAACGGCTACGTAAGAATGTCAGAGCAACCAACGCGATAGCGACTGGGTACAGTGCAAACAGTACTGGAACAGACAGAGAAATCAGTTGAGAAAGACCAACGTTCGCAACGGTTGCACAAGCTACACCATTGATGATTACCCAAGTCTTGTAAGACAGAGGCGTTAGCGAGCTGAAGTAATCAGAACATGCTGACACAAGGCCAATCGCCGTAGTTAGACATGCTAATAGTACGATCACAGAAAGCACTAGCTGACCAGAAGGACCAAACAACGATTGAACGTATAGGCTTAAAATAGCACCGCCATTGTCTGCACCAGCTGCGACTGTTGCACTTGTTGCGCCTAGGAAAAATAGAGAGATGTAAACAAACGCCAGACCCGCTGCGGCAATACAACCCGCGCTAATTAGGTACTTAGTCGTCGCTGCACGGTCAGTAATGCCCTTGCTACGAATCGCATCAACAATCAGCATACCAAACATCAAAGAAGCAAAAGTATCCATGGTGTTGTAGCCTTCAAGGAAACCTTTGGTTAGTGGTTGAGTGATGTACTCACCGTGAGCCGCAAGAATATCGCCTTGAGGGTTAACGAATACAGCAATCGCCAGCACAACCAAACCAACGAACAGTGCAGGTGTTAGCACCTTACCAATGACGTCAATAAGCTTACCTTGCGACCATGAGAAGAACATCGCTACTGCAAAAAATGCAATCGAAAAGAGAGTTAGGTGAGCTTGAGAGGCATCGATGAAGAACGGTTTCACCGCCATCTCATAGGCAACAAGGCCAGTACGCGGTGCAGCAAATGCAGGACCGATAATGATAAAGATCAGTACAGCCATGATGGTTGCTGCTTTCTTAGGAAGATCTTTAGTTAAGTGACCCCAAGAGCCACCAGCCACTGCGACCGCGACGATAGTGATTAACGGCAGACCAACGGCAGTCAGCAGAAAACCAGACATCGCTGGAAGGAAGTGATCACCGGCTAATTGGCCAGCTAGAGGTGGGAAGATGATGTTACCCGCACCCAAGAAAAACGCAAAAAGCATAAAGCCCAATGCCATTATATCTGTTAGTTTTAGACTCTGTTTCACAGATAATCCTTAATTATATTTATGAATTTATGTTGTGCTTACATGAATGTTACAGCTCAAAGCTGCCAATCAATCTATAAAATAGTCGCGCATAATGACGAAACAACTGGCTAGCTGCAAGTCACCACACAAAAACACCATATAAATTTGCATATGAGAACAAAAAGCAGTGGATTCCACTAGCTATAGAAAAATAGCCACAATTATAAACTAACCATAATGCACAACAATATTCTTCCAAGCAGAACATTGATTCATACAAGCGGTTAACATTAGAGCTAATCACTTAAAATATCTCGATACTCAGAACATTAATGAAAGACAAAACAGTGCAAACTAAAAGCTTCAATTTTAAGCAATTCTCAATTTACGGCGGGAAAAGCGGTATGCCAGTCAGTACCGATGGCGTATTACTTGGCGCTTGGGTAAGCCTGCCACAAAGATCATGTGTACTCGATATTGGAACCGGGACAGGTCTGCTGGCTTTGATGGCTGCGCAGCGTTTTGAAGATGCTTCAATCTCTGCGATAGATATTGATCAACACGCTATTGATGCTGCCACTGTCAATATTGAGCAGTCGCCTTGGCAAAATCGTATCTCCCTTGATCACGGCAGCGTGTTAACAACCGACTTTCCACAAAGGTTTGATGCGATCATCTGTAACCCGCCCTACTTCAACTCTGGAGAACAGGCGCAGCAAAGCCAAAGAGCCACCGCCAGGCACACCGACAGCTTGGATCATTTAGCGCTTGCCCAGCGTTGTTTCGAGATAACAACCGACGCCGCGACTGCCAGTTTCATCCTACCGACGCCTGAGGGGGAAGGTTTTATCAAGCTTGCCGAGCAATGTGGTTGGTATCTAGCAAAACGCCTTGATGTAAAAACAACAGATAAAAAGCCAGCTAGCCGAATTTTATTCGAGTTATCTAAAGATCCTGCTTGCGAGCAAGATTTGCAGCGCGAATCGCTTACAATTCACCATCAAGGTGGTTATAGCGAAGCATTTATTGCGCTCACTAAAGATTTTTATCTCAAGATGTAGCAAATACCATGTGATCCTAATCACTAATGCTTCTATAATGTCCGACTACTCTTTTTTATCGTCTGCTTTTTGAGGCAGAAACATTTATTGCTTGTGGAGAAACAACAGTGATCAGAACCTTTGCAGAACTCGATCTAAACCAAGAGCTGCTTAAAGCAATTGACGAAATGGGCTACGAACGTCCAACACAGATACAAGCTGAAGCAATCCCACAAGCGTTAGATGGAAGAGACGTTTTGGCTTCTGCGCCAACAGGTACTGGTAAAACAGCATCATTTGTATTGCCAGCACTGCAATACCTACTGGATTTCCCACGTAAGAAATCTGGCCCTGCACGTATGCTTATCCTGACGCCAACGCGTGAGCTAGCAATGCAGATCACCGAACAAGCACGTGAGCTTGCTAAATACACCAGCCTAAATATCTTCACGATCACGGGCGGTGTGATGTACCAAGAGCACGCAGATATCTTAAGTACCACTCAAGATATCGTAGTAGCAACACCTGGCCGTTTGATGGAATACATTGAAGGCGAGCGTTTTGACTGTCGTGCGATTGAATGGCTGGTTCTAGATGAAGCCGACCGCATGCTAGACATGGGCTTTGGTCCTGTTGTTGACCGTCTGTCTGCAGAGTGTCGCTGGCGTAAACAAACTTTACTGTTCTCAGCAACGCTAGAAGGTAAAGGCATTGAAGGCTTCACTGAAGATCTACTGAAAAACCCAGCGGAGATCGATGCGAAATCATCACTTCGTGAGCGTAAGAAGATCACTCAGTGGTACCACCGTGCAGACACAGCAGAGCACAAGCTGAACATCCTAAAGCACGTCATCACAGAGCAAGCTGAGCGCAGCATCGTATTCTTGAAGACGCGTGATCGTCTAGGTGATCTACGAGCTCAACTTGAAAGCGCGCAAATTCCATGTGCGTGGATCCAAGGTGAAATGCCTCAAGATCGTCGTAACAACGCGATTGCTCGTTTCCGTGACGGCTCTGTAAACGTACTACTAGCGACTGACGTTGCTGCTCGTGGTATCGACCTTCCAGACGTAAGCCACGTAATCAACTACGACATGCCACGTACTGCTGACGTATACCTACACCGTATTGGCCGTACTGCTCGTGCTGGTAAAAAAGGTAACGCGGTTTCTATCATTGAAGCGCACGATCAACTAATGATTGAGCGTGTGGCTCGTTACACAGACGAACCAATCAAAGAACGCTTTATTGAAGGCATGCGCCCTACGCATAAGAAAGCGGCCGTGACTAAGAAGAAGAAGCCGAAGAAAGAAGATAAGAAAGCGGTAGAGAAACAAAAAATCGCGAAGAAGAAAAAAATCGCGAAGAAAAAGAAAGCAGCAAAGAAGAAGTAATCTACCAGCTTCAACGATTCAATAAAAAAGCCCCATGCAGTTCGCTGCATGGGGCTTTTCTCTATCTGGTCTGTTATCAGGCTAAAACCGAGAGCTACTCGTTAGCCAAGGACTACTAGTTTTGCTCTTCGCGCTTAAAGACAAGCTCTTTCGCATTCGACTCTTCTTCAACGAAGTAGTAGCCCGCCGTATCAAACTGGGTCAGCGCCTCAACCGAGTCGATCTTGTTCTCGATGATGTAGCGAGCCATCATGCCACGCGCTTTCTTCGCGTAGAAACTGATCACCTTGTACTGGCCGTTCTTGCAGTCTTTGAATACAGGGGTAATCACTTGGCCATCCAAGTTCTTCGGCTTCACGGCTTTAAAGTATTCGTTAGACGCCAAGTTGATCAACACATTGTCGCCTTGAGCATTCAACGCTTCATTCAGCTTGTCTGTGATGATGTTGCCCCAGAACTGGTACAAGTTAGTACCACGAGCATTGGCTAAGCGTGTACCCATCTCTAGGCGGTATGGCTGCATCAAATCTAATGGCTTAAGCAAGCCATATAACCCAGAAAGCATGCGCAGGTGGTCTTGTGCGTAGTCAAAATCTTCATCCGATAGCGTTTCAGCGTCTAGGCCAGTGTATACATCGCCTTTAAAGGCTAGGATTGCTTGGCGTGCGTTGTCTTGGGTAAAGGTCTCGCTCCACTGCTCAAAGCGCGCTACGTTCAACCCTGCGATTTTATCGCTGACTTTCATCAGTGCAGAAATATCTACTGGCGTCAGTTTGCGGCACTCTTCAATCAGCTCAGCAGAGTGTTCAACAAACTCAGGCTGACTAAAGCGTTCCGTCGCTAATGGTGATTCGTAATCAAGTGTTTTGGCTGGAGAAACGACAACTAACATAACTTTACCCTAATCGGTTATCTAACTGGATGCTGCTAGAGTATAGAAAAAACATCAACTTGTCTTTATGACTGTTCCTATTACTTCGATAGGGAGAATGAGCTTCGATAGACAGAATGAGACAAATGACAGGCAAACAAAAAGGCTAAGGTCGAAACCTTAGCCTTTCTAATCACTTTAGGATGAGCCGTTTATCGCTCCAACAAGATTACTTCTTGTTGTTGTCCCAAATACCGTCTTCCAGCTGAGACTTAAGCTCTGGGAAGTCATTCGAATCGAATGTTGGTACTTTACCCGCGTCTAGTTGGCGGTTGTAGTCTTTCGCTAGCTTAATCACGATACCTGATAGCAGGATAATCGCCACCAAGTTAACAATCGCCATTAGGCCCATCGATACGTCAGCCAGTGCCCATACCGTTGGTAACGTCGCTAGAGAACCGAACATAACCATACCCAGAACAACGATACGGAACAGCACTAGGCCCTTCTTGTTGTTGTGCTCAAGGAAGATAAGGTTCGTTTCAGCGTACGAGTAGTTTGCAATGATTGAAGTGAAAGCGAAGAAGAAAATCGCTACCGCTACAAAAATGCCGCCCCATTCGCCCACTTGTGCTGTTAGTGCACGTTGCGTTAGTTCGATACCCGTTACTTCACCGTGTGGTACATACTCACCAGACATCAGGATGATTGCGACTGTTGCTGAACAGATAACAATGGTATCCATGAACACGCCTAGCATTTGCACGTAACCTTGTGATGCTGGGTGCGGTGGGTAAGGCGTAGCAGAAGCTGCTGCGTTTGGCGCAGAACCCATACCCGCTTCGTTCGAGAACAAACCACGTTTGATGCCGTTAATCATCGCTTGTGCGATTGCGTAACCTAGGCCACCCGCTGCTGCTTCTTGCAGACCGAATGCACTCTTGAAGATAAGAGCCAGTACTTCAGGCACTTTCTCGATGTTCGCGAACATCACGTACATAGCGATCGCTAGGTAAGCCAATGCCATGATTGGAACGATGATTTCTGCTGTGCGTGCAATCTTACGGATACCACCGAAGATAACGAACGCAGAGATGATTACGATACCAACACCAACGTAGCTACGCTCAAGGTCGAATGCCGTATTCATTGCGCTTGCAATCGCGTTCGCTTGAACCGCGTTGAATACAAGACCAAATGCAATGATGAGGAAGATAGAGAATAGAACCCCCATCCAACGCATGCCTAGGCCTTTCTCCATGTAGTATGCAGGGCCGCCGCGGTAGTTACCGTCGTTATCACGCGTTTTGTATAGCTGTGCCAGTGTGCTTTCTGCAAACGATGTTGCCATACCTAGCATTGCGATTAGCCACATCCAGAAGATAGCACCAGGGCCACCAGCGGTTAGTGCTACAGCAACACCTGCCATGTTACCCGTACCTACACGAGCAGCGAGACTAGTACAAAGAGCTTGGAAAGAAGAGATACCAGCACTGTCTGCTTTACGGCTGTTTCTAAGAACAGAGAACATGTGGCCGAAATGGCGGAATTGAATGAAGCCTAGTCGTACAGTGAAGTAGATACCCACACCAACCAGTAAGTAAACTAAGATAGATCCCCAAAGGAGATCGTTCATCAAATTGATTAAGTCTGTCACGTGAACCTCGTAATTGAGTTTAAGCACCGATCATGCTTCCTAGCCTTCCTCTTAATCGCCTATGCCTCTGTCAATGTTGTGTCGGCACTCTTGTTATATTCTTGCGGCGATTGAGACTGTAAATGTCGCTTCATGCATCCATTTTACGTATCAGTGTATTTTTTGACGGGCGGATAATGCAGCGAGACGGCCTAAAAATCAATATGCAAACACACTTATATTAAAATGACATTTCACTAATAACACACCTTTTGTTAACACAACTTTCAACAATGCAGCCCAATAAAAGTCACATTATCGGGACATAATATCAACAACAGCCACGGCACTACCCCAACAAGAACACCATCCTATAAAAATGACGTCAGCCTAGGTTTTACAAGGTATAGTGAAGATCTTCGTTTTTTTCTAGGCCAATGAGATCCCTATACCGCACGGTACCATGTGCACTTCAATGCATTGTAGTCAAAACGCTATTCCATTCGCACAATGAATTAACATTCAATAACCCCCAATTTAATCGTTTACTTAGGTTTGTTTGCCTGTTTTTTATACATAATAATTCTCACAATGTGTGAGCATGCATAAGAAAATAGAACAAAAGCTTCATGGATTTGAAACAAATGAGAAACAAATCAAAGTTATTGTGAGCCTAAATATGATATTTATTGGTTCGTAAGAACTAGTCCCACGGAAGGAGATATGGCTTATGGATAGCTTTCAATTCGATGAAGTATCAGAACTAGAAATGCCTCGTGTAACTCAAAAATCACGCTCGAAACCACTCAAGCGTAAGTGGCGTGAAATCGAAGCCATCAACGATCGTAGGCAGCTTGAGAAAGAGCTGAGAGAGATGAACCTAGGTCTTGATTTTAGCCTTGACGATATAAAGCTTTAATCAGCACGATAAGAAATCAGATAGCAAAAGGCACCTATATAGGTGCCTTTTTTATTTTTTGAGGTAGTTAATCCGCTCAAAGCGCCATTTAGAAACCAACCCTCTAATATAGAGGACACCTAAAAATAGGTGCACCTCAACATTACAACGGGCTAAACACACTCTTGTTCATTTTGTCGAACCCGAGCCGCGAGTTGGCGATATTGATCGGCGATGGTCTCTCCAAAAACAGGGTCATCTTCCGGTTGAAGCCATTGAGACTCCACTTCTTGCCAATCTTTCACCGTGAACGCCTCAACAATCATGGGTAGCACATGCTTCTCTTCATATTCCATGTGCTTTCGCTGAGCCATAACAAACGCTTCAAGCTGCTCAATAAAGACTTGCTGAGGAACCACCGCATCTTGAAGGATCATATCGACCAAACCTAAAAAGTCCGCCGTTTTCTCAGAAAGCAATTGATGCTCTAACTCCAAGTCTTCAATCGCTTGCTCGCTGCCATATTGCTTAAGATAGTAGCGATAAATGACGTCTTCTTTAGGGTGATGCACTTTGTCTGAATGGTTCATAAGGTAATGAACCACCTCTGCGATCAGGCTATAGTTTATTTCTCGCTCCTGTTTCAGAAACTCTAACTTACTGTTGAGTATCGCGAGTAAACGAGCCATATAGCCATGCTCTCGTCTTATCCTTTCAATCATCATAGTATTGCACTCCATTACATCTACTATTTATAAGTGTATACGAATATGCTGATTTATGATTTGACCCTGCTCAGAAAACCACCAACCTACACTTCTGTTGGTAAACGCCAGTCAATAGGTTGTTGATCCATAGAAGAAAGCAGCTTGTTGGTTGTAGAGAAATGCTGACAACCGAAGAATCCACGGCGTGCCGATAATGGCGATGGGTGAGGTGCAACCAACACATGATGCTTGTCGTCATCAATCGCTTGACCTTTCTTCTGGGCGTGTGCGCCCCACAACAAAAAGATGATCGGTTCAGAGCGCTGATTGAGCTCAGCAATAATGGCATCGGTAAAGGTTTCCCAGCCACACTTAGCATGTGAGTGTGCTTTTGCCTCTTCGACTGTAAGGACTGTGTTCAACATCAACACCCCTTGCGATGCCCAAGAATCGAGATAACCATGACTAGGAATCTCAAAGCCCTCTATATCTTGTGCAAGCTCTTTGTACATATTGCGTAGAGAAGGTGGGATTTTCACACCAGGAAGCACTGAGAATGCTAAGCCGTGAGCTTGGTTAGCACCGTGATAAGGATCTTGCCCTAAGATAACCACTCGCACGGATTCGAAAGGCGTCATATCAAAGGCACTGAACACCTGTTCTTGTGGCGGGTAGACGGTTTTACCACTATTACGTTGCTGTTCAACAAACGCGAGGACACTCTGAAAGTACTCTTTATCACGTTCATCATTAATAATGGATTCCCAAGTCTTTGGTGCGGTCATCGTTTTACTTCCCAATCATCAAGGTTTCTAGCGGCTTTCGCCAGACAAAAAAATAGCTGTATCGGCTAACTGTCCTAAATAAGGCTCTAGTTATACCTCATACAGCTATCAATAAACATGATGTGTAGGGTTCACTTGTTGATGAATCATAATAATCAGTTCAAGTTGTGCTTATCTCGATTAACCACTTTTCTGCTGTGTACGATGGTGGCCGTGGTTATGCACGTGACGGTTTGGTGTAGGTAAACGGCGTGCGACAGCAATAGTTGAAGTTTGGGTGATTGAATACATAAAGGCACCTCCTCTAAGACATCGTGAACTACATATTCACTTTAATACTATGAAAGAAAGGTGCCAATTTTTAGAAATAGACGGAAATAAATTTCCCCCTCTATTATTACGCTTGTTCGCTCGCTAGCGTTGCTGAGCGATGAAACATTCTAAGTTGTTGAATTTCCTCTTTCCAGATCGTCGAATCAATGGTTTCCAAGATAAGAGGGATACCATTAAAGCGAGAATCAGAGGCAATATACTCAAAACAATCCCAGCCAATTTCGCCTTTTCCTAAAGAATGGTGTCGATCGACTCGGCTCGCGAACTCAGCTTTTGAATCATTGATGTGCATTGCTCTTAGATAGTGCATACCCACGATGCGGTCGAACTCAGCAAAAGTATGCTCACACGCCTCTTTTGTACGTAAGTCATAGCCAGCAGTAAACGTATGGCAGGTGTCTAAGCACACACCCACACGTGACTTATCTTCTACCTGCTCGATAATCTCGGCTAGATGTTCAAACTTCCAACCCAGATTAGTGCCCTGCCCAGACGTATTCTCGATCACTGCGATTACGTCAGGTACCGCTTGATGAGCTAGGTTGATCGATTCAGCGATCTTCGCCAAACATTCGCTTTCTGAGATTTTCTTTAAATGACTCCCAGGATGAAAATTAAAAAGCGTTAATCCAAGTTGATTACAACGCTCCATTTCATCAATAAAAGCCGCGCGTGATTTCTCTAGCTTCTCTTCTTCTGGTGCTCCTAGGTTAATAAGGTAGGAGTCATGAGGAAGAATGTGCTCAGCACCGAAGCCCAACATTTTGCAATTAGCTTTAAAGGCACTAATGGTTTTCGCTTCTAGCGGTTTTGCCGCCCACTGTCTCTGGTTCTTGGTAAACAGTGCAAACGCATTGGCGCCAATTTCACGTGCACGCATAGGCGCCTGATCAACTCCACCAGCAGCCGAGACATGAGCGCCAATAAACTTAATATTTGTTTCCGGTTTTGAGGATGAATTATTGTTTGTCATTAAATCACTTTACACTTTCAGAATGCTTAATAAATAAAGGGTCGTATCGGTTGTAGTTCAATAAAAACACAACAAATGTAGTAAACTTACAACAAATATGACTGTTAAATATTTTTTATACTTTAAAATATTTTGTAATTACTTTGTTTTCAAAGGTTTTATTGATTTACCTCAATATAATCACCTTTGTAAAAATATGGTTTTTGGTTGTTTTTTGACTTAAATCAATGTTAACCTTACTAATATTAGGTATATATTACCCAGCTCAATAAAAATCGAAAGTTAACACCATAATCAAACCACATTCAGTGGACTAGGAGATAGTTATGATCCAAGGTATTCAAATTACTAAAGCAGCAAACGATGACCTACTAAACTCAATCTGGCTACTAGATAGCGAGAAGAATGAAGCTCGTTGTGTTGTTGCTACTGCAGGTTTCGAAGCTGACCAAGTTATCTCAGCTGCAGACCTAGGCGAGTACGAAAGCCGTGAAGTTGCAATCGAAGCAGCACCACGCATCGAAGGTGGTCAACACCTAAACGTTAACGTTCTTAAGCGTGAAACGCTAGAAGACGCAGTTGCTCACCCAGAGAACTACCCACAGCTAACTATCCGTGTATCGGGTTACGCTGTACGTTTCAACTCTCTAACAACTGAACAGCAACGTGACGTTATCGCACGTACGTTCACTGAGTCTCTATAATTTTTAGAGCTTAAATTAGAATACAAAAACGGCGCTCATTGAGCGCCGTTTTTATTTGTTCGAAAAACAAATGGACGTTACGGTTGAACTCGACGAAGCACAGCTTTTAGCGCTTCAAAATCGTTATCAAGATCTTCAGACAACAATTCCATCACCGCGTGTTTTGCTAGCGGGCCAGGCAGTTCGATATCAGAACCTAGGATGTCATCAACCACTTCTTTGAATTTCGCTGGGTGTGCTGTACACAGGAACAAGCCAGTTTCGTTCTCTTGCAGTTGCTCTTCCAGTAGACGGTAAGCAATCGCACCATGTGGCTCACATAGGTAACCTTGTGCTTTTAGGTCGCGAACTGACTCAGCGCTCTGCTCGTCAGATACTTTACCTTTGCCTAGTGTATCTAAGCCCCAACCTTTCAGTTGGCAAAGCTCTTCGATACGAGGCCAGTTGTTTGGTTGGCTTACGTCCATCGCGTTCGATGTTGTCGCAACAGTCGGTTTTGGATCCCATTGACCTGTTTCTAGGTAACGAGGAACAGTGTCATTTTCGTTAGTTGCTGCGATAAAACGCTTAACAGGTAGACCTAGCGCTTTAGCCAATAGACCAGCCGTTAGGTTACCAAAGTTACCACTTGGTACAGAGATAACGAGGTTTTCACGTTGCTCTTTAGTCAGCTGAGAAGCCGCCTCAAAGTAGTAACAGATCTGAGCCATTAAACGGCTGATGTTGATCGAGTTTGCCGAATTAAGACCGATCTCTTTACGCAGTTCAGCGTCATCAAATGAGTCTTTAACTAGAGCCTGACACGCATCAAAGTCACCATCAATCGCCACAGTGTGGATGTTCTTGCCAAGCGTACAGAACAGCTTCTCTTGCAGTGGGCTGATCTTGCCTTTCGGGTAAAGAATCACAACATTGATGTCTTCCATGCCGTAGAAAGCATGCGCAACCGCCGCACCAGTATCACCTGATGTTGCCGTTAAGATAGTGATTTGACCACCATCAGAAACAGCTGCTAAAGATTGAGCCATAAAGCGGCCACCGAAATCTTTAAACGCCAGTGTTGGACCGTGGAAAAGCTCAAGCGCGTAAACGCCGTCTTTTACTTGGTTGATTGGTGCAGGGAATTGGAACGCTGCATCCACCATTTGGTCGATCTGTTCTTTTGGTAATTCATCACCAATCAATGCTGACAGAATCTTTGAGCTACGAGGGACAAAGTCCTCTGCTAGCAGCGCATCGATATCATCAAACTTTGGCAGTTCAGATGGGAAAAATAGACCTTGATTACGGCCTAAGCCTTGACGAACGGCTTGGCCAAAAGAGACTTGTTCATCATTTTCTTTGATGTTGTACAGTTTCATAACTCACTTCCTGTAACGATCGAACCCTGCTTATCTAGGCGACAAACGTGAACGAATCCTTCTTCATTTTGTACGTAATTTTGTTCTAACCAGCGTGCAACACGCTCGGCGACATCTTGTTCTTTGCAAATGCTAAATAGAGTTGGACCACTACCAGAAATACCAGTAGCCAGTGCCCCAGCTGACAGCGCGTATTTACGAGCATCAGCAAACCCTGGAAGCAGTTTCTCACGATATGGTTCAGCGATCACGTCTTTGATCATCTTCGCCGCCAGTTCAGGTTGACCTGAATGACACGCGTGGATAAAGCCCGCTAAGTGACGACCATGAGCAATAATATCCTGACGACGATATTGAGATGGTAGGATCTCTCTCGCTTCAGCCGTTGAAACCTTAATACCCGGATAAGCCATTACCCAGTACCAGTCGTCAAAACACGGTACTTCTTGGCTGATGATGCCTAGCTCTTCAAGCATGAGCTGCACACCACCAAGGTAACATGGCGCAACGTTATCGTAGTGGATACCACCTGAAATCTTGCCTTCCATTTCACCCATCAGAGCAAGCAGTTCAGTTTCATTCAGGGGCTGACCGTGAAAACGGTTTAGCGCATCCAGTGCCGCGACGATTGAACATGCACTAGAACCCAAACCTGAACCGATAGGCATGTTCTTTTCTAGTGTCATTTCTAAAGGCTTTAGCGTAACGCCTTTTTTATCAAGCTCTCTCGAGAACACCACCCAGCAGTCGTAAACGATGTTTTCTTTTGCTTCAGTTGGCAGCTTAGAAACAAAGCTGCCTGCAGTTTTAAGTGAGAATGGTTCATCACCGGCTTTAACCATAACTCGGTCACCTAGCAGCGTGCCATCCACTGGAGACACAGCGGCCCCCAGCACATCAAACCCTACACTGACATTACCGATTGATGCAGGAGCATAAACGACAACATCCATATCACTTGAACTCATTCTTAAACTCCTAATTTCCAACCAAGAGTACGCATCACATCAGAGAATACGCCAGCAGCTGTTACTTCAGTACCCGCGCCGTAGCCACGCAGTACTAGAGGGATTGGTTGGTAGTAACGGCTGTAGAATGCTAATGCGTTCTCGCCATCTTTAATCTTGAACATTGGGTCGTCGCCATCAACAGCAGCGATACGAACCTTACACTTACCTTCAGCGATTTCACCCACATAACGAAGTACTTTACCTTCTTCTGCTGCGATAGCTGACTGCTCTTTGAAGTAAGCATCCGCTTCTGGTAGGCGAGCCATGAACTCTTCAACCGTACCTGAATCGTCAAAACCCGGTGGCAGAGCTTGGTCTACTTCAACATCTTCAAGTTCAAGCGCCATGCCTGCTTCACGAGCAAGAATAAGCAACTTACGCGCCACATCCATACCAGATAGATCATCTCGAGGATCCGGTTCAGTGAAGCCGTTATCTTTTGCAATATTGGTTGCCTGGCTCAGTGTCATACCTTCATCAAGCTTGCCGAAGATGTAAGACAGTGAACCTGAAAGAATGCCGTTGAACTTCTCAAGTTCATCACCTGCAGAGATAAGGTTCTGTAGGTTTTCGATGACCGGTAGACCTGCACCTACTGTTGTCTCGTACATCAGCTTACGACGTGAGTTGCGTGCAACTTCACGAAGCTGATGGTAGTAAGCCATGCTTGCTGTGTTTGCTTTCTTGTTTGGTGTTACTACGTGGAAACCAGCCGCTAGGAAATCAGCGTACTGCGCCGCAATACCTTCGCTAGACGTACAATCAACCAATACTGGGTTGATGATGTGGTTACGTTGAACCAAAGCCGCTAAACGCGCTAGGCTGAACTCTTCAGTCGCACTCGACATACGGTCACGCCACTGCTCTAACGGTAGACCATCGCTGTCTAGCAACAAACCTTTACTGTTTGCTAAACCACATACGCGAATCACGATGCCTTTTTCAGCCAGTTTGCCTTGCTGACGTTGGATCTGGTCAACAAGCTCGCCACCAACACCGCCGACACCCACAACGAATACATCTAGGAAGTGCTTAGAGTTAAATAGGTTCTCGTGACACGCTTTGATTGCTTCAGAGATTTTGTCTTCAGGGATAACCGCTGAAATAGCGCGCTCTGAAGAACCTTGAGCAATAGCAACAATGTTGACGTTCACTTCAGCTAAAGAAGAGAAGAACTGAGATGCTACGCCGCGTGAAGTGCGCATACCGTCACCCACCAGCGTTACAATCGCAACGTCATCCATGAACTCAACCGGCTCTAACAGGCCATCTTTAAGTTCAAGTTCAAACGCGTCTGACAACACTTGTTTCGCTTTCACCTTATCAGCCGATTCAATACAGAAGCTGATGCTGTACTCAGAAGAAGATTGAGTAATAAGGACGATAGAAACGCCGGCAGAAGACATCGCGCCGAATACACGACTCGCCATACCAACCATGCCCTTCATACCTGGGCCTGATACGTTAACCATCGTTAGGTCACTTAGCGTAGTGATGCCTTTGATTGCTAGGTTATCTTCGCCAGTGTCTTGGCCGATCAAAGTACCTGCACCCTGTGGGTTGAAGCTGTTTTTGATTAGGCAAGGAATATGGAATTGCGCGATAGGAGCGATAGTCTTCGGATGTAGAACCGAAGCGCCGAAGTAAGAAAGCTCCATCGCTTCTTGATAGCTTAGCGATTTAAGAAGACGAGCATCATCCACTAAACGCGGGTCACAGTTGTAAACACCATCGACATCTGTCCAGATCTCACAACAATCAGCGCGTAGACATGCCGCTAGAACCGCCGCTGAGTAATCAGAGCCATTACGACCTAGTGTGACTAGCTCACCTTTTTCATTACCCGCAGTAAAGCCAGGCATGATGTTAACGTGACCTTTAGGAAGTGGAGATTGTTGGAAGTTCTGAGTAGAGACATCCACATCGACCATAGCTTCAAGGTGATCGCCTTTAGCGTATAGGTATTGGACAGGGTCAATCAGGCTTGCTGGTTGGCCTTTCGCTTCCAGTACCGCTTTCATTAACTGGATAGAGATTCGCTCACCTTTACTGATGATGCGAGCATTAACGTGGTTCGGGCACATACCAAGTAGGTTGATGCCATTCACGAACTGCTTTAGCTGAGCAAGAGAGGTATCCACCTGCTCTTGAAACGCGGCACCATCGATAGAAGGCACGACCGCTTTGATCTCTGCAAACAGTGTGTTAAATGAAGATTCGATCTCTGTAATCTGTGCGTCAGCTTCACCATTTTTCAGTGCAGCTTCAATAACAGCGACCAACTTATTGGTTGTTTTTCCTGGAGCCGATAGTACAACGGCTAGCTCTTCTTGCTGGGCATTATTAGCGATGATATCAGCCGCTCGTAAAAAACGATCTGCATCAGCTAATGATGAACCTCCAAACTTTAAAACGCGCATCCCTTTCTCCATAAGTCATAAAAATGGTACAAAAAAAGGCCTGTATCTTGTTGGATACAGGCCTTTTTTTTAAAATCCGTTACTTAGCAGCCTGCCCCAACAATGTTAATGTCGGTAATAATAATGGTTGTGGTCATTACTAGGTGGCTTACGTGCTGCATATCAAATTCTCTGCTTGTGCTTTACTCTACGTGTATCAATTTTTACCACTGGACGTCAATGAAAAGTTGCGTTTTTTTTACATTCGCACCGTTTTTCAGAGCAAACCGTCATTTAAGGGATAAAACACCCTGTATAAACCTTCACTTAAGATACTGGATTTACTCATTGAACAGGCAAGAGTGATCAATTGCATATATAGTCATAACAAAATGCTATATCGATTGTGCAGCGAAAGTACAAGTTCTGTGCTTTAATTGAACGATAACGTTCGAAGAACAATAATAATGACATCAGGAGTGGGAAATGAAGAGATTACTTATTCTTTTGGCTTTTGCTATGCCTGTTGTTTGTTCAGCGAATAGCTTGCCTCTACTACCCAGCCAGATCGATAGTTCTTCTCATAAATTCTTTATCTCCACACAAAACGCGTCGAGTGAAAGCTTCGATACTTGGAAGATAGACAGTGGCTACTCTTATAGCTTGTTTTCAGATGTGGATCTTTACGTCGGTACACGTATCAATAGTGCGGCACTGAAACAGGAAAGTGGATTCTTGAGTGGTGTCAGTTATCAGTTCTCAGAAAGAGTCTCTTTTAACAGTTCTCTACACACCTATAAAGACGAGACCGAAGACAATGAGAAATCGGTAGCCGCAGAGGTTTCCAGCCGAGTGCAACTAACAGATAACCTAGATTTGCATGCCACCCTTGATTATGAAGAGTGGCAGCAAGGTGTTGAAGTGGGACTAGGGTTTCGCTTTTAGTCTCTTTAGCTTGTTCTTTATTAACAGATTAGTGCGGATTGAGATCCAAACTTTTAGTACATCACAAACCATTCCCCGTTCTAATCTATCAACGGCATTCAATTTGAGTCAGTTACGATTCAATTAACAGCTCAGATGAAATTAACACGCCATTCCAATCGGCATAAATATAGTCACCAGGCTGAATCAGTTGATTATGTATAGAGAGTGTCACATTCACTTGGCCGACACCGCGTTTCTCTGTTTTGAATGGCGATGCACCTAACGCCTGAACGCCAAGGTCCATTTGCGACATCATGCCTACATCACGCACCGCACCGTTTACAATCACGCCTTCCCAACCGTTTTCTATCGCGAGAATAGCGAGTTGATCGCCAAGCAGCGCCTTCTGGCATGAGCCATTTCCGTCAACGACAAGCACTTTGCCACAGCCGTCGGTCTCTAAAACCTCGCGAACCTTGGAATTATCGTGATAACAACGAACTGTTACAATTTTTCCAAAGAACGCACCACGTTGGCCGAAGTTCTGCAATGGCATGTTCAGTAGGGTGACTTCGCTTTCAAACTCATCACACAAGTCGGGTGTTATATCGTGCATATATCCTCCGTGAGTAAGGCGTTACCGGTTATGTCAGGCTAGCCTCTATGCTTTTATATGTTATTAAAATTAATCCTTTGTTTTCATTGTTCTATGCTCAATTTATTACTCAATAAAAGTTGATTGAGCATATTTATCTACTAGACTCTTAAGACAGCTTTCAGCTTCCTTGGTTCATAATCCGGTCTTTAGCAGGCAAGATGTGAGAAGCATCTCGAATAATCATTCTTGTTTTGGTGCTAAATAGTCACCATAACATTGGTTGAGTTGTAGCCATACTATTAAAGTTTGTTGCGATACGGCAATTGATGTAAATCAACAAAGTGAATGGAATTAACATTCTCGCGTTGTTAGCATGCTGTTAACATTATAGAATCCACTCCAATCACTAAAAGAATGATTGAAAGGCGTACTGGATCTACGTTATTGGGCAATACTTCAAGGAAGGCAGATAGCTGGAAGTAAGTGTTTTTTTGAAAACTTTAAGTTATCATCAAAAATACATTACCTGTATGTTATGTTTTTGCCTAGAATTTATTCTATTAGCACAGTTTCGTCACAAATTTAGGTACCGCCAAATGCAAACCCCGCAGATTCTTATCGTTGAAGATGAGCAAGTAACTCGTAACACTCTAAAGAGTATTTTTGAAGCAGAGGGATATGCTGTTTTTGAGGCTAGCGACGGTGAAGAGATGCACCAAGTGCTATCTGACAACCAAGTTAACCTTGTAATTATGGACATCAACCTTCCAGGTAAGAATGGCCTACTACTTGCGCGTGAACTACGTGAGCAAGCAAACGTAGCGCTTATGTTCTTAACTGGTCGTGATAATGAAGTTGATAAGATCCTTGGCCTAGAGATCGGCGCTGATGACTACATCACTAAGCCTTTCAACCCTCGTGAACTGACTATCCGTGCACGCAACCTTCTGAACCGTTCAATGAGCACAAGCTCTGTTCAAGAAGAGAAGCGTAGCGTTGAGAAGTATGAGTTCAACGGTTGGGTACTAGATATCAACAGTCGTTCTCTGGTTAGCCCAGATGGCGAAGGCTACAAGCTACCTCGTTCAGAGTTCCGTGCTCTACTTCACTTCTGTGAGAACCCAGGTAAGATCCAAACACGTGCTGACCTTCTTAAGAAGATGACTGGCCGTGAGCTTAAGCCACACGATCGTACTGTAGACGTAACAATCCGTCGTATTCGTAAGCACTTTGAATCTGTTTCTGGTACGCCAGAAATCATCGCAACGATTCACGGTGAAGGCTACCGCTTTTGTGGTGACCTAGAAGACTAATTCGATTCGCGCCTCTTACCATTTAGCACTACTCACCAGTAAGTGTTTTGAACACTAGAAGCGTCATCAATAGTTATTAAAAAGGGAGAATGCCAACGCATTCTCCCTTTTTTATTGTTCTTAATTGGATAAGATTTTAGTAAACCGTATCCACCTTAACGTCTTTCTCTACTAACCACTTCACGGTTTCGCCATCTTTAAGTTCCACCGCCACATCAACAGGCTTGTCACTGTCGATTTCTAGCTGCCATACAAACGCGACTTCCCATTGAGTTTCACTGTGTGTTCTTAAATCAAGATCGTCAGCCGTTACCAACAAGGTGTCTGCACCCTGTTTAACCGTAACACTTTCAACCGCAAGCGTTGCTGGCAGTTGTGAGTCTGACTCTAGGTAGATAGCACCATGTAGGGTCTTATCTTGAGTCTCGCCAATCGTTGGCATCTTGTTGTGCCAAAGGTTGCTTTTCATGGTAACTGTTGCTGCAGATACTTCGACTTGATTATCTTGCTGCCATTCTACTTGTGGCGCAGAACAACCCGCTAATGCCACTACACATGCGGCGAATGCTAATTTTTTCATTATTCTTCTACCTTTGATTTAACCAACTCTTTAAAACTTCAATGTCATTCTGGTATTCGTTATTTATCTCATCAACCCAATCTGAAATGTTCTCCCACCACGCAGGCAAATCTGGAGATTGAGCTTTCTGGGCAACTTGTTGGATGCGTTTCAGACCAATAGAACCTGCAGCACCTTTAATCTTATGTGCCTCAGAAACGATACTGGCTTTATCTTTCGCGACCATGTTGGAG
The DNA here is from genome assembly GCF_001691235.1 of Vibrio sp. ZF57. Lineage (NCBI taxonomy): Bacteria > Pseudomonadati > Pseudomonadota > Gammaproteobacteria > Vibrionales > Vibrionaceae > Vibrio > Vibrio sp. ZF57. The sequence goes on along the minus strand of NZ_MAKD01000097.1, from coordinate 192,573 downwards.
TTCAATATTTCCATATACTCCGGCATCATATCTTCGAACATCGCGATGCTATCCAAAACCGGTTTCGGTCCAACAATATCAACATAAGACTCTAGCATATCAATATCAAGCAAAGTGGTATCAATTTCTGAAAGAACAGGCTTACTCGCGTCGACTTTATCAATGCTCTCAACCTTATCGGTGCCCGCTACCTTCTCAATTACCTCTGGTGCATCTTCGATAAGTTCACTGATGACATCTTGGATAGCTCGAACCGACAAAGGTTTACTGATCGCTTCGTCCATACCTTTCTGGAAGTACTCTTGCTTGTTGTTTAATACGTTCGCAGTTAACGCCACCAAAGGCGGTAGCTGGCTGTATTTCTCGCGGTAGTATTGAGCAATATCGAAACCCGTCATATCTGGCAGTTGGATATCCAACAACACCAAATCATAGTCTTCAGGATTGAAAGCAATTTGCGCCTCTTTACCCGTCATCACGACTGTCACTTCATGGCCAAGGCTTTCAAGTAGAGAGCGAGCCACTGTGATATTGAGTTCAATGTCTTCGACCATAAAGATCTTAAGATTCGACTGTTTTCTTGGCGTTTTGATCAGAGCCTGAGTATCGTGATTCACTGGAACTCGAATCGAAACCGTAAAGGTACTGCCAAAGCCCTCTTCACTGATGACTTCAATGTGGCCATCCATCATATTAATTAGCTGTTGAGAGACAGCGAGACCAATACCCGTGCCGACAGCGTGCAAGTTGTCCGTGCCCGATTTCACCTGATAGTACATCGCGAAGATCTTCTCGATTTCACTTTCAGGGATACCAATACCAGTATCTTCCACTTCCATCGTAATGTTGGCAAAGTCACCATCAATGTCGGCGCTGACTGTCATCACCACTCCACCATCTTTGGTGAACTTCATCGCGTTACTAACAAGGTTCCACAGTACCTGTCTAAGACGAGTACCATCCACCTCAACAGCAGCTGGAAGATCAGACAATCTTTCTAGATCGAACCTTAACCCTTTCTGCTCAGCCATCAACGCAGAGATACTTTCGATCTCGACAACGAAATCTTCAAAGTTAATAGGCGTAGGGAAGAGTTCAAGCTTACGGCGGTCGAACTTATCCATATCAATAATATCGTTGAAGATATTACCCAGTGTCACCGCGCTCACCTTGATGGTTTGCATCTGCTTGCGCTGTTCGGTGGTCAGTTGGCTATCAAGCAGCATGCGGCTCAAGCCAATGATGCCGTTGAGCGGCGTTCTTAACTCGTGGCTAATAGTTGAGATAAAGGTGGTCTTATCGCGGCTGGCTTTTTCTAACGACTCTTGATGCTCTTTACGTTCAGTAATATCGCGGCCAAAACCAACCAAGCCCAAGTGACGACCATCTTTGCTGTAGAAAGGCACTTTACGCAGTTCGAAGTAACTCTTGCGGCCATCTGGGTATTCAAGCCATTGGTCATAAGTCAGTGCTTGGTTGTCAGCAAATACTTTCTTATCGGTTTCAACAACTTGCTGAGCGACCTCTTTACTGTAAACATCCCAAGGAGTTAAACCAACTAGCTCTTTTTCTGTTTTACCAGTGAGCTCTTCAACCGCACGGTTACAACCAGAGAACACACCATCTTCATTACGGTAGTAAATAAGGTCAGGCGAGGCATCGATAAACGAGCGTAACAGTGCAGTACGTTCTGCGAGTTCAAGCTGAGTACGCTCGCGCTGGAACACCTCGTTTTCGAGATCTTGCATTGCTTCTGCGCGCGCTTCTTCCGCTTTTTCACGCTCTTCAATTTCTTGATTAAGCTTCTCGATATTGAGCTGCATTTTATTGTTGAGTTCTTGGTCTCGCTCACGCATGTCGCCAAGTTTAGAGACCAATTTCGCTAACCTTTGACGTGATTCTTCCAACTGGTCCACGACCACTGACAGAAAATAAACCGCCCAAGGCGTGATCACTAAACCGAAGAAAACTGAACGGACAATGTCGATGTCATCAACATTGCCTTTGAGTGCAAGGGTGATACCGACTTGCACAACAACAGCGAGGGCAACAAGCGCTAGGGCGAGTAAGATAGAAAAGCGGACAATCCCCAGTTTTACGAGTAGATCCACGTAATACTGGGCAAGATTTTTCATGGGTTTCATTTAGCGCTCCATGCGATAAGACTAGCAACATTCTACCCTGTTTGAAGATGGGAGGTAAGCTAGCTACATCACACGCAGCAAGTGTTCAGCGGTAATTTCGAAGGTTAATTAACCAATACAAATACTAACTAAGCAAAAATAGCCGGGGATAATCAAATTGCCAATTTTATAGCGTTAGCGAATTGAGTATGGATGCACCATTGAACGGTTGCGACCGTCTGATTTCGCTTGATACAACGCACTATCAGCCAAGGCAACAGCCGATTCCATTTCATCATCAGGTGTAGGAATGTAAGAGATAATACCAATACTCACCGTGATGAATTCAGAGACTGTCGACTTCTCATGCGCAAGTTCCAATTTTAGGACTTCATCATGAATACGCTGCGCCACCAGCTGAGCACCTTCGGTCGTTGTATTTGGCAGAATAAAGCCGAACTCTTCACCACCATAACGAGCCACACAATCAGATGAACGATTCAACACCTGCTTAAATGCCTGAGAAACCTGAATCAAAGCATCATCGCCTTGTTGGTGTCCGTAAAAGTCGTTGTAGCCTTTAAAGAAGTCGATATCACATAGCATGATCGTCAGTGGCAGCTTCTCACGCACATGATAATGCCACAGTGTAGAGAGCTGTTCATCGAAACGACGTCGGTTAGACACTTTAGTCAGGCTATCCATAAAGCTGAGGCGTTCAAGTTCAAGGTTGGCTTCTTCAAGCTTTTGTTCTGCTAGATAACGCTCTGTAATATCACGCGCCATGATCAACACACCATTAGTGCTCGATGCTGGATCTCTAAACGGTGATTTGACTACATCATACCAAGTAAATGTTCCATCACTTGAGACCACTTTGTCGATATAACGCAGTGATTTACTTTGATGAAGCACTTGATGATCGGTTTCTGATATTCGCGTATAGATGCTATGTGGCACCACATCTTGTAAACGTTTACCGATCAAGTCACTGACTTCAGAGATACCCAGCGCAGCCACAAATGGTTTATTACACGCTTGATAAACCATGTTTTCATTAAAGATACCAATCGAGTCTGGGCTGGCCTCCAGGAGGTTTTGCAAGATGGTGTCACGCTGCGCAAGTGCCACTTCGGTATCTTTTCGCTTCTCCATCTCGCCACGCAGTTTCTGCTGCATGTCATGCCAATCGGTCACATCATGACTAATAGAGAGCGTGCCGATGGTTTCTCCATCTTGGGAAAGCAGCACACTTTGGTAGGTTTCAAGCAAGCAGCTTTTTCCATCTTGATCTGTAGTCCAAGAGCGTTCACTTACACGACCTTTTAATACTCCACCAGAAACACTCAGGGTGCCCTCTTCAGCACGACCATGCCAAAACTTTTTAAACGAGCGATTACTCGTCACTAACTGACCTTTCTGATCTTTCACGTAGATCAGCTCAGACAAAGAATCCAAAGCGGTACGAGCAACATTCAGTTCTCGAACTTCTTGGGACAGTTCTTCGTTAGTGTTTTTATAAGGTGAGGCGTGAATCATCCAAGCCTGCTTATTTCTAAAATGGATCTTACGACCGATCAAGTTGATCTTGAACGACTCAAATTCAGAAAGCGCCCACAGGGAGACCTGCTCGAAGGCTCGAGAGTTGATGTGGTTGGTTAAGTAGTGACGAAAGCTGTTCTCGCTTTCCACAGTAGGAAAGCGAAAATTAACACCGATTTGGCGGATACCAAGCAACTGCATGGCTTGGCGATTGGCATAGAGTATTTCGCCACTTCGAACATCAACAAAGTAGAGTGGCGACGGGGTAGCAAGTAGAAGCGTTTCGATATGCGACTGATAACGAGAATAGAGATGCCAGCAGATGAGAGCAATCAGCAATACAACAACGATATAAATACCGTAGCCATACGCCCTGTCCCACAACCAAGTCATTACCAGTTCCATTTACTCTCAATCTATACCATAAAATCTGTTAGGGAAATGTTACCACTATTTATTGGTTTTATCTGCTGTTACCTACAGTAACCCATTTCTATTAATTAGCCGCATTTAAAACAGGCAACGTGTACTCGAATGCAGAGCCCGTTTTGATGCCTTGAGCACCGGTTTTATCCAACGAACGACCTATTTCAGTCATCGCTAACCAGCGGTTCTCACACCATAAAGGAGAAAGTAAGGTTGGGCGTCTCGCCGCTGAAGAAACACGGTGATAAACCACGTCCGCAGGTGTGCGTTGAATGATCTCACTCGCGATATCGATGTACTCTTCAAGGCTTGGGGCTTCTAGCTTTCCTGCCTTCCACGCCTTAGCCATGGTACTGCCCTCTACTATATGAAGGCCGTGCAGCTTAATACCATCGGTGCCAACGGCTAATACCTTGTCTAAGGTTTCAAGGTTATCCGCTTTGGTTTCTTTTGGTAGACCAACAATCAGGTGAGTACACACCTTGATACCTAAAGCGCGTGCGCGTTGGGTGATCGTTTCATACACCGCAAAATCGTGGCCGCGGTTAATTCGCTTGAGGGTTTTATCATTGGCGGTTTGCAGGCCAAGCTCGAGCCAAATCTCATAGCCTTGTTTAACGTAGCCCGCTAACAGATCCAACACCGCATCAGGCACACAGTCTGGTCGCGTACCAACACAAAGGCCGACGATCTCTGCACCGGGTGCTTTTAGCGCCTCTTCATACATATTCTTGAGCACTTGCACCTCAGCATAAGTGCTGGTGTACGCCTGAAAGTAAGCCAGGTACTTCTTGGCACGAGCAATCTCACCCGCACGATCTTTTAGCTGGTCAGCAATACTTTGAATTTGAGTTTGTTCATCGGCAAAGGAAGCCACGTTACAAAACGTGCAACCTCCACGGCCAATTGTCCCGTCTCGGTTTGGGCAGCTGAAACCACCATGAAGCGTCAGCTTGTGAACCTTCTCGCCATAACGGCGTTGAAGGTCTTGGCCGATAGTATTGACCAACTCGTGTAATTGCATATTTTCAAAGCACTCAAGTAAATAAGAATGAATATCAGTCTTTTTTGAAAAAAAATTACATCCCTGCAAAATTCGACCAATTAGTTTACTCAAGGCTTTTTGCGAGCAACCTAACAAATATCAATAAACATGCAAAAAATCGGCTCTATTTGCCTAATGTTGCACATTTGTTAGGCATTAAATTCAAAATAAAACGAAAAAAATGGTCTACATGGGTCAACTTTCATTGCAATTCGCCTAGACAAAATTGTAGGATACTTACACATATTGGCTATTTTTGAGTATTTACTTACAACGAAAACTTGCTAATAAGTCGGTGATATCTAACTCCCACCTATATAAACCACTAGTTTGTGGTTAAAAATAAACAGGTATCACTAAGGATTGTTTTTCTCGCAATACTTTTCCTGCGAGATACGGAAAGGATTCAAACCGCCAGCATAGGCAGGTTTAGACCCATAAATATAAAAGGACAAGGCTGACTTTATACAAATAAGTTGCGCCTAGATTTAACTGGAAGGATGTATCTATGGTAGATCAAGAGCAGAACTCACAGGGTCTGTATACTCCTGAATTGGAGCATGACGCTTGTGGTATCGGTTTTGTTGCGCATCTAAAGAATCGCAAATCTCATGATGTAGTAACTCAAGCACTCGATATGCTTGCACGTATGGAACACCGTGGCGGCCAAGGCTGCGATCCGTGTTCTGGTGATGGTGCAGGTATCCTGCTACAGAAGCCGCACGAATTCTTACTAGAAGAAGCCGTAAAGCTTGGAATTAAGCTGCCATCTTTTGAAAAATATGGTGTTGGTGTTGTACTTTTCCCTAAAGATGAACACAAACGTGCACAGTGTCGTGACATTCTAGAACGCAATGCACAACGCCTTGAGTTAGAAGTTATCGGTTACCGTGAACTTCCAACGGACAATTCAATGATTGGTGCTGACCCACTAAGCACTGAACCTCAATTTGAACACGTATTTATTTCTGGCGGCCCTGGTATCACACCAGAAGAGCTTGAGCGTAAACTGTATGTTCTACGTAACTACACGGTTCGTGTATGCCTAGAAAGCGTTTCAAATATCGGTGATGACTTCTACATCAACTCTATGTCTTACAAGACATTGGTGTACAAAGGTCAGCTAACAACTGAACAAGTTCCTCAGTACTTCCTAGATCTGCAAAACCCAACCATGGTGACAGCTCTAGCACTAGTACACTCTCGCTTCTCTACCAATACATTCCCACGTTGGCGTCTAGCTCAGCCTTTCCGTTACATCGCGCACAATGGCGAAATCAATACGGTTCGCGGCAACCTGAACTGGATGAAAGCACGTGAAGCAATCCTAGAATCGGATCTGTTTACACAAGCTGAAATCGACATGCTGCTTCCTATCTGTCAGGAAGGTAGTTCGGATTCATCAAACTTCGATATGGCACTTGAGCTACTTGTTCTTTCAGGTCGTACTCTGCCACACGCGTTGATGATGATGATCCCGGAAGCATGGCAAGAAAACAAAAACATGGATCCAACTCGTCGTGCGTTCTACCAGTACCACGCGAACGTAATGGAACCATGGGATGGCCCAGCATCAGTATGTTTCACCGATGGTGTTCAAGTAGGTGCAACACTTGACCGTAACGGTCTGCGTCCTTCTCGCTACACAGTAACTAAAGACGACTTCCTAGTAATGGCGTCTGAGTCTGGTGTTGTTGAGATTGCACCTGAAAACGTTGAGTACCGTGGTCGTCTACAACCAGGTCGTATCTTCGTTGCTGACCTTGAGCAAGGCCGCATCATTTCTGATGAAGAAGTGAAAGACAGCATTGCTAAAGCACAACCTTACGAAAAGTGGGTTGAAGAGAACCTTCTGAGCCTGAAAAAGCTACCGGATGCGAGCAACGAATTTAGCCAACCTTCTCCAGAGAAACTACTACACAAACAACAATCGTTTGGCGTGAGTTCTGAAGAAGTAAACGAAATCATTCTACCTCTTGCGAAAACAGGCTACGAGCCACTTTCTGCAATGGGTGCTGACTGGCCGCTAGCGATTCTTTCTCACCAATCGCAGCACCTTTCAAACTACTTCAAACAGTTGTTTGCACAAGTAACTAACCCGCCGATCGACCCGATTCGTGAGCGCATGGTTATGTCTCTGAACACTTACCTAGGTAAAGACCAGAACTTACTTGCTGAAACACCTGAGCACTGTCAAAAAGTAGAACTTGAGTCTCCAGTACTGTCTAACTCTGAGTTAGAAAAACTGCGTGCAATCGATAACGAGCACCTTCAGGCGAAGACGCTGGATATCGTATTCCAAGCAAATGGCGACCAAGGTAAGTTAGAGCGCGCACTTAAGCGTATCTGCCAATACGCAGAAGACGCAGTGATTGATGGCTACTCTATCATCCTACTGACAGACCGTGCGGTTAACTCTAACCATGCCGCTATTCCAGCAATGCTGGCGGTTGGCGCGGTTCACCACCACCTAATCCGTAAAGGTCTACGTGCTAAGTGTGACATCGTTGTTGAAACGGGCGACGCTCGTGAGACACACCACTTTGCAACGCTTATCGGTTATGGTGCAAACGCAGTTAACCCATACCTAGTTATTGAAACGATTGTTGAACTGCAACGTACTAAGAAGCTAGATCCAAACGTACACCCACGTGAGTTATTCGATAACTACCGTAAAGGTGTTAACGGCGGTCTACTTAAGATCTTCTCTAAGATGGGGATCTCTACGCTGCAGTCTTACCACGGTGCACAAATCTTTGAAGCACTTGGTGTTAGCAAATCAGTGGTTGAAAAATACTTCACAGGTACTGTTTCTCGTATCCAAGGTCTAACGATCGACGATATCGCGCGAGAAGTATTGGTTCGTCACCGTGTTGGTTACCCAGCTCGTGAAATTCCAGCTCAGATCCTTGATGTTGGTGGTGTTTACCAGTGGAAACAACGTGGTGAGAAACACTTATTCAACCCAGAAACGATTTCTCTACTTCAAGAATCGACGCGTAACAAAGATTACGGTCAGTTCAAGAAGTACGCAAAAGCAGTTGATGACCAAGGCGACAACGCAGCAACGCTACGTAGCCAACTGGACTTCATCAAGAACCCTGCAGGCTCTATTCCTCTAGCAGAAGTAGAACCAATCGAGAACATTCTTAAGCGTTTCGCAACCGGCGCAATGAGCTTTGGTTCAATCTCGCATGAGGCTCACTCAACACTGGCTGTTGCGATGAACCGCATTGGCGCGAAATCAAACTCAGGTGAAGGTGGTGAAGATCCAGCACGGTTCGAACGTAAAGAAAACGGCGACTGGGAACGTTCAGCAATCAAACAGGTGGCTTCTGGTCGCTTTGGTGTAACGTCTTACTACCTATCTAACGCTGATGAGCTACAAATCAAGATGGCTCAAGGTGCGAAACCGGGCGAAGGTGGTCAACTACCTGGTGATAAGGTTGATGACTGGATCGGCGCAACGCGTCACTCGACTCCGGGCGTAGGTCTTATCTCGCCACCGCCACACCACGATATCTACTCAATCGAAGATTTGGCTCAGCTAATCTACGATCTGAAGAACGCGAACCGTAACGGCCGTGTCAACGTGAAGCTAGTATCAGAAGCTGGCGTAGGTACGATTGCATCAGGTGTAGCAAAAGCGAAAGCTGACGTAGTACTTATCGCAGGTTTCGATGGTGGTACGGGTGCATCTCCGATGTCTTCTATCCGTCACACAGGTCTGCCTTGGGAACTAGGTCTAGCAGAAACGCACCAAACACTACTGAAAAACGGCCTACGTAACCGTATCGTTGTTCAGTCTGATGGTCAGATGAAAACACCACGTGACCTTGCAGTAGCAACGTTACTTGGCGCGGAAGAATGGGGCGTAGCAACAGCAGCATTGGTTGTTGAAGGCTGTATCATGATGCGTAAGTGTCACAAGAATACCTGTCCTGTTGGTATCGCAACACAAAACAAAACTCTGCGTGAGCGTTTCGACGGCCGCGTAGAAGACGTAGTGACTTTCTTCCAATACATGGCTGAAGGTCTGCGTGAGGTAATGGCTGAACTTGGCTTCCGCTCTATCGATGAGATGGTAGGTCAATCGCACAAACTTAAAGTTCGTGACGACATCGGCCACTGGAAGTACAAGAACCTAGATCTAACACCTGTACTGCACATTGAGCAGGCACGTGAAGAAGATGGTATCTACAACCAGACGCAACAAAACCACAACCTAGAAGACGTTCTAGACCGCAAGTTGATTCAAGCTGCGATTCCAGCTCTTGAGAAAGGCGAAGCCGTGAATGCGAGCTTCCCTATCATCAACACGGACCGCTCTGCTGGTACCATGCTGTCGAACGAAATCTCGAAGGTTTACAAAGACCAAGGTTTACCACAACCAATGAACGTTAAGTTCCACGGTAGTGCTGGCCAATCTTTCGGTGCGTTCCTTGCGAAAGGCGTTAAGTTCGAAGTAGAAGGCGACGCGAACGATTACTGGGGTAAAGGTCTGTCTGGCGGTACTTTGGCACTGTACCCAGATGCGAAATCTTCTATCGTTGCTGAAGATAACATCGTGGTTGGTAACGTATGTTTCTACGGTGCGACCTCAGGTGAATCTTTCATTCGCGGTATGGCAGGCGAACGTTTCTGTGTTCGTAACTCAGGTGCGAAGGTTGTTGTTGAGGGCGTTGGTGACCACGGTTGTGAATACATGACTGGTGGTGTTGCCATTATCCTTGGTTCAACAGGTCGTAACTTTGCTGCGGGCATGAGTGGCGGTGTTGCTTATGTTTGGGACAAAGCGGGTGACTTCGAAACCAAGCTCAACCCTGAACTTGTAGACCTAGATCCAATTGAACAAGAAGATAAAGATCTTCTACTGGATATGCTAACTAAGCATGTTGAATTCACAGGAAGTGAAGTTGCTCAATCTTTCCTAGACAACTTTGAAGCAAGTGTTGCATCGCTAGTTAAAGTAATGCCACGCGACTACAAAGCGGTTCTTGAAAAGCGTAAAGCTGAAGCACAACAGGCACAAACGGAAGAAGTGGAGGCAGTATAATGGGTAAGCCTACTGGATTTTTAGAACACGGTCGTGAGCTTCCAAAGAAGCTCGACCCGTCAGTTCGAATTGAAGACAACAAAGAGTTCGTACTTAACGAAGAGTTTGGTGAAAAGATCAATACTCAAGCCTCTCGTTGTATGGACTGTGGCGTACCTTTCTGTCACAACGGCTGTCCGATTGGTAACATCATCCCAGAATTCAATGATGCGGTTTACCGTGACAGCTGGGAAGAGGCTTGGAATATCCTAAGCTCTACCAACAACTTCCCTGAGTTTACCGGTCGTGTTTGTCCTGCTCCTTGTGAAAGTGCCTGTGTTCTTGGTATCAACCAAGACCCAATCACTATCTGTAATATCGAGAAAACGATTGTTGAAACTGCGTACCGTGAAGGGTACGCAAAACCTAAAACACCACGCTCTCGCACAGGTAAAACTGTCGCAGTTATTGGTTCAGGTCCTGCTGGCTTAGCCGCAGCGGAGCAGCTAAACAGCGCTGGTCACTCGGTAACGGTATTTGAACGTGACGAGAAAGTCGGTGGTCTACTTCGCTTCGGTATCCCAGACTTCAAACTGGGTATGGACGTGATTGATCGTAAGATCAACCTAATGGCTGAAGCGGGCGTTGAGTTTAAAGTTAACCAACACATCGGTGTTGATGTTAACGCTCAGCAGCTACGCCAAGAGTTTGATGTGGTATTGCTAACGGGTGGTTCTACGGTTCCACGTGACTTGCCAATCCCTGGTCGTGAGTTGAAAGGCGTTCACTTTGCCATGGAATTCCTTGGTCAAAACAACCGCCGTGCTAACAACCTAGATCTTAAAACAGAAGAGATTCACGCTAAAGATAAGCACGTTGTGGTTATCGGTGGTGGTGATACTGGTTCTGACTGTGTGGGCACATCAAACCGTCATAAGGCAGCGAGCATTACTCAGGTTGAGATCATGCCGATCCCACCAGAGAAGCGCCCTGCAAACATGCCTTGGCCTCAATACCCAATGATCATGAAAACCACCACTTCTCACGAAGAAGGTTGTGAACGTCACTGGAACATCTTAACCAAAGAGTTCATCGGTAACGATCAAGGTCAAGTGACGGGTCTACGTATTGCTGACATCGTTTGGCAAGATGCGAAACCAGGTGAGCGTCCAGGCTTTGATGAAGTCGCGAACTCTGAACGTGTTATTCCTTGTGACATGGCATTCCTAGCAATGGGCTTCTTACACCCGGAGCCAACCGGCGTGCTTGCTCAACTAGACATTAAACTGGACGAGCGCGGTAACGTTGCTTCTGAAGGTTACGCAACCAACCAGAAAGGCGTTTTCGCTGCTGGTGATATGCGTACTGGTCAATCTCTAGTTGTACGTTGTATTAATGAAGGTCGTGAATGTGCAATTGCCATTGATGACTTCTTAATGGGTAACTCAAACTTAGAAGCGAAAGCTGATTCACTCATGCTTTCCGCATAATATTTCTCGGGCTAACGTCAATGACGTTAGCCTAGAGGAAAAGCAATACCCTTCCTAACTTTTATATTTGGCTAGCACTCGATGCTAGCCTTTTTTCTATCTGGCCTTTGGCGTTTTCAAAATCATCCTGTTGTATATGTTAAATCTCGTTAACATTCACCTTATATATCTCATTGATATCCATCGACTATTTTAGATTATTAAGTGGCTAATCGCGTTTATGCATGATAATTAACCATGAACTTGACCTTAAACACAATTAGCTATACGTTGTAAAGCTGATGAAAATAAAATCAATCGGTTTTGTTAACACAACCAATAACGTTTTAACTGGCTAAAGCAAACTATCAGTTTATAAAAAACAACAAGTATATGAATAGTTAGTCATTTACTGTCTGGATGACAGAGAAGCAAAAGGGAGAATTGCAATGGCTCTATATGATCCTAGTCTTGAAAAAGACAACTGTGGATTTGGTTTAATAGCGCAAATGGAAGGCCAACCTAGTCATAAGTTGGTAAGAACTGCTATTTCAGCCCTCGATCGCATGACACACCGTGGTGGTATCGCTGCGGATGGTAAAACCGGGGATGGCTGTGGCTTATTACTACAGAAGCCTGACTCTTATCTCAGAATTATTGCTGAAGAGAATAACTTCAAGCTCGGCAAGCAATACGCTGTCGGCATGATTTTCTTCAGCCAAGATCCAATCAAAGCGCAATCCGCGCAAGACATCGTCAATAAAGAGCTCGCTCAAGAGACCTTAACGGTTGCAGGTTGGCGCGTAGTACCGACCAACACCGACGTATTAGGTCCGATTGCCAAAGATTCAGTTCCCAATATTCAGCAAGTGTTTATCTCGGCCCCCGCGGGTTGGCGTGAACGCGATATTGAACGACGCCTTTATATCGCTCGTCGCAGAATTGAAAAACAGATCACCGAAGACAAAGATTTCTATATTTGTAGCCTTTCGACACAAGTCATGGTTTACAAAGGTCTGTGTATGCCGGCCGATCTTCCGCGATTTTACCTCGATCTTGCAGACTTACGCATGGAATCGGCGATATGTCTGTTCCACCAGCGTTTCTCAACCAATACTCAGCCACGTTGGCCACTGGCTCAACCATTCCGCTATTTAGCGCACAATGGTGAGATCAATACCATTGAAGGTAACCGACAATGGGCTAAGGCTCGTGCCTATAAATTCTCTTCGCCGTTGCTGCCAGACTTACAAACCGCCGCACCCTTTGTGAATGAGACAGGCTCAGATTCATCAAGCCTAGATAACATGCTCGACCTGTTCCTTGCCGGTGGTATGGATGTGTTCCGAGCGATGCGCATGCTTGTGCCGCCCGCTTGGCAAAACCACCCAGATATGGACCCAGATCTACGTGCATTCTACGACTTCAACTCAAAGCACATGGAACCGTGGGATGGTCCTGCTGGTATCGTACTTTCAGATGGTCGTTACGCTGCGTGTAACCTAGATAGAAACGGCCTGCGTCCTGCGCGTTATGTGATTACCAAAGACAATCTAATCACGCTCGCATCAGAAGTCGGTATCTGGAACTACGCACCGGATGAAGTCGCAGAGAAAGGCCGTGTTGGCCCGGGCGAACTGTTGGTAATAGATACTCGCCGCGGCAAGCTATGGCAATCTAATGAGATCGACAATGACCTCAAAGGCCGCCACCCATATAAAGAGTGGATGGAAAAGAACGTTCACAAGTTAACGCCATTTTCTGCGCTGCAAGATGACCAAGTGGGTAAGCGTAGCTTTGACGATGATACGCTCAAGACCTACCAAAAACAGTTTGCGATGAGCAACGAAGAGTCCGACCAAGTGCTGCGTGTGCTTGGTGATATGGGGCAAGAAGCAGTGGGCTCAATGGGCGACGACACGCCAATGGCTGTGCTCTCTTCAAAAGAACGCTTGGTCACTGATTACTTCCGTCAAAAGTTTGCACAAGTCACCAACCCACCGATTGATCCATTGCGTGAAAAACACGTGATGTCTTTGGCGACCAGTATTGGTAAAGAGATGAACGTGTTCTGTGAAACAGACGGTCACGCCTATCGTGTCACGTTTGATTCACCAGTACTGCTTTACTCAGACATGCAGCAGCTTCTGCAGTTGAGTCAAAAACATTATCGTCATGTCATTCTCAGCATGCACTACGACCCGAATAACCAAGATCTAGAACAAGCAATCAAAGCAGTATGTGATAGCGCCGAACAAGAAGTCAGCGAAGGTGCGGTTTTAGTTGTGCTGTCGGACAAAGGTTTAGAGAAAGGAAAACTACCGATCCCTGCAGCCATGTTGGTTGGTGCGGTGCAAACAAGGCTTGCTGACACCAACCTGCGTTGTGATGCCAACATCGTTGTTGAGACAGCAACTGCGCGCGACCCACACCAATTTGCTGTGCTGCTTGGCTTCGGTGCAACCGCGGTTTACCCATACCTCGCTTATGAAGCGTTAGGTAAAATGTTGGATGATGGCTCTTTAGATAAAGATTATCGTGCCGCAATGCAAAATTACCAAAACGGCATCAACAAAGGTCTGTACAAGATCATGTCGAAGATGGGAATTTCAACCATTGCCTCTTATCGCTGTTCACAGCTTTTCGAAGCCGTTGGCCTTCATCCCGATGTTGTTGAGCTCTGTTTCCGCGGAGTTACCACTCGAATCCAAGGCGCAAGCTTTAGCGATTTCCAGCAAGATATCTATAACTTATCTCGTAAAGCCTGGACTAAGCGTAAGCCAATCGAGCACGGTGGTTTACTCAAATACGTACACGGCGGCGAATATCACGCCTATAACCCTGATGTGGTTGGCACTCTGCAAACTGCAGTAAAAACAGGTGAGACATCGGATTATCTCTCTTTTGCTAAGCAAGTAAATGCTCGTCCAGCTGCGATGTTACGCGACTTAATGAGCCTCAAAAAAGCCGATCAGCCTCTACCACTAGAGCAAGTCGAGCCTAACAGCGATCTGTTTAAACGCTTCGACTCTGCGGCAATGTCGATCGGTGCTTTGAGCCCAGAAGCGCATGAAGCATTAGCAATGGCGATGAACCGCTTGGGTGGTTACTCAAACTCTGGTGAAGGTGGTGAAGACCCTCGACGCTTTGGTACTGACCGTAACTCTCGTATCAAGCAGATAGCTTCCGGTCGTTTTGGTGTGACGCCACATTACTTAACCAATGCGGATGTTTTGCAGATCAAGGTCGCGCAAGGTGCGAAGCCTGGAGAAGGTGGTCAACTGCCCGGCCATAAAGTTACCGCAGAAATCGCTAAGCTGAGATATTCAGTTCAAGGGGTGACACTGATCTCCCCTCCTCCACATCACGATATTTATTCTATCGAGGATCTAGCGCAGCTGATTTTCGACCTTAAACAAGTGAACCCTAAAGCCTTGGTTTCAGTAAAGTTAGTATCGGAACCGGGTGTAGGCACGATTGCAACTGGTGTAGCGAAAGCCTATGCCGATCTGATCACCATTTCTGGCTACGATGGCGGTACCGCGGCAAGCCCTCTAACCTCGGTAAAATACGCAGGTTGCCCTTGGGAGCTTGGCTTAGCAGAAACTCAACAAGCACTGGTTGCTAACGGGCTTCGTCATAAGATCCGCCTGCAAGTCGATGGTGGTTTAAAAACTGGCCTTGATGTGATTAAAGGTGCGATTCTCGGTGCAGAAAGCTTTGGTTTTGGTACCGCGCCAATGGTCGCAATGGGTTGTAAGTTCTTACGAATTTGTCACCTAAACAACTGTGCGACGGGTGTTGCGACTCAAGATGAAACACTACGCCGCGAATACTTCAAAGGCCTGCCAGACATGGTGGTGAACTACTTTACAGGCCTAGCCGATGAAGTTCGCCAATACCTTGCAGAACTCGGCGTAGAAAAACTCACGGACCTGATTGGTCGTACTGACTTACTTGAAGCCGTTCAAGGCCTCACCGCGAAACAGAACAAGCTCGATCTCTCTTCAATACTCGAAGCTCCGGTATCTCCAGAAGGTCACCCACTGTTTTGGACCGAGCCAAACGCACCATTTGATAAAGCTCAGCTCAACCAGCAGATTCTGGATGATGCACTCGATGCAATTGAGAAACGTCAATCCACCAGCCTTTACTACAACGTGATCAACACAGACCGCTCGATTGGTGCTCGTATCTCTGGCGAAATCGCGAAACGCTACGGTAACCAAGGCATGGCGGGCTCACCAATTAAGTTGTACCTCGATGGTACAGCAGGCCAATCTTTTGCGGTTTGGAACGCCGGTGGCGTCGAGTTATACCTAACGGGCGATGCCAATGACTATGTTGGCAAAGGCATGGCTGGCGGCAAAGTGGTTATCAAGCCTCACCAAGGCACTGCATTTGTTTGTAACGAAGCGACCATCATCGGTAACACTTGTTTGTATGGTGCGACCGGAGGCAAGCTATTTGCAGCAGGTACAGCAGGCGAACGATTTGGCGTGCGTAACTCAGGCACCGTTGCCGTAATTGAAGGTGCAGGTGACAATGCCTGTGAATACATGACCGGTGGTATTGTTGCCATTCTTGGCGCAACCGGAGTGAACTTCGGCGCCGGTATGACAGGTGGGTTTGCTTATGTGATGGATAAGAATGAAGACTTCCAAGGCCGTGTAAACAACGAGTCGGTCGAAGCACTTTCTCTGTCGGACCTATTTATCCACCAAGAACACCTGCGCGGCTTGATTGCGGAGCACTTAGAAGAGACTGGCTCAGTACACGCTGAAGCTATTCTGGCGAACTTTGATGAATGGATTCCAAAGTTCTACCTAGTGAAGCCGAAGACGGCGGATCTCAACACCTTGCTCGGTCACCAAAGCCGCAGCTCTGCTGAACTTCGTGTTCAAGCGCAATAATTGGAAGGAGCCAATCATGAGCCAGAATGTATACCAATTTATTGATGTGAATCGCGTAGACCCAGCGAAGAAACCAATCAAGATACGTAAGATTGAGTTTGTAGAGATCTACGAACCTTTCACGAAGCAACAAGCTAAGGCACAAGCCGACCGCTGTTTAGACTGTGGTAACCCCTACTGTGAATGGAAGTGCCCAGTCCATAACTACATCCCTCAATGGCTCAAACTTGCCAATGAGGGGCGCATTATCGAAGCGGCTGAACTGTCCCATCAAACCAACAGTTTGCCTGAGGTTTGCGGACGAGTTTGTCCTCAAGACCGTTTGTGTGAAGGCTCTTGTACCCTCAACGACGATTTCGGCGCAGTAACCATCGGCAACATTGAAAAATATATCAATGACAAAGCGTTTGAGATGGGTTGGAAGCCAGACATGTCGCATGTCGAATGGACTGATAAAAAGGTCGCAATCATCGGTGCAGGCCCCGCAGGTCTTGCTGCTGCTGATATCTTAGTTCGAAACGGTGTGAAGGCCGTAGTATTTGACCGCTATCCGGAGATCGGTGGCCTGCTCACGTTTGGTATCCCATCGTTCAAACTAGAGAAAGGCATCATGGAAAACCGTCGCCGTATCTTTAGTGGTATGGGTGTCGAATTTAAGATGAATACCGAAGTCGGTAAAGACGTACAACTTCAGCAACTCGTCGATGACTACGACGCTGTTTTCCTTGGTGTCGGCACCTATAAAAACATGCGTGCGGGTTTAGACAACGAAGATGCACCGGGCGTTTATGATGCTCTGCCATTCTTGATTTCTAATACCTACAAGGTCATGGAACTGGAAAACCCAACCCCATTTATCGATATGCAAGGTAAGAAAGTCGTCGTGCTTGGTGGTGGTGATACGGCGATGGACTGCGTTCGAACCTCTATTCGTCAGAATGCGGCAGATGTGGTGTGTGCTTACCGCCGAGATGAAGCGAATATGCCGGGCTCTCGCCGTGAGGTGAAGAATGCGCGTGAAGAGGGTGTGAAGTTCAAGTTCAACCTCCAACCTATTGGCTTAGAGCTTAACAGCGCTGGTCATGTGGTTGGCGTTAAATTCGTGAAAACCGCTTTGGGTGAACCTGATGAAGCAGGCCGTCGTCGCCCAGAGCCTGTCGAAGGCAGTGAACATGTTCTTGAAGCCGATGCTGTGATCATGGCATTTGGTTTCCAACCTCATGCGATGGAATGGCTAGAACCCTTCGGTGTGGAACTCGATCAGTGGGGTCGTATCAAGGCTCCCGGTAAACAAGAGTTTCAATACCAAACCACCAACAGCAAGATCTTTGCAGGTGGCGATGCGGTTCGAGGATCTGACTTGGTAGTAACCGCTATCGATGAGGGCCGTAAAGCCGCAGAAGGGATCTTGGATTACCTAGAAGTGTGACTAATCTAAGGTTTCCTTTATTACTCAGGCCGTTACTATAAAAAAGGGATCCAATGATGGATCCTTTTTTGAATTAGATACGTTTATCACAAGCATATCGAAAAATACGTAAAACAATCGCAAACAAGCCAATACCTATAACTACAATTAAAACAACGCCATAGGAAACATTATGAAAAAAGCAGCTCTCCTCTCGTTATCACTTTTAACGTTAACCGCTTGCAGCCAAGGAATCACGGACATGAAAGACAGAACTTCATCACCTTGTGGAGACAAACCAAACTGCGTATCAACTCAAGATGATCGTGAGCAACATGCATTGGCCGCGTTTGAGTTGTCAGATTCAGCGAGCTTAGATGCGATTGAGCAGGTTGCGCTAACCTTACCGGGATCAAAAACCGCGAGTAAAACAGAAGATTATCTGCGTGTTGAATGTACTTCGCGCATCATGCGTTTTGTCGATGACTTAGAACTTAAAATCACGGATGGCAAACTGATCGTGCGTTCAGAGTCTCGTACTGGCCATTCTGATTTTGGCGTAAACCGAAAACGAGCTGAACAACTTCGTGCTAGCTTGAAAAGCGAAGGCCTAATCAAATAGATAAAAGAATACGCAGATAAATCGCTACTATTCGGATGAGAAGTGCCTCTGGGCAGTCGCTCGAGACTTCTTATCCATGCTACAATTTAGCTCTACGGTTTAAATATTATTTATTAAGAGACTACACATGAAAATCGGCATCATTGGCGCAATGGAGCAAGAAGTTGCGATCCTAAAAGCAGCAATTTCAGACATTACTGAAGTTAATAAAGGCGGTTGTACCTTTTTCTCTGGTCAGCTAAATGGTGTTGACGTTGTTTTGCTTCAATCAGGCATTGGTAAAGTAGCAGCAGCAGTTGGTACTTCAATCCTACTAAGCGAATACCAACCAGATGTCGTTCTAAACACTGGCTCTGCTGGCGGTTTTGATTCAACACTGAACCTTGGCGATGTTGTTATCTCGACTGAAGTTCGTCACCACGATGCAGACGTAACGGCTTTCGGTTACGAAATCGGCCAAATGGCAGGTCAACCTGCAGCGTTCAAAGCTGACGACAAACTGATGGCTGTTGCTGAACAAGCTCTAGCACAAATGGAAGATAAGCATGCCGTTCGCGGTCTAATCTGTACTGGCGACGCATTTGTTTGCACAGCAGAACGCCAAGAGTTCATCCGTAAGCACTTCCCATCAGTGGTTGCTGTAGAGATGGAAGCATCGGCTATCGCTCAAGCTTGTCACCAATTCCAAGTACCATTCGTGGTTGTTCGTGCAATCTCTGACGTTGCAGACAAAGAATCACCAATGAGCTTCGAAGAGTTCCTGCCACTAGCAGCGCAAAGCTCTTCTGAAATGGTTATCAAGATGGTTGCCCTACTAAAGTAAGCGACTAGACATGCAAACACTGTTTGATCAGGTATTTGCAAATGGCGTGCTCCTTGTGATGTGGGGAGCACTGCTTTTTCATTTAATTTTACCTATCCCCCATGCCGCACACCCCACGACCTTATGGCATAAGTTTGCTGAGCTTTTAGCAAGCAAGGTTAATAACAATAACAACCACAACTATTCCCAAAGTTTAATCTCAGGCACATTAGCCTGGGGGTTAATGGTACTGCCAACTCTGGTTATTCTATTGGCACTGCAACCATTGGTTTGGCAATCTCAACTGTTTGAATTGGCACTGTTATTACTCGCGATTGATTGGCGCAATAATGAAAAGCTGGCTAACCAACTGATCAAAGTACTTGGCCGAGAAGATAAAGCGGCCGCTCGTCAGTTACTAGCTCCGATTGTCAATCGTCAAACCGAATCACTTTCGTCACTTGGCCTCGGCAAAGCCGCCACAGAAACCATAATCATGGGTTACGCTCGTAACGTAGTTTGTGTGTTGTTCTGGTACGCCATTGGTGGTGGAATCGCTGCGTTAATGTATCGCCTTGTGGTCGAGTTAGCTCGAGCTTGGTCGCCAAGTCGCAAGCAATTTTCTCCGTTCGGCTCAACGGCGATCAAGATAGTCGCGATTCTCGAATTTATACCGATGCGTTTGTTTGCTTTGATGATCGTATGTGGTGATAAAGCAACGCACACATTTAAGATGATGTTAGTCCAAAGTCGCTCTTGGCCACTACCCGGCCCAGCCTGGTTGATCACGGCTGTTGGCAACAAGCTTGAACTATCATTGGGTGGCCCTGCGATTTACGACAACACTAAAGCCATTCGCGCAAAATTAGGCGGAAGAATCGCACCGTCAGCTCTGCATCTATCTCAGGTTCAGAAACTACTCTTTGGTCGCATCGCTATCTGGATATTTTTACAAAGCCTAGCCTTACTATTTATTCACCAAGGGATTTAGAGTGGAATCTTCAGCACTTGTTACAAGCCTTACTATTTTGTCTTCCAGCTTATGGCTGCCTTTATCATTTGCAGAAGAAGTACCACTGACTCAAGAACAAGTACAGCCGGCTCAACGCGTGGTCAGCCTTGCTCCTCATGCCACTGAACTCGCGTACAGCGCAGGTTTAGGTAACAACCTTGTCGCCGTAAGTGAACGAAGTGATTACCCACCACAAGCCGATAAGCTTGAAAAAGTGGCAAACTATCAAGGTATCAAGGTTGAGAAGATCATCGCACTTCAGCCTGATTTGATTCTTGCGTGGCCAGCGGGAAACCCGCCCAGAGAGCTCGCGAAACTAGAGCAATTTGGTTTTAATATTTACTACTCCAAGACCAAAAGCCTAGACAGTATCGCAACCAATATTGAACAACTGAGCCAATACGCTAGCGATCCAAGTATTGGCGAAAATAACGCTCAGCAATACAGAGAGCAGCTCAACGCCTTGAGACTAAAATACAAAGATGCCGAGTCAGTAAACTACTTCTACCAACTCAGTGAAAAGCCGATCATCACTGTTGCTCAAGGACACTGGCCAAGTGAGGTGTTTGAGTTTTGTGGTGGACACAATATTTTTGAAGACAGCGCCTCGCCATATCCGCAAGTTGGTATTGAACAAGTTGTATTAAGAAAACCGCAAGTGATCTTCACTTCTCAGCACGCGATTGAGAATGGAACCATGTGGCAAACATGGGAAGATGAAATCCCAGCAGTCGCTCAAAATCAGATTTGGTCCCTCAATTCTGACTGGATTAATCGCCCGACAACAAGAACTTTGAAAGCGATCCAACAAGTGTGCGATTTCTTCGATAGAGCTAGGCAAAATCACTAACTATTTGCTGCGTTTTTTCGTACAATTCGCCACCGACCTGTCCCTACAATTTTAACTATAAGAGCACCAGTATCATGGACTCCATGCTGCTTTATATTATCGATTTATTTGGCACTGCCATCTTTGCTGTCTCAGGCGTATTTGTCGCTGGCCGTCTTAAGATGGATCCCTTTGGCGTCGCCGTTCTAGGCAGTGTAACCGCGATTGGCGGCGGCACAATTCGTGACATGGCATTGGGTGCAACTCCCGTGTTTTGGATCACCGATACCACCTACCTTTGGGTCATCATCATCACCTGTTTGCTGACCATGATTATTGTAAGACGCCCGAAACGTCTGGCTTGGTGGATATTGCCGGTATGTGATGCGATTGGCCTAGCGGTGTTTGTTGGCATTGGTGTAGAAAAAGCACTTATCTATCAAGATTCAGCACTAGTGGCGATCATCATGGGTGTCATCACCGGCTGCGGTGGCGGTATTATCCGCGACGTACTTGCCCGTGAAGTGCCTATGATTCTAAGAAGTGAAGTCTACGCGACCGCTTGTATCATTGGTGGTACTTTCCATACCATGGCGATCAGCATGGGGCACGATTCAGAAACTGCATTTCTGGCCGGCGTGTTCTCAACACTATTGATAAGGCTTGGCGCTATTCGTTGGCATTTATCATTGCCGACCTTCGCCATCAAATAAGCTAACGTTACAAAGTGAAAGGCTCCGTAAAGGAGCCTTTCTTAATTTGAGCTCCCCAACACAATTATTATGCTCTCGCGCTACACGTGCGAGCATAGCTAAAAATACCTAACTTGGTTCAAAGCTTTAGTTTCAAGACTAGAGAATGAATGTTGTTTGAGGTAAGTTGAAACAATCATTCCCAACTTTCATGAATATAACCCAATGCTACTCGAAGGAATCGAAACTCTACTGGTATTGAGTAAAGCAAAGACCATGAGCCGCACAGGCAGTTTGCTTTATATCAGCCAATCAGCGGTCAGCAAACGGATTGCGAATTTAGAAAAGAAGCTAGGTAAAAAGCTCATTGAACCGAGTGGCCGACAGATAAAACTCACGCCAGATGCGATAGCATTAATAGAGAGTATTGGCCCGACATTCAATGAACTTCGCGGGCTTATTTATGAACAGCAAGAGTTGGAAGATACTACTCTCATCACCCTAGACAGCTCTAAGTCTCTGATAGCCGGTTATTTAGGTGAGATGATGGGCCAGTTCATCCAGCAAGATAAGTACATCACCATTACCACCAACCACACGCCGAGAATCATAGAGCGAGTGCAATCTGGTAAGGCGACCTTGGGGTTGTGTGCTGGCTTACTGCCACCGCATCATGGGTTGATGACCTTCCATCTATTTGATGAGCCGTTTTACATAGTGAGTAAGTCACCGCTAACGGAGCTTCCTCCAATGGTCATCACTAACGACATGACCAACCCTGCCAATTCTTATCAACTTTCTGTATTAGAGAAGTTTGGTATCAAACCCTTGATGGAGATGGATGCCTACACCGCAGCGGCGCAACTTGCATTGGGCGGGACTGGGCCAGCGTTAATACCGCTCTCTATCGTAAAAACACTCAATATTGAGCCTCAATATCTGTATAGCTTCACCGAATTAGCAGGCTTGATTCGGCCGATTCATATCTGTGTCAGACCAAATAGTTACCAGTCTCCACGAGTTAAAACACTGATAGAATCGATTGTTGATGCTGTTCCCAAAGCAGTTTAGACGCCATTAGCATCGACATCACGATCACAAGGGGGCGAATCCATTTCTGCCCTTTTGTCACCACCACTTTAGCGCCAAGCTGAGCGCCCATAAATCCACCGACCGCCATCACTAATCCCAACTCCCAAATAGGCAAACCAGCCAAAATAAAGAAAATTAAGGCAGCGATATTCGAGGTAAAGTTAAGTACTTTAGTACGCGCCGTAGCATCGACTAACGAGAAGTGACCAATAGCAACAAAGCAGACGGTGAAGATAGAACCTGTTCCTGGGCCAAAAAAGCCATCATAGAAACCCACGCCGCCACCAATACACAGAGCAAACATCGCCTCAGAGATCTTCTGTTTTCCTTCAGACGCTCTAGTTTGGGGTGCCAACAGGAAATAGAGAGAGATAGCGATAAGCAGCAGTGGGATAACACTGGTCAGTAGGCTCGCATCAATGTGCTGGACTAACTCAGCGCCAATTGCAGAGCCAATAAAGGTACAAAAGATAGCAAGGCGCATCTCTTTGATGCTGACGATACCGTTGCGCACGAAATACCAACTCGCGGAGAAGCTGCCAAATGAGCTTTGGAGTTTGTTGGTTGCCAGTGCCTGCGTGGGTGGAACTCCAGCCGCTAGCAATGCAGGTAGAGTCAGTAACCCACCGCCGCCAGCCATTGCATCAATAAAGCCTGCTGCCGTTGCAACAACAAACAAGATAGCCAATATTTCTAGAGTGATTTCCATATACCCAACGCCTTAAAATCCTGTGTAGCGACAAGTTACCACTCACAGCAGACGAGCAATAACGAAACACAAGATTCTAACCTATTCCAAATATTCATCATTAAGCTACCGCGGAATAACAGACATAAAAAAGCCCACTCCGAGGAGTGGGCTTTGAGCATTTATATCCGCATATCAGCGATACACTTTAGGCGATTAAGCTTGAGAAGCTTTAACCTGAGCGTGTAGCTCTTGAACTGAAGTTACTGACGTTTTCGCGTCTGCAGTGTGCGCCATACAAGTCGCGAATGCAGCGTTTAGCGTAGTCGTGTAGTTAACTTTCTCAGCAAGTGCACCACGACGAAGAACTTTAGAATCTTCAATCGCTTGACGGCCAGCTGCAGTGTTCACGATGTACGTGTACTCGTTGTTCTTGATACGGTCAAGAATGTGAGGACGACCTTCGTGTACCTTGTTTACTAGACGTGGGTTGATGCCCGCTTCGCCAAGGATAACCGCAGTACCGTGAGTTGCGTCTAGCTGGTAACCAAGCTTAGATAGCTTAGATGCTAGGTCAACAACACGCTCTTTGTCGCCTTCGCGAACAGAAAGAAGTGCACGACCGCCTTCTGGGTAGATGTTACCACAACCCAATTCAGCTTTAGAGTATGCTTCTGCGAACGTCGCACCAACACCCATAACTTCACCAGTAGAGCGCATTTCTGGGCCTAACAGTGGGTCAACACCAGGGAACTTGTTGAATGGAAGTACAACTTCTTTCACTGAGTAGTAAGGTGGGATGATTTCTTTCGTAAAGCCTTGAGACTCTAGAGATTGACCCGCCATTACACGAGCGGCAATCTTAGCGATTGGCGCACCAGTTGCTTTAGATACGAATGGAACCGTACGTGCTGCACGAGGGTTAACCTCGATTAGGTACACTTCATTGTTCTTAACAGCAAACTGCGTGTTCATCAGACCACGAACACCCAACTCGAACGCTAGCTTTTCAACTTGCTCGCGCATTACGTCTTGGATTTCTTGGCTTAGCGTGTATGCAGGAAGAGAACATGCTGAGTCACCAGAGTGAACACCCGCTTGCTCGATGTGCTCCATAATACCGCCGATTACAACGCGCTCACCGTCACAAATCGCATCTACGTCTACTTCAACAGCGTCATCTAGGAAGCTATCAAGTAGTACTGGAGATTCGTTTGATACGCTAACTGCTTCGTTGAAGTAGCGACGTAGGTCTTGCTCGTCGTATACGATTTCCATCGCACGACCACCAAGTACGTAAGAAGGACGTACAACAAGTGGGAAGCCGATTTCACGAGATTTCTCTACCGCTTGCTCCATTGTTGTTACTGTCGCGTTTTCTGGTTGAAGTAGGCCTAGACGGTCTACAGCAACTTGGAAACGCTCACGGTCTTCTGCACGGTCGATTGCGTCTGGGCTAGTACCGATGATTGGTACGCCAGCAGCTTCAAGAGCACGTGCCAGTTTAAGTGGCGTTTGACCACCGTACTGAACGATAACGCCTTTTGGCTTCTCAACACGAGCGATTGCTAGTACGTCTTCCAGAGTTACTGGTTCGAAGTACAGACGGTCAGACGTATCGTAGTCTGTAGAAACTGTCTCAGGGTTACAGTTAACCATGATAGTTTCGTAGCCATCTTCACGTAGCGCTAGTGATGCGTGTACACAACAGTAGTCAAATTCAATGCCTTGGCCGATACGGTTTGGACCGCCGCCTAGAATCATGATTTTTTCTTTGTCTGTTGGGTTTGCTTCACACTCGTCATCGTAAGATGAGTACATGTAAGCCGTATCTGAAGAGAACTCAGCCGCACACGTATCTACACGCTTGTATACCGGGTGGATATCGTATTGGTCACGTAGACGACGGATTTCGCTTTCCGCTACACCTAGAATCTTAGATAGGCGCGCATCAGCAAAACCTTTACGCTTAAGCTTGTTTAGCTCGTCTTTATTTAGACCAGCAAAGCCTTTCGCTTTAAGTTCTTGCTCTAGCTTAACGATGTCTTCGATTTGAACTAGGAACCAACGGTCGATTTGCGTTAGGTTGAATACACCATCTACCGACATACCAGCACGGAATGCGTCAGCGATGTACCAAATACGCTCTGCGCCAGCTTCTTTAAGTTCGTGACGGATAGTCGTTAGAGCATCTGGTGCGTCTAGGTCTACCATTTCGTCAAAACCAGTCGCGCCAACTTCTAGGCCGCGAAGTGCTTTTTGTAGAGATTCTTGTTGGTTACGGCCGATAGCCATAACTTCACCAACCGACTTCATTTGCGTCGTTAGGCGGTCGTTAGCACCTGCAAACTTCTCGAAGTTAAAACGAGGAATCTTAGTTACTACGTAGTCGATTGTTGGTTCGAATGATGCTGGAGTTGCGCCGCCAGTGATGTCATTCATTAGCTCGTCTAGCGTGAAGCCAACAGCCAGTTTCGCTGCAATCTTAGCGATTGGGAAACCTGTTGCTTTAGAAGCTAGTGCAGAAGAGCGAGATACACGTGGGTTCATCTCGATGATAACCATACGGCCATCTTTCGGGTTGATACCAAACTGTACGTTTGAACCACCTGTTTCAACACCAATCTCACGCAGTACTGCTAGAGATGCGTTACGCATTAGTTGGTATTCTTTATCTGTCAGCGTTTGAGCTGGAGCAACAGTGATTGAGTCACCTGTGTGAATACCCATTGGGTCGAAGTTTTCAATCGCACATACGATGATGCAGTTGTCGTTTTTGTCACGAACCACTTCCATCTCGTACTCTTTCCAACCGATAAGTGATTCATCGATAAGAAGTTCATTAGTTGGAGATAGATCCAAACCACGACGACAGATTTCTTCAAATTCTTCTTTGTTGTAAGCGATACCGCCACCAGTACCACCCATCGTGAACGATGGACGAATGATACAAGGGAAGCCAACCATGTCTAAAACTTTGTAAGCTTCTTCCATCGTTTTCGCTGTATCAGCAGTTGGACACTCAAGGCCAATTGCTTTCATTGCTTTATCGAAGCGTGAACGGTCTTCTGCTTTATCGATAGCGTCAGCCGTTGCACCAATCATTTCAACACCGAACTCTTCAAGAACGCCGTGCTTTTCTAGGTCTAGAGCACAGTTCAATGCAGTTTGGCCACCCATAGTAGGTAGAACTGCATCAGGCTTCTCTTTAGCGATGATGTTACGCACAACTTCCCATTGGATAGGCTCGATGTAAGTTGCATCTGCCATGTCTGGGTCAGTCATGATTGTCGCTGGGTTCGAGTTTACAAGAATAACTCGGTAACCTTCTTCGCGAAGCGCTTTACAAGCTTGAGCACCAGAGTAATCGAACTCACATGCTTGGCCGATAACGATCGGGCCAGCACCTAGAATAAGAATACTTTTAATGTCAGTACGTTTTGGCATTGTCTACTACTCCGAATTACGCTGTGTGCTGTTTGATTAGTTCAATAAAGTGGTCGAATAACGGCGCTGCGTCTTCTGGACCTGGGCTTGCTTCAGGGTGACCTTGGAAGCTGAATGCTGGTTTGTCTGTACGGTGAATACCTTGTAGAGAACCATCAAATAGTGATTTGTGCGTTGCACGTAGTGTCTCTGGAAGGGTTTCTTCGTCAGCAGCAAAGCCGTGGTTTTGCGAAGTAATCATCACAACATCACGATCTAAATCTTTAACCGGGTGGTTTGCGCCGTGGTGACCAAACTTCATCTTCACTGTCTTAGCGCCTGACGCAAGAGCAAGAATCTGGTGACCTAGACAGATACCGAAGATTGGTAAGCCTTTTTCTAGGAACACTTTTGTCGCTTCAATTGCGTAAGTACATGGTTCTGGGTCACCAGGGCCATTTGAAAGGAAAACACCGTCTGGGTTCAGAGCAAGTACTTCTTCAGCTGAAGTCTCAGCAGGAACAACCGTTAGGCGGCAGCCGCGGTCAACAAGCATTCGTAGGATGTTTCGTTTTGCACCGAAGTCATAAGCAACAACGTGGTATGGCAATTCTGAGTCTGCTTTCGCTTCAGGAAGTCCACCCGTAAGCGTCCACGAACCTTGTTTCCATTGATACGCTTCTTTTGTTGTAACTTCTTTCGCAAGGTCCATACCTTTCAGGCCAGGGAATTCTTTTGCTTTAGCTAGAGCCAAAGCTTCGTCTAGGTTTCCGTCGTTTACTGAAGAGCCAGCTACAATACAACCGTTCTGTGCGCCTTTTTCACGAAGAATACGCGTCAACTTACGAGTATCAATATCAGCGATACCAACAACGTTTTGCGACTTAAGGTAATCAGAAAGGGATTGTTCATTACGGAAGTTAGAAGCGATTAGAGGGAGATCGCGAATCACAAGGCCTTGAGCGTGGATTGAAGAAGATTCTTCGTCTTCGGAATTGGTTCCGGTATTGCCAATGTGAGGGTAAGTAAGGGTAACGATTTGTTGAGAATAGGAAGGATCAGTGAGGATTTCTTGGTACCCCGTCATCGAGGTATTAAAAACGACTTCACCAACTGCAGAACCTACAGCGCCAATGGCTTCACCGTGAAATACTGTCCCATCTTCTAGGACGAGTAGTGCTGACTTTTTCAAGACAACCTCCAGAAATAAAAATGCATTAAAATTGATTTAATTTGCAAATCTACCTTCCTGCAACACCAAAAACTGCGTGTTTATGGAAATTAGACAAATTGGCGGTATTTTAGTGATCTGCGTGATACGTGTCAACATTTAACTCAAAAGAAATTAAACATTTGTAAGGACTAATTCAATTTACCCCCTCAAAGCTCCAAAAGTTCAACTTTCATGCGCATTTAGCTCGAATATTACGATTTTCTAATTTTCACTCCTCATTTTAGCCAACCATAGAGTGATAAAAATATCAGCAACAAAACGCAATCGATAAATACCAAGGGAAAACATGATAATTTAAAGATCTAAAACAAAAAACACACTAAAGACCACATAAACAGCATAGAAATGGAGTCAAAAAGGCGATAAGAAGAAAGTAGAAGGAAGATCGGAGAAGTGAGATTACTAAGGAAAATGCACCAAATAAAGAAAGCGCCGGCAATTGCCAGCGCATAAATATCTATTTATAGGTCATTCAAACCAAGCACATCCGTCATGGTATAAAAGCCTGCTGGTTTATCATTTAACCAAACCGCGGCCTTGATTGCGCCATTAGCAAAGGTCATTCGATCAGTGGCTTTATGGGTAATTTCCACTCGTTCACCGATATCAGCAAACATAGCGGTGTGTTCACCAATAATGTCACCGGCACGAATCGTCGCGAAACCAATCTCATCTTTAGTACGCTCGCCAGTAATACCCTCGCGTGACCATACAGCTACATCGTTCAGCTCATTGCCCATAGCACCCGCAATAGCTTCGCCCATACCAATCGCAGTACCTGACGGTGCATCGACTTTATGACGGTGATGAGCCTCAACGATCTCGACATCACAGTAATCGCCCATCACTTTAGCGGCCTTCTCTAGCAGCTTAAAGACCAGGTTCACACCAACGCTGTAGTTAGGTGCCATTACGATAGCCATCTCTTTTGAAGCAGCATCAATCACCTGCTTCTCTTCTTCAGAGAAGCCCGTTGTACCGATGATCAGTTTTTTACCGTGACGTTTACAAAGTTCAATATTCGCTAATGTGCTAACAGGGGCAGTAAAATCGACAATCACATCAAACTCTTCGATGGCTTTAGACAAATCATCGACTAAAGCAACATCAAAACGACCTTCACCGCATAACTCGCCGACATCTACGCCGACCAAAGATGACTCTGGACGCTCAGAACCAGCTCCAACACTTGCTTCTGAATTATGATGAGCGGCTTTCACCAAGTTGCGGCCCATGCGGCCCGCTGCTCCTGCAATTGCAATTCTTACCACTGCGAATATCTCCATTGTTTTGGTTACCGTTGCCACTTATCTCTTGCAGCAACGTTCAATCGATTAATCTCTTTAAACTAACAACAATCTCAAACTCAGGCTAGCAATTACGAAAACTCTTTTATTACTCGCTCTAAAATTGGCACATTTGCCTCTGGGAAGGCGTATTGATTCAATGATTCTAGGCTTACCCATTCACCTTGCTGACCTTCTTTACCATAAGGCTGCTCTTCAAAATCAGTCACGAGAATGAAATCGAACTTAAGTGACTTATCCGTGTAATCAAATTCAAGATGCTCAAACAGAGACTGCTCGGTCACCTTGATACCGACCTCTTCATCAAGCTCGCGAGTCATCGCTTGCTCAATAGTTTCGCCCTCTTCAACCTTGCCACCTGGAAATTCCCAGAAGCCACCTTTGTGCTTGTCATCTGGACGCTTAGTGATAAAGACCTGTGACTTATCTTGATTGAAGATAATACCCGCTACGATATGGATTCTTTTCATTGATGGTGTTCCTTAATAAAACGCTGAACTCACATAGTCCCTAAATACGTCATCCTCAAGAAAGAGGAACGACTGAGTTGGGGATCTAAAACTACGCGAGCCTAACTAAACAAGATTCCCTACTACGCTCACTCCTCGCTATAGGGAATGACAACTTCCTTGCGTAACAAAGTAAGCCATGAAATTTACATACAAAAAGAGCCGCCTAAGCGACTCTTTATATTCTATTTGTCAGTTTTATGAAGCTAAGTTGTAGTGTATGAGAGCAAGGCGGTGGAACGGAGCTTACGACTGTAAGTGAGTACCACCAACGCAGCTATCATGCGCTACAGCAACGATTCATTAAACTTACGCGATTTTACCGTGACACTGCTTGTACTTCTTACCGCTACCACATGGGCATGGCTCGTTACGGCCAACTTTACGCTCGTCACGCACTACCGTTTGTGGAGATGCCGCTTCAGCTTCATCGTCAGCTAGCTGGTTTTCAGCTGTTGCATGTTGCGCTTGTGCACGACGCGCCGCTTCTTCAGCTTGAGCTTGACGTTGAGCTTCCATCTTTTCAACTTCTTCTTGTTGCTGAACGCGCACTTTAGAAAGGATGGTAACAACGTCTGTTTTCAGTACATCTAGTAGGCCTTCAAACAGTTCAAACGACTCGCGCTTGTACTCTTGTTTCGGGTTCTTCTGAGCATAGCCACGTAAGTGGATACCTTGACGAAGGTGATCCATCGCAGCCAAGTGCTCTTTCCAAAGGCCGTCTAGCGTTTGTAGCATCACAGATTTCTCGAAGTTACGCAGTACTTGAGCACCAACCACTTCTTCTTTCTGTTTGTACGAATCAACCGCCATAGCAAGAATACGCTCACGCAATGCTTCTTCATAAAGCTTGTCGTCTTCGTCTAACCAACCTTGAATATCAAAGTCTAGATCGAAGTCATTCTTAAGACGATCTTGCAGACCCGCGATATCCCACATATCTTCAAGAGACTGAGGTGCGATGTATTCATCAATCACTGATGCCAATACATCTTCACGGTTGTGTTCGATCATCTCGCTGATATCGTCAGAGCTCATCAGTTCATCACGAAGCTCATAAACCACTTTACGTTGGTCATTGGCTACATCATCGTACTCAAGAAGCTGCTTACGAATATCGAAGTTACGACCTTCAACTTTACGTTGTGCTTTTTCAATTGAGCGAGAAAGCATCTTAGATTCGATCGCTTCGCCTTCGTCCATACCACTTTGGATAAGACCAGCCATACGATCCGATGTGAAGATACGTAGCAGAGAATCTTCCATTGATAGGTAGAAACGAGAAGAACCCGCATCACCTTGACGACCAGAACGACCACGTAGCTGGTTGTCGATACGGCGAGATTCATGACGCTCAGTACCAATGATGTGCAGACCACCTGACTCAAGCACTTTATCGTGGATTACTCTCCAGTCAGCTTTGATCTTCTCGATCTGCTCTTTGGTTGGATTCTCTAGCTTCTCAACTTGTGCCTGCCAGCTACCACCTAATACGATATCGGTACCACGACCAGCCATGTTAGTTGCGATAGTTACCGCACTCGGCATACCAGCTTGTGCAACGATCTCTGCTTCCATTTCGTGGAATTTAGCATTTAGAACGCTGTGCTTAATTTTTGCTTTTTTCAGTGCGTTAGACAGTAGTTCAGACTTCTCGATAGAAACCGTACCAACCAATGATGGCTGACCAGCAGCTACACGGTCTTTGATGTCTTCAATGATCGCATTGAACTTGTCTTCTTCGGTACGATAAACCACATCTGGCATATCGTTACGAACCATAGGCTTGTTGGTTGGGATAACCACTGTTTCTAGGCCGTAGATAGACTGAAATTCGAAAGCTTCTGTATCGGCTGTACCTGTCATACCTGACAGTTTTTCGTATAGACGGAAGAAGTTCTGGAATGTAATCGATGCTAGCGTCTGGTTTTCATTCTGAATCTTCACACCTTCTTTAGCTTCAACAGCTTGGTGTAAACCTTCAGACCAACGACGACCTGGCATAGTACGACCAGTATGTTCATCAACGATAACCACTTCGCCTTCTTCAGTAACGATGTAGTCGACGTCTTTCTCAAACAGTACGTGTGCACGCAGCGCTGCATTAACATGGTGCAATAGGCTGATATTAGTTGGAGAGTAAAGCGTGTCACCCTCTTCCATCAGGCCGTTTTTGACCATTAGCTCTTCTACAAATTCTTGACCGTTTTCAGTCAGGTGAACCTGTTTCGATTTCTCGTCCATGGTGTAGTGACCTTCACCACGGTACTCTTCAGAATCTTCTTTATCTTGGCGCTCAAGGTTAGGGATCAACGTGTTAATACGCGTGTAAAGATCTGAACTATCTTCAGCTGGGCCAGAGATAATAAGTGGAGTACGAGCTTCATCGATTAAGATTGAGTCAACCTCATCGACAACAGCAAAGAAGCGCTCACGTTGAACACGATCTTCAGCACGGAAAGCCATGTTGTCACGTAGGTAATCGAAGCCAAACTCGTTGTTTGTTCCGTATAGGATATCCGCTTGGTACGCTTCTTTCTTCTCTGGTGGAGCCATGTTTGGCACGTTTACGCCAACAGTCATACCAAGGAATTCAAATAATGGGCGGTTTGTTTCCGCATCACGCTTCGCTAGGTAGTCGTTCACCGTTACTACGTGAACACCTTTGCTAGGTAGGGCGTTAAGATAAGCTGGTAGGGTTGCTGTAAGAGTCTTACCTTCACCAGTACGCATTTCTGCAATTTGGCCAGCATTTAGAACCATGCCACCAATCATTTGCACGTCAAAGTGACGCATGCCGTAAACACGCTTAGACGCTTCACGTACCGTAGCAAATGCTTCAGGTAGAAGTTGGTCTAGCGATTCACCTTTATCTAAGCGCTCACGAAACTCAACCGTTTTTGCTTTTAGCTCTTCGTCTGAAAGAGCTTCAAACGTTGGTTCGTAGTTATTAATTTCTTTTACAATTTTTCTAAGGCGGCGCAGTGTTCTGTCATTGCGACTGCCAATTACCTTTGTCAGCAGCTTAGTAATCATGTGCTTGGAATCTCTTCGTTCTCAGATCGTCCGCGATCTATTTTAAATGCCGTCAGTGTCTCTACTAGCTATGAACTAGTCTTCAGTTACTAACCAAGGATACTGAGATAAATCTAGTATCTTTGATATTGTACTTGAGAGTAGAGTTTTCAAGGCTTGAGTTAAAATTAATGCCCTTTAGTGTAAGTAATTTTCACACCAACAACCATTTATAACCCCATTTGTTTGATGTGCTTGGAACTTTTCTTTCTAATTGCTGATGGATTAGCCAGACTGCAGCTCATTGGGAGACAACTTTCGGATGTTGACGACACTGTATCTGGAAAATAGATACAAAAAAACCAGGTCAATGACCTGGTTTTCGAAATCTTATATTGCTGTAAACAACAATTACGCTAGAACCATTCCTGGCTCAGCAAATGCAACAGGAGAGCCTACTTCTTCTTCGAATGTTGCCCATTCCCAAGCTTCTGCGTCAGCAAGTACTGCACGTAGTAGTTGGTTGTTTAGGCCGTGACCTGATTTGTATGCACGGAACTCACCAATAATAGCGTGTCCACACATGTACAAGTCACCAATCGCGTCTAGTACTTTATGAGTTACGAACTCATTGTCAAAACGTAGACCTTCTTCATTAAGAATTCGGTATTCGTCCAGTACGATAGCATTATCAAAGCTACCGCCAAGTACTAGGTTTTGAGATTGTAGATACTCAATGTCGCGCATGAAGCCGAAAGTACGAGCGCGAGAAATTTCTTTCACAAAACCTTGTGAAGAGAAATCAAACAACAAACGTTGCTCATCAGATTCAATAGCTGGGTGGTTAAAGTCGATCTCAAAGTCCATACGGAAGCCGTTAAATGGAACAAATTCTGCCCACTTATCGCCATCTTCAAAACGGATAGGCTTTTTGATACGAATAAAACGCTTCACTGCATTCAGTGTTTCTACACCCGCTTGCTGTAGCAAGTATACGAATGGGCTTGCGCTACCATCCATAATTGGGATCTCAGGTGCATCTACTTCAACAATAATGTTGTCGATGCCCATACCCGCTAAAGCTGCGTTAAGGTGTTCCACTGTAGAGATACGTACGCCTTCGTCATTAACAAGAGCTGTACATAGCATAGTGTCACGAACTGACGCTGGATCAGCTGGGAAATCTACAGGTGGATTTACATCTGTACGACGATAAACAATACCTGTATTTGCAGCTGCCGGGCGAAGAGTAAGTGTGACTTTACGACCAGAGTGGAGACCCACACCAGTTGTTTTCACAATTTCTTTCAGAGTACGTTGTCTGATCATCTGCTTGCCTCGTTATCAGTGCTACAAATCACGGTCAGTATTTACCGACCGCGAATTTTACCATTAATTCGACGATAGTCAAATTTTGGGTATTTGTTAATCAGCCTGACGTCGTAAGAATGCTGGAATATCTAAGTATCCACTCTCTTTCTCAGCCTTAGGTGCTGCACTTTGGCTAGCGCCTGTACCTGAAGAAACAGGTGACGTTGTTGGCTGCGGCTTAACTTGAGGTTTAACCTCAGTTTTTTCTTGCAATGGTTGTGCCACTTTCTCTTCCACTTTTGGTGCAGTTTGAGCCGCTACCTGTGGTTGAGGAGTTGGTGCAACCTTAGCTTTACCACCAGCAACTAATGTAATGTCTGGTTTTTTCTCTGTGCCAATACCTGTTGCTACAACAGTTACACGGATTTCATCCGTCATATCAGGGTCTAGAGAAGTACCAATCACAACTGTTGCGTTATCAGATGCGAATGCCTTAACTGTATTACCTACTGTTTCGAATTCATCTAGACGCATATCTAGGCCTGCTGTGATGTTCACAAGAACGCCACGTGCGCCAGCTAGGTCGATGTCTTCTAGTAGTGGGCTAGAAATTGCCGTTTCAGCAGCTTCTTCAGCACGGTCTTCACCTTTTGCGATACCGCTACCCATCATTGCATGACCCATCTCAGACATTACGGTGCGAACATCCGCGAAATCGACGTTAATCATACCAGGGCGAGTAATTAGCTCAGCGATACCTTGTACAGCGTTTTTAAGTACATCATTGGCACTTGCGAAAGCTTCTAGCAGAGTTACGCCGCGGCCAAGTACTTTAAGTAGCTTCTCATTTGGAATCGTAATTAAAGAATCCACATGTTTAGAAAGCTCTTCAATACCTTGCTCAGCAAACGCTAAACGTTTTTTGCCTTCAAAGCTAAATGGCTTAGTTACAACAGCAACCGTTAGCACACCCAACTCTTTCGCAACTTCAGCAATAACTGGAGCAGCACCTGTACCAGTACCACCGCCCATACCAGCTGCGATAAATACCATATCGGCGCCAGTTAGAACTTCTTTAATTCTTTCTCGATCTTCGAGAGCTGCATCACGGCCTACTTGTGGGTTTGCACCAGCGCCCAAACCTTTAGTGATATCACCACCAATTTGGATCACGCTGCTCACGCTTGTTTTACGAAGTGCTTGTGCATCAGTGTTAACACTGATGAATTCTACGCCTTCGATTGATTCACGTACCATGTGCTCAACAGCGTTACCGCCACCGCCACCAACTCCAACGACTTTAATTACTGCATCGTCAGACATTTCCATCATCGGTTCAAACATGTGTTATCTCCGTTTTTTCCTGCAACTCAGGTTAAAACTCTTTTTGTATCCAATTACGCAATTTGCCAAATAAACCAGACATAGAAGGTGCTGAACGCTTAGGTTCGCTGTAATCACCTTCATCACTGATCTGACAATCTCTTGCGTAATGAAGTAAACCAACCGCCGTAGAATGATACGGCTCTTTAACATAGTCAGTTAAGCCACTAACTTCTAACGGCTTACCAACTCGAACTTGATTGCGGAAAACACGTTCCGCACACTCTACCAATCCGTCAATTTGTGCCGCTCCACCAGTGAGAACGACGCCAGCTGCAAGGTGGTGTTTAATACCTTCATCTCGTAGCTGTAATTGAACCGTATCAATAGTTTGGTTAACGAGACCCATAAGTTCAGTGTAACGTGGTTCAATCACTTCCGACAAAGTTTGTCGTTGCAAACTTCTCGATGGGCGACCACCAACACTTGGGACGTTAACAGAGTCATCCTTGCTTACGAGTTCACTCAGAGCGCAACCATGGTTTACTTTTATCTCTTCAGCATCGCTCACTGGCGTGCCGAAAGCGAAGGCAATATCACTGGTTACTGCATTTCCTGCGTAGGAAAAGACTTCTGTGTGTCGAAGTGCGCCGCCAGTCCAAATGGAAATATCCATTGTACCCGCACCGATATCGACAACACATACTCCAAGCTCTCTCTCGTCTTCAGTAATTACCGCATTGCTTGAGGCAAGTCCTGAAAACACGATTTGTTCTACTGTGAGACCACATCGTTCAACAGCTTTAATAATGTTTCTCGCCATGTCGCTATGGCAAGAAATTAGGTGAACACTGACTTCCATTCGAACACCAGATAAGCCAAGTGGGTTCTTAATCCCTTCTTGATAATCAATGGTAAATTCTTGTGGGATCACGTGCAGAATTCTCTGCTCATCACCTATTTTAATTGATTTCGCGGTATGGATCGCTCGATCCATATCGTCTTGAGACACCTCTTCATCAGAGATAGTGCCCATGCCTTTTTCAATTCGGCTTGCGATATGTTTACCCGATAGCGAGATAAATACATTGCTGATTTGGCATTCCGCCATCAACTCTGCTTGATCAATAGCTCGCTGAACCGACTTAACTACCGACTCTAGGTCGTTTACACCACCTTTATCCATACCTCTGGATGGGCTTTGCCCAGAACCAATGATATTGATTTGACCATCAGGCAATATTTCACCAACCAGAGCTGATATGGTCGCAGTGCCTATATCAAGACCAACGATTATGTTGTCATCTGCGGTCTTAGTCATCTGTGCTCTCTTCTAACTCTTGCTCTGGAAACCAGCCTACAGCGGCTCCCGTATCATACCTGAGGTCGATGTAGCTCACTTGATTCGCTTTACTACCAAGTTCGTTGTAAAGCGAAATGAAGCGTTCAACACGCTCATCTAAAGAATCTTTACCTAGTTCTAAACGGATACCGTTATCTAGGATTATTTGCCAAGCGCGACGCTCATTGAGAACGAGAGAGGTAACGGTTAACCCTAGATTGTTAATCAAAGGAGTTATTTGTCGCCACTTTTCTATCACTTTTTGGCTGGTGCCGTCTGGGCCGTAAAGCTTGACTCGATCGCCCTTCAAAAGACCGATATCACCATTAAACACCTGACCATTATCATTCAACAGCATGTTACCGTTCCAGATTGCTGCTGCATGATACTCAGTCAAAAATACTTTTATTGTGTCTGGCCACTGCTTACGAATGGACACCACTGAAACCCAAGGTAACGCTTCTAAACTGTCTTGCAACACACCGATGTCTTGCGACATGAACGTTCCAATATGCTCTAGCTCGCCAAAGGCATGTTGAACATCACCAGCAGTTACGTAAGTTAAGTCGCCTTGAAGTACTATTTTGGAGAGAGGCAATCGCTGATCGTCCCACATCCAAGTCAGTGTGGTATAGAAAAGAAATCCAATGAATAGCAGTACCATGACAAAAAAAGACCCGCCTACAGCGTGTTTCTTTAGCGATGGTAAACTGAATAGGTGGCGGTTTTCGCTAAAAGTACTTTCTACCAAAGCCCGCATTCCCTGTCGTTGGTTCGCAATTCTATTCCCTATCTTCGTAATAGAGGTAAAAGCACTTACTTTAACCTATGAATTATACTGAGCAAAATCAAACTATCAAACGTTGATAATAAGATTTTTGGTCAATTTTAGGTCAATCGCAAGAAGTGAGCGATCAACCACAGTCTGTATACAGTATTCTGTTACGCGTTTTGCATCTTATTAATGTCTAACTGTAACGATTCCAACTGCTTCGCTACTCGACCAACATCGCCTGCACCCTGCGTTAAAACAAGGTCACCGCCTTGAATTACGTTGGCTAAAGCCGATGGCAGTGCGTTGATATCGGCAACAAAGATTGGGTCTATCTTACCACGCCCACGAATAGTTCGACTTAATGAACGTCCGTCAGCCCCTGCAATAGGTTTCTCACCTGCAGAATAAACATCTAACAGAATTAGGACATCAACCTGCTCAAGAACGTTCGCGAAATCATCATACAGATCGCGAGTACGGCTATAACGGTGCGGTTGGAAGATCATAACAAGACGTTTATCAGTCCAGCCACTACGAGCAGCTTGAATCGTCACATCAACTTCGGTTGGGTGATGACCGTAATCATCGACCAGCATTGCAACGCCTTTACCTGTTTCATACTCACCTAGGTGATCGAAACGGCGACCCGTGCCTTCCGTTCCCGCCATCGCTTTGAGAATCGCTTCATCGCTGATGTCATCTTCTGTTGCAACAGCAATCGCAGCCGATGCATTCAATGCGTTGTGGCGACCTGGAATGTTCAACGTGATATCTAAGTTAGCTTTACCTTCACGTACAACCGTAAACTTGCCTTGTTGACCTTCTTGTACGTAGTTTTTAATACGAATATCTGCGTCTTCAGAGAAGCCGTAAGTAATCACTTGGCGGCTCACCTGAGGGATAAGTTCACGTACAACAGGATCATCTACACACATCACAGCCTGGCCGTAGAACGGCAGGTTGTGTAGGAAATCGATAAATGTCTGCTTTAGCGTTTCGAAATCGCCGCCATAGGTATCCATATGATCCGCTTCAATGTTTGTCACGATACTAACCATAGGTTGCAGATGTAAGAATGACGCATCACTTTCATCAGCTTCAGCGATAAGGATACGGCTTGAACCTAAACGTGCGTTTGTGCCTGCACTTTTCACCAAACCACCGTTTACGAAGGTTGGATCTAGGCCGGCTTCCGAGTAAATCTGTGTCACTAGCGCAGTCGTGGTTGTTTTACCGTGCGTACCTGCC
Organism: Vibrio sp. ZF57; assembly: GCF_001691235.1. Taxonomy (NCBI): domain Bacteria; kingdom Pseudomonadati; phylum Pseudomonadota; class Gammaproteobacteria; order Vibrionales; family Vibrionaceae; genus Vibrio; species Vibrio sp. ZF57. The sequence continues at coordinate 153,385 of NZ_MAKD01000097.1, read as the reverse complement.
ACAGCAATACCGTGACGAAAACGCATCAGCTCAGCCAGCATTTCTGCACGACGAACGATCGGTGTGCGCGCTTCACGAGCTGCAATAATTTCTGGGTTTTCTTCGTTGATAGCGGTTGAAACAACCACCACACTTGCGTCGGCAACGTTACTCGCTTGGTGACCGATATAAACGGTCGCACCCTTGCTAACTAAACGATCAGTCACTGGGTTTTGAGCAATATCAGAACCCGTGATCTGGTAGCCTTCATTTAGCAAGACTTCAGCAATCCCGCTCATTCCGGCACCACCAATACCAATGAAGTGGATAGATTTAACACGGCGCATCTCTGGCACCATTGCACGGATTTGCGCTAAGTCTTGGGTATGTTCAATCGTCATCAATTCAATCTCATTATTTTGCTAAAGCTTTAATCGCTTCAGCGACGGTCACATCAGCATCAAGCTTGGCGGCTTGACGAGCTTTTGTTGCCATCATTTTTAATTCATTTCTATCAAGCTGCGCGATAGTGTTCGCTAGCTTATCAGCCGTTAGTTGAGGCTGTTCAATCATTAACGCTGCGCCACATTCAACTAAATGGTCGGCATTCAACGCTTGTTGTCTGTCTTTGTGCATAAACGGAACGAAGATAGAACCGACACCTGCCGCAGACACTTCTGATACGGTTAATGCACCTGAGCGACACACTAATAGATCTGCCCACTCATAAGCTTGCGCCACATCATCAATAAATTCAGTCACTTGAACATTACCAACAGAATGTGATTTGTATTGCTCAATAACTTGTTGTTGATTGTTCTTACCCGCTTGGTGCATCACAGTGAAGCCTTCACCAAGCTGCGCCATCGTTACTGGCAAGGTATCGTTTAGGATTTTTGCGCCCTGACTGCCGCCCATAACCAAGATGCGGATGTCACCATCACGCTCAGCCATGCGTTGCTCGGGTTCAGCTAAGGCAACCACATCTTCGCGTACTGGGTTACCCACCACTTCTGCAGTAGGAAACGCACCAGGGAAAGCTTGGAAAACCTTTTTAGCAATCTTAGACAGCCATTGGTTGGTTAAACCTGCCACTGCATTTTGTTCATGCAGAACCACTGGAATGCCAGACAACCATGCCGCGATACCACCCGGGCCACTCACGTAACCACCCATGCCAAGTACCACATCAGGCTGCCATGCTTTAATGTGTTGTCTTGCTTGAAGTATGGCATTAATAATCTGGAACGGCGCTTTAATTAACTTGCTAATGCCTTGACCACGCAGGCCTTTCACTTTGATGAAGTCGATTTCAATGCCATGCTTTGGCACTAAATCCGCTTCCATTCTGTCTGCTGTGCCTAACCAGCGAATTTCCCAACCTTGTTGCTGAAGCTTTTTCGCTACTGCTAACCCTGGGAAAACGTGACCGCCAGTACCACCAGCCATCACTAAAAGTTTTTTGTTTTGTTTCATCACGTTAGATTCTTATTCTACTAATTCGTTTTGACTATCAGCTTGTTCTTTTTGTTGCATTCGGCATTCGTGGTCAATGCGCAGCAGCATTGATACCGCCACAGACATAACAATTAAACTCGAACCACCATAACTGATTAGCGGTAGGGTTAGACCTTTGGTCGGAACGATGCCAGATGCAGCACCTACGTTAACAAGCGTCTGAAACGCAAACCAAATACCAATACCAAAAGCCAGATAGCCGCTGAACACTTGATCGTGTTCAAAGGCTTTTTTACCTATCAGAATGGCTTTTAACACCAAGCTGAAGATCAACATTAATACTAAGGTAACACCGACAAAGCCAAGCTCTTCAGCCAACACAGCAAATACAAAATCGGTATGCGCTTCTGGTAAGTATTCGAGTTTTTGAATCGAGTTACCAAGCCCTTGCCCCATCCAATCACCACGGCCAAACGCCATCAATGACTGAGTTAACTGGTAACCACTGCCGAACGGGTCGTTCCAAGGTTCCCAGAATGAGGTAACACGTCGAACACGATAAGGTTCTATAACAATCAAACCGACGACCGCGGCAATACCTGCCACCATCAAGGCGATAAACTGTGAAAGCTTGGCACCAGCAATGAATAGCATGCCGAACAGGGTCACTAGCATTACGACCACAGTACCTAAATCGGGCTGGCCTAGCAGCAGCACGGCAAAAGCGCCGAATACCATGATCGGTTTACCAAAACCACCGAAGAAGGTTTTTCTCACTTCATCTTGCTTCCGAACCAAGTAGCCCGCCATAAAGATAAACAGCGATAACTTGGCGACTTCAGCGGGTTGTAAGTTAAATAGCCCTAATGGGATCCAACGCGATGCGCCGTTAACCGACTTACCGACGGCTAATACCACAATCAGCAAGAAGAAGGACAAGCCCAGTAGATACATACTGTATTGAAACCAGCGTTGCATCGGGATTTGCAATATGACGCTAGAGACACCTAACGCCAATACAAGGAAGATGGCATGACGGAACATAAAGTGAAACGGCTGATCGGTTAAACGAGCACTGATGGGGAACGAAGCAGACGTCACCATCACCAAACCTGTCAGCATTAGCCCAAGAGCAATCCACACCAATTGACGATCGTAAAGCGCCTCGGGAGTAGCACGGTTTAGCCACTGCCAGATGGATTGATTAATCTCTTTGACTCTTTGCACTGAATGTTAGTCCTTCAACACGTTAAGCATACTCATGAGCAAGCTCAGTGAACGCATCACCTCTTGCCATGAAATTATTAAATTGATCGAAGCTTGCGCACGCCGGAGACAGCATCACCATATCTCCAGCCACCAGCTGTGGCGAGATAGATTCGATTATCTGCTGCATGGTATCGAACTTTTGTGCCGATGGGTGCAGAGGCATGAATTGATCTGCATCTTCACCGAAACAACACAGCTGAACACGCTCAAGTTGCGCCAATACTGGTTCAAGCTCACTAAAGTCAGCACCTTTACCAACGCCGCCAACCAAAAGATATAACGTACCTTGATACTCCAACCCAGACAGGGCTGCCAATGTGCTGGCTACATTCGTTGCTTTGGAGTCATTAACCCATTTGATTTCGCGCTTGTCAGCCACGACTTGGCAACGATGCGTCAAACCGTTATAGGCCTTCAAAGCATCAAGACTTTTGCTGTAGTCGATACCAACTTGCTTCAATAGTGCAAGTGAGACTAACGCATTCGCCACATTGTGACGTCCAACCAATGTTAAATCTTGGGTAGCAAGGACAGGTTTACCGTGATCGACCAACCACTCAGTACTATCAATCGTTGATACACCAAACTCTTGGTTATCTAGGCCAAAAGTCAACAATGGCATTGTCTGGTCAGGGTAAGTCTCTTTGTCTTCACGATTAACAGTCGCACACTGCGCGTTATTAAAGATTCTTAACTTGGCCTCACGGTAATCAGCCATGCCTTGATAGCGATCCATATGATCTTCAGACAGATTTAAGAATGCCGCAGCGGCAAGTTTTAAATTCGATGTAGTTTCTAACTGAAAACTTGAAAGTTCAAGGACATATAAATCCGCATCAAGTTCTAGAAGGTCTAGGGCAGGAATGCCAATATTGCCGCCAACGCCAACATTAAGCCCAGCAGCCTTAGCAAGCACACCAGTCAGATCAGTCACGGTACTCTTACCGTTTGAACCAGTAATCGCCACAACAGGCTTATCTACAGCCCAACCAAACAGCTCGATGTCGCCAACGACAGGCGTACCCGCTTGAAGCACATCTTGAATTTCAGGTGTCGCTAAAGCAATGCCTGGGTTAGCAACCACCAGATCAGCCTCAGCTAGCCATTGGCTATTCCAGCTTCCAGAATGCAGCTCAACCGACTCAGGCAAAGATTCCTTTCCTGGTGGTAGCTCTCGCGTATCAATTACCTTTACGCAAGTATGGGGCTGATATTTTACGAGATGTTTAACGACAGAGAGCCCGGTAATACCGAGCCCCACAACCACTACATTTTGAATATTTTGCCAACGTTCCATTTAAACAAGATGCTCTTAATAGTTTTAAAGAGCCCCTATTCAGAGGCTCATACAGGATTAACGAACTTTCAGTGTCGCTAGGCCAACCAGTACTAATACCATTGAGATTATCCAAAAACGCACGATAACACGCGGCTCTGGCCAACCTTTAAGTTCATAGTGGTGGTGAATCGGTGCCATGCGGAAAATACGCTGACCACGCAATTTGTAAGAGCCCACCTGCAGAATCACTGACAGAGTCTCCATTACAAACACACCACCCATGATCACTAGTACCAACTCTTGACGAACGAGTACCGCAATCACACCTAACGCACCACCCAGTGCTAGAGAGCCAACATCGCCCATGAATACTTGTGCTGGGTAAGTGTTAAACCATAGGAAGCCAAGGCCTGCACCAACGATAGCAGTACATACCACCACCAGTTCAGAGGTGTATGGGATGTATGGAATGTGTAGGTATGCTGCAAAGTTAACGTTACCTGTCGCCCAAGCGATAACAGCAAAACCCGCAGCAACCATAACCGTTGGCATAATCGCCAAGCCATCTAGGCCATCAGTTAGGTTTACCGCGTTACTGGTACCCACAATAACAAAGTAAGTTAGAACAATGTACAGTAAACCAAGTTGTGGCATCACATCTTTAAAGAAAGGCACCACTAATTGTGTCGCAGCAGTGTCTTGCCCATGAGCATACAGAGCAAACGCCACAACCAATGCAATAGCCGATTGCCAGAAGTACTTCCAACGCGCAATCAAGCCATCAGTGTTCTTACGAACGACTTTACGATAATCATCAACAAAACCAACTGCACCGTAACCGCCTAGCACGACAAGTACGGCCCAAACGTAAGGGTTTGATAAGTCAGCCCAAAGTAAGACCGTAATGATGATCGCAGCAAGGATCATCACACCACCCATGGTTGGTGTACCACGCTTACTGAAGTGAGATTCTGGGCCGTCATTACGAACAACTTGGCCAATTTGCAGCATTTGCAGACGCTCAATTAAACGAGGTCCCATCCACAGCGACAGACATAAAGCCGTCAAAATGCTCGCGATTGCACGAAACGATAAGTATTCGAACAAACGGAAAAAAGAAAAGTGTGGCTGTAGTAGCTCTGCAAGCCAAATTATCATGAAAAGTTCTCCTTTAAAGCAGCGGCTATTTTACTCATTCCTGCACTATTGGCGCCTTTTACCAACAAGGTATGTGGCGCGTTTTCTGGCAAGCTCAAGTGCTGCTCTATGTGCGCGATCATCGCTTCATGCGTTGCAAAGTGAGTGCCGTTACACACTTCACTAATCACCTTGGTATCATCACCGTAAGTGAGTACATGCTCAAAAGCGAATGGGGCAGCATATTCACCGACTTGACGGTGAAGTGCAAGGCTTTCATCGCCTAACTCAGCCATATTGCCTAAAATCAACCAACGCTGACCTTTGAAGCTCGACAACAATTTAGCTGCAGCCTTCATTGCCGGTACACTGGCGTTGTAACTGTCATCTATCAGCTTGATATTCTGACTTAATTGTTGAACCTCAACTCGGCCTTTAACTGAGATAAGATTCGCTAAACCGCTTTTAATTTCTGCAAGCGTGGCACCGAATTGAATGCTCAGTGCTGCTGCGGCTAATGCGTTGGCTACATTGTGCTGACCAATAATGCCAAGTTCGACATCGATAGCGCCTTGCGGGGTCTGCATATCAAAGCAAGCTTCACCCTGCTCGTTGATGCGAATATTCGTCGAAAAGTAATCCGCCGTGTCATCACTTTCAGAAAAGGTCAGTACGTTTTTGTCTGCAAGCACATCTTTCCAGAAGTCACCACCATTGCTCTCTAGGTTAACAATAGCAGTATCACCAGCAGCAAGCCCCTGAAAAATTTCGCCTTTCGCTTGTTTAACACCATCAATTGAGCCAAAGCCCTCTAGATGCGCGGCAGCAACGTTATTCACTAAGGCCACCTGTGGTTTCACAAGCTGCGTGGTATAGGCAATTTCACCAATGTGGTTCGCGCCCAGTTCTATCACGGCATAGTCGTCATTGGGTTCACTGCGCAGCAAGGTTAGTGGTACTCCAATATCATTATTGAAGTTACCCGCTGTAAACAGCACTTTGCCACGTTGTTGTAGAATACTCGCGACCATCTCTTTGACGGTCGTTTTGCCACAGCTTCCTGTTATCGCCATGGTTGGCACGTTACATTGTTTGTGGATCCAAGCACTTAGCTGACCTAAAGCAAGTTTAGTGTCTTCAACAACAACTTGAGTAATATTTAGGTCAAGTTTTCGTTGAACTAATAACGCACTCGCATTGGCCTCAACAGCCTGACCACAAAAATCATGCGCATCAAAACGTTCACCTACAAGAGCAACAAACAGTGCACCTTCTTCAACGGTGCGAGTATCGGTAGAAACCGCATTGATCAAACTATTGCTCGATTTGCCAGCCTCTATCAGCTGACCGTACACCGCTGAGCAGATCTGCTCGAGTGATACATCAATCATTATGAAATACCTAAAAGTTGTAGTGCTGACTCTCGATCCGAATAGTGGATCGTTTTGTCTTTCAATACTTGGTAATCCTCATGGCCTTTACCTGCCAGAAGAATAATGTCGTTATTACCCGCCTGCTCTAGAGCAAACTTAACCGCCTGAAAGCGATCGTGTTCAACAAAGGCGACTTCAGGCTCACTTAAACCTGCCAGCATGTCTTTAACAATCAATGCCGGGTCTTCACTGCGAGGGTTGTCATCTGAAATAATAATGTTATCGGCGAACTGCTCTGCGGTAACCGCCATCATAGGGCGCTTGCCTGTATCTCGATCACCACCGCAGCCAAAGATTGCCCATAGCTTTCCAGAGCAATGTACACGTAGTGCTGCCAATGCTTTCTCTAAAGCGTCTGGCGTATGCGCGTAATCGACAACCACTTTTGCTTTGTTCGGCACTTGGAACAGTTCCATACGACCAATCACAGGTTGCAACTGAGGCGCAGTGTCGACCAAGATTTGCTTATCGATACCTAATGACAGCAAGCTCGCAAAGGCAACCAGTACATTTGATGCGTTGAACTGACCAATTAATGGAACCGAAAGATCGCCTTGTCCCCAGCTACCATCAAAAGACATCTGAATGCCTGTTTCTGCATAAGCGACATCAGATGCCCACACCGACTGTTGGTAACCAGACAACGGAAGCAATGAAACGGCTATTGCATTGGACAAATCTGACATCCATGCCTTGCCTATTTCATCATCTACATTGATCACTGCATGTTTGCATTTATGTTGAGTAAACAGGCTCTTCTTAGCCAACGCGTACTCTTCCATCGTACCGTGGTAATCCAGGTGATCTCGGCTCAGGTTAGTAAATACGCCAACCTCAAAATCCAAAGCTTTTACTCGGCCTTGAACCAAACCATGAGAAGAGATTTCCATCGCTGTGTAAGCCGCGTTTTCTTCCGCTAACTCACTCAGCGTACGTTGTATTTCAATCGCACTACCGGTCGTATTCGCCGCCGTTTTAAGGTTGTCAAGAAAACCGTTACCCGTGGTGCCCATTACCGCAGAGCGTTGGCCGACTAAATCTAGCCACTGAGCAATCAATTGGGTGATAGTGGTTTTGCCATTGGTGCCGGTAACACCAATCAGCTTAGTCGCCTGAGACGAGTAAACACGACCGGCCAACTCAGATAACACCAAGTTAAGGTCTTTAATGTAAACAACCGGAACAGCATCCAACCACTCAATCAGACCATGGGCCTTTTCAGCATCAGCTTGTGCGATAACGGCATTGGCTCCCTGTGAGACCGCTTTGTCAATGAAACGACGGCCATCAACAGCATGCCCAACTACAGCAACAAAAATATCGCCGTCTTTGATGGCACGACTATCCAACTCCAACTGTTCAACGGCAATCGCATCCAGCTCAGGTGAACTAAAGTCACCCCAAGGAGAAAGTAAAGATGACAGCGTGAGGCTATTACTCATATTGAATCCTGATTGGCTCTATTCTTGAAACTTGTTTTCATCAGCAGGGACATTCAGAATTTGCAGTGCGCCCTTCATGATTTCAGAAAAAACAGGGGCTGCGACCGAGCCACCATAGTAGAGGTCACCTTGAGGTTCATTGATCATCACAACCAAAGAGACTCTTGGGTCACTCACTGGAGCAACACCTGCGGTATAGGCGAAGTACTCGTCTCCATAACCACCGGAAATCGCTTTTCTAGATGTACCTGTTTTTGCTGCTACTCGGTAACCCGGCACGGCAGCTCTTGTCGCTGTACCGCCCTTTTGGGTTACGCCTTCTAGCATGTTCAAAACCAACTCAGCATTTTCGCGCTTGATGATCTGTTTTGAGAAATCTTGGTCGTTGCTTTTAACGATATGGATAGGTTCGTAAACACCGTGATTCGCTAACGTCGCATAGGCATGAGCCAATTGCAGCGGAGTAATCGCTAGACCATAACCAAAGGATAAGGTAGCGATTTCAAACTTAGACCAGCGTCGACGGTTCGGGAAAATACCCGCGGTCTCACCGACTAGATTCAGCCCAGACATCTCGCCAAGACCAACAGAACTGTACATGCCCAGTAGCGCTTCAAGTGGCATATCCAGTGCTAACTTCGCCACACCGATGTTACTCGACTTCTTAAGGATTAACGCCAAGTCTGCCTTACCAACTTTGGAAGTATCACGTACACGGCTACCACCGATTTGCATGATGCCGTTACCCGTATCAATTACAGTATCAGCATCCGCGGTACCATTTTCGAGAGCGGCAAGAACAACAAACGGCTTAACCGTCGAACCTGGCTCAAAAGCATCGGTGATCACGCGGTTACGCATCTTAAAGCTTTGTAAATCAGCACGATTGTTTGGGTTGTAAGACGGTGCGTTAACCATGGCCAAAACCGCACCCGTTTTTACGTCTAATAAGATGGCAGATCCAGACGTCGCCTTGTGATCGGCTACCGCCTGTTTAATCGCTCGGTAGGCGATCGCTTGTAATCGTTGATCGATCGTTAGCTCGAGTGGTTTACCTTCTTCACGCTCTTCTAGTGCAATGTTTTCAACTACTCGCCCGTAACGGTCTTTACGGATTGTACGTTTACCTGCTTCACCCGTGAGCCACTTATCGTAGCTGCGCTCGACACCTTCTAGGCCGTGTCCATCAATTCCGGTCACACCAATAAGATGCGCGCTGACTTCACCGGCTGGGTAATAACGACGTGATTCTGCTTTAAGACCAATACCCACCAGCTTTAAGTCGCGGATGTATTTCGCCATTGCTGGGCTAACTTGTCTTTGCAGGTAAATAAATCGACGGGATTTGTTGCTAGAGATCTTGTCGATCATCGATTGTCGCTCTAAGCCAAGTACATCGGCTAACGCGTACCAACGATCAATTTGGGCCATGCCATTTTTATCGAAGATGGTTTTCGGGTCAGCCCATACCGCCTCAACAGGCACACTGACGGCAAGTGGTTCGCCATTGCGGTCTGAAATAATACCGCGGGCAGAAGGAATAGCCTTAACACGTACAGAACGAAGGTCGCCCTGACGAATTAAGTTATCTGGTTCAATGACTTGGATGTAAGCCACACGACCTACTAGTACAGAAAAGGCAACCAACACAAAAGCAATAACGACGTTGAAACGCCATTTAATCAGAATTGGATCCGAGTCCTTTTCGCTCTTCACTCGCTCTTTCGTTGGTTTCTTAACGGCTTTCGCGGGGGCTTTTTCCTTTTTTCCGGTCATTTCAGTGTGATCACAACTTCTTTGTCGGAGTCTGGACGTTTCATGTCTAGCTCTCGTTTTGCCGATGCTTGAACGCGGCTATGTTCAGCCAGAGCCGTCTCTTCAAGCATTAAATTTCGCCATTCATTATCAAGCTGTTCACGCTCACTCAATGCCATGTCTTTTTGCGTGATTGCCTGACGTGACATGTGTGTCGTGAGAACGACCCCCATCGCGCTCGCGAAGATACAGATAAGCAGCACCAATGGGACTTTACCCACGGAGATCAAATCAAAAAATATTATCTTGGCTAAGTTAGGTTTGGAGGTCTTCATTGACTATAGCTTTTCTGCGATTCGTAATACTGAGCTACGCGAACGAGTATTCTCATCCACTTCATCTTTAGAAGGCTTGATCGCTTTACCAACAGGCTTAAGATCAGCACTGCCTAGCGCTTTGATCTGCTCTTCTGTTAGTGGCAGGCCATGTGGTACTTGCGGACCTTGGCTCTCTTTACGGATAAAGCGCTTCACCATGCGGTCTTCAAGAGAGTGAAAGCTAATAACAGACAAACGGCCTTGAGGAGCAAGAATGCTTGCTGCGCCTTTCAGGGCTGTATCGATCTCTTCAAGTTCACTGTTGATGTAGATACGGAAGGCTTGGAAAGCACGTGTTGCTGGGTGCTTTTTCTCTTTGAAGCTTTTTGGAGCTACATCCGAGATAAGCTTAGCCAACTGACCAGTGCGCGTTAGTGGTTCGTTCTCTTCATTCTCTTGATAAGCAATGATGCCTTTCGCGATACGACGAGCGTGTTTGTCTTCACCGAACTCACGAATAACCCATGTGATGTCATCAAGATCGGCTTCAACTAACCACTGAGAGACAGGAATACCGGTTGTTGGGTCCATACGCATATCAAGCGGACCGTCTTTCATGAAGCTAAAGCCACGCTCAGCGTCATCTAGCTGTGGTGAAGAAACACCTAGATCCAGTAACACACCATCCACTTGACCGACTAAGTCATAACGCTCCGCATATTCAGCCATACCTGAGAACGGGCCGTGAATAATCGTAAAACGAGGGTCATCAATCTTTTGCGCTTCTGCAATCGCTTGTGGATCGCGGTCAATACTAAAGAGTCGTCCATTCTCGCCCAGTTTAGACAGGATTGTACGGCTGTGACCACCACGGCCAAAAGTACCATCGATGTAGGTACCGTCAGGTTTGATCGCAAGTCCGTCAATAGATTCGTTAAGCAATACTGAAATATGTTTGAATGCTTCTGTCATAGTCTTCTCAGTGAGTGGATTGAGCCATTAGTTCGGCAATAATTTGTTCTATTAACGTTTTAGTGTACTGATTTCACGCCGTATCTCCACCATATTGTGTATAGGCTTTGGGAATTTTTGACCCAAGCTCATATCAGGATGAAGGATTCTAAGGAAATCTAAATAATTTACGTCAATATAAAGCAAAAAACCCATCACTACCGTTAAGTAATGATGGGTTCTTTATATAGGTGGAGTTGACACATACGCCGGGTTCTGTTCCGCTTGCGCGGCGGTAACCATTCGTCTAGGCCTGCAATCGCTCACAGGCTCAAGCAATCTACCCGCCCCCATACGCGAGCAACGCAATGTGAGGGCCTATTTGATCTTGCTCCGGGTGGAGTTTACCTTGCTACGAACTGTTGCCAGTCGCACGGTGCGCTCTTACCGCACCCTTTCAGCCTTACCTGTGCCCCTTCCGAAGAAATGAGGCCATCGGCGGTCTTCTCTCTGCTGCACTTGTCGTGGGCTCGCGCCCCCCAGACGTTATCTGGCACCCTGCTCTATGGAGCCCGGACGTTCCTCCCCTCTACCAGTCTCCCGAAGGACATCAGCAAAGCAGCGATTACCCGTTCAACTCCGAGGGCGGATTGTATAGAGATTAGAGTGCAGTGTCTAGCGAGATCACAAATATGCTGCAAACCGCTAAGTAAACGCATGAATTTCACACAATCCAGACAAAAAAAGAGGAATGAAGGGACGACCTTCATTCCTCACAAGCTTTAAAATAGCACTCTAGCGACTTATACACTGAGCAGCTATTTATCTATTCAGCGTTAACCATCTAGGTGCTCAAGGCCCCACTTGTACAGCGCGTTCTTTTTCAGGTTGTAGATTTCAGCTGTCATTGCCGCCGCTTTTTTAAGAGGTAACTCTTTAGTTAGGATACCCAGAGTACGAGTCGCTTCGTCTGGCAGTTCTGTGCTCGCTTCTTCACGATGACCATGAATCAGTAACACCATCTCACCGCGCTTACGGTTCGAATCTTCTTCAATCCACTCAATCAACTCACCCAGTGGCAATCCTTGAATTGTTTCGAATGTCTTAGTCAGCTCACGTGCCAAGACAACTTCACGGTCTGGGCCTAAGATCTCAAGCATATCTTGTAGAGAATCTGAGATTCGATGTGGTGATTCGTAGAAGATACACGTGCGCTCTGCTTTCGCGATCTCTAGGAACTTATCTTTACGACCTTTGCTCTTTGGCGGCAAAAAGCCTTCAAAGCTGAAACGATCAGACGGTAAACCAGACGCACTCAATGCCGTAATCACTGCACAAGCACCAGGAAGTGGCACAACTCTCACACCCGCTTGACGACATTGTGAGACAAGATGGTAACCTGGGTCACTGATTAAAGGTGTACCCGCATCAGAGACTAATGCGATAGACTGACCTTCTAATAACCTTTCGACTAGAACTTGCGCTTTAGTTTGTTCATTATGATCATGTAAAGCGAACGTTCTGGTTGATATATTGAAGTGAGCAAGCAGCTTACCCGTGTGGCGTGTGTCTTCAGCTGCAATAACATCGACACTTGATAAAATTTCAATTGCTCTTTGAGTGATATCTCCCAAATTTCCGATTGGGGTTGGCACAATGTAGAGAGTTGGGCTCTCTGTGAGCAAGGTTTTGTTATCTGTCATTTGTTTACCATCACTTCAACGATTAATATAGATACAAATTTATACGGAATTTAAAGAACTCATGGCAACGATGAACCATAAGAGACTCAGTGTACCACGCTTACTAACTCCAATTGCATTAGCAATTACATTGGCGGCTTGTTCTTCAGGTCCTCAAGCACCAACGAGCGTTGATATTACACTAGATCCAGCGCAATCAACTGAAAGTTACATGATGCAGGCGGATAGTAGCAAAGGAAGTCTACAAAACGACTGGTTAATCATGGCGCTTAAGGCTTCTGTGCAAGTTGGAAAAACCGATCAAGCAACTCTGCTGATTAAACGCTTAGCAAAACAAGAGCTGAGCGAAACGCAACAAGCGGAATGGCAATTAGCGCGCGCTCAGCTGCTGGTGAATAACTCACAGCCAGATCAAGCTTATAGCCAACTAAACTTCCAGCCTTGGTGGAAGCTTCCGAACGAGCAGTGGAAAGATTATCACGAGCTACGCGCGAACATCTCAGAGATGAAGAGTGAGTATTTCGAGGCAAGCCGTGAGTTAGTGCTCTATTCAGAGTACCTAGAGGCTGACGACGAGCTTCAACAGCAAACTGCCGACCGTATTTGGCAAAACCTGAATAGCTACTCTCAATACGAGATTCTAGAACTGAAAACATCACCGACAGAAGATGTGCTTTCAGGTTGGTTACAACTGGCAATCTACATGAAGACGCTGAACTCAAATCTTCCAAACCTGCAGGAAACCTTATCGGATTGGTTAGCCGAGAATCCTCAGCACCCAGCTGCTACTTACACACCTCAGGCGATCACCGACATCTTGGCGCTAGAGATCAGCAAGCCAACCAGCACTGCACTGTTGCTGCCGCTAACGGGTAAATACGGTAAGCAAGCACAACTGGTACGTGATGGCTTCATCTTTGCGATGATGAACGACAAAGAACGCGAAGAAGATGCAACGCTGACAGTAATGGATACCAACGTGCAAAGTGCTGCTGAGATTAAAGCGACACTGGAAGAGAACAACGTTGATTTCATTGTGGGTCCGCTGATCAAGAGCAACATTACTAAGCTTCAGCAAGCGCAGAAAAACCACGAGAATTCGATTCCAGCTTTAGCTCTGAACATTCCAACGCAACTAGAACCTGATACCAATATTTGCTATCTCGCTCTATCGCCTGAACAAGAAGTTGCTCAGGCAGCGAAACACCTATTTGCTCAAGGCTACAAGTATCCGCTTATCCTTGCGCCAAGAGGACGTTTAGGTGAGCGTGTTGAGCAAGCGTTTAAAGAAGAGTGGAAAAAATACAGTAGCAACGATGTTGCTATCAGCTTGTTCTCTGACAAACGCCAACTGCAACGTAATGTGAATCAGGTATTCGGCTTGCAAGAGAGCCAACAGCGTATCGCTCAAATGGACGGATTACTGAACCTAGACCTAGAAACCGAGCCACGCAGCCGTCGTGATATCGATTCTGTCTACATTGTGGCTAAGAACTCAGAGCTAACACTAATCAAACCCTTCATTGAAGTTGCAATTAACCCAGATGCGAGCCAACCCGCTCTGTTCTCAAACTCACGCAGCAACAGCGGTGATAAGCAGTATGAAGACCTAACCGGCGTATTCTACAGCGACATCCCACTATTGGTTGAGAACAAAAACGAGCTTAATAAAGAGCTAAACGACCTATGGCCTGCACACTCAAACGGCCAAAAGCGTCTGCAAGCACTGGGAATGGATGCATACTACCTAATGGATGCACTGCCACAGATGAAAGCCGTACAAGGTTACAGCATTCCAGGTGAAACGGGTGTGCTAACCATCGATAACAACTGTGTGGTTCAACGTGAAATCAGCTGGGCAGAGCATGGGGCTTTTTAGCCGAAAGTTCCTATCCAAACCAACCATCACCCACAAACAAGTGGGTGATAAATACGAGGCCGTGGCAAAATCTTATCTGATTAACCACGGTTTATCGTTAATAGAACAAAACTTCATAGCAAAATGTGGCGAGATTGATCTTATAATGCGCCATAACAATACGGTTGTGTTTGCTGAGGTAAAATACCGCAAGCAAACCCGCTACGGACATGCCGCTGAAATGGTGACTGCCAAGAAGTCACAGAAACTGCTCAAAACAGCCAATGTTTGGCTTATGCAGCAAGGCTTGTCGGTGCACTCTACAGATTTCAGGTTTGATATTGTTGCCATTGAAGGGCCGAATGACACTATCGACTGGATTCAAAACGCGATTACCCAAGGATAAACATGCTAGACAGCATTAAAGAAAGTTTCACAGAAAGTATTCAAATCCAAATTGCGGCTGCAGAAGCTCTGCCTGACGCAATCACGCATGCCGCTCAAGCAATGGTTGCGACCTTGCTTAACGGAAACAAAATTCTTTGTTGTGGTAATGGTGGTTCGGCGTCGAATGCTCAGCAATTTGTATCGTGCCTACTCAACCGGTTTGAAACAGAGCGCCCTAGCCTTCCAGCGATGGCACTCACAGCAGATAACACCACGCTAACGGCTGTGGCTAACGACTACCACTATGAAGAGATCTTCTCTAAGCAGGTACGTGCATTCGGTCAAACTGGCGATATTCTGTTGGCTATCTCGACTAGCGGTAACAGCAAGAACATCATCAAGGCAATGGAAGCGGCGGTAACTCGCGACATGACCATCATCGCCTTTACCGGTAAAGATGGTGGTGAGATGGCAGGTTTGCTTGGTGAACACGATGTAGAGATTCGTATCCCGTCACACCGTACAGCGCGCATTCATGAAGTACACATGGTGACACTGCACTGCCTATGTGACCTAATCGATCAAGTACTCTTCCCTGCCCACGAAGAGTGATATACGGAGCATCACAATGAAATCATTAACCTCTATGAGGCTTTTTAAGCTGATTAATGTTTCGCTACTTACACTGTCTCTGTCTGGTTGTGCTGGCATTTTCATTGCTGGTGCTGCAACTACTGCAAACCTAGTCACGGATACGCGAACAACCAAAGAGATTTGGAACGACAACAACATCGAATTTGAAGTTGCAGCGATTACCAATAAACAACCATTCCGTGGCAATGTACGTGTCACCGCAAGCTCATACCGAGGTTCAGTGGTGTTGATGGGGCAAGCAACCACAGATTCAGAACGTCGCGCTTTTGAAAACCAAGCCAAAGAAGTGGCTGGCGTTGAGAGCATCCACAATCAAGTTCGAGTGAAAGAACCTTTGTCTGTAAGTGCTATCAGTAAAGACAGCTGGATTACCACTAAGGTGAAATCAGCTCTGCTTGCGAATGCTGAGCTTAACGGCATCAAAGTAAAAGTGATTACTGAGGATTCTGAAGTATTCCTACTTGGACTCGTGACTAGAGAGCATGCCGATATCGCGACAGAAGTTGCGCGTAACATATCTGGCGTAAAACAGGTTATTCGAGCGTTTGAATACGGTGAAGAAGAGACGGCTGTTAACTAGCCGTAAGCCAGTCAACTAAATGCGATATAGCAGAAAAGAAAAAGCAGCGACGAGTCGCTGCTTTTTTATTTGGTTCGTTATCTAATACCAATCGTAGTAAATAATCTATCATTCTAGCTTGTTAAAAATCTCGATAACTGCGTTAGAATTTTTGATTGTAGAATAACTACTTATCAAAAAATTCCGCCTTGCTCTCAAGCTTTTTTCCTGCGCTATTTCTGATCACTTACTTACTGTGATTGGTATAACTAACGTTATTTGATAACACGAAGGCTTGGGCGACCTTTCGCTGGACGAGGTGGCTCAGGATCTGAGTCTGGCTCTTCAGCATCTACGTCTGCCGTTGCTACGCTCAAAGATGGGCCTTTTTCTGGTTCTTCAAAAGGACTTTCTTCAATCCCTTCTTCAAACGCTTCCATGTAAGCCTCTTCAGGTTCAAACATGGTACCAGCACCATTTTCACGAGCATAAATCGCTTGTACTGCGTAAAGCGGAACGATCACAGAGTGTGGACGACCACTAAAGCGAGCACTAAACGTCACAGCTTCGTTACCCAGTTCAAGTTGTCCAACCGCACGAGGCGCGATGTTCAGAATGATCTGACCATCTTGAACAAACTCTTCTGGAACTCGCACACCCGGTAATGTTGCTTCAACAACAAGGTGTGGAGTTAGTTCGTTATCAACCAGCCACTCATAAAATGCACGAAGCATGTATGGTCGGCGTGGAGTCATATTAGAAATATCCATAAACGCTTAGCGAACGAGTCGCATCTCACGCTCAGCTTCAGTTAGAGAAGCTAGGAATGAATCACGTTCGAATACGCGGTTCATGTAAATCTTAAGCTCTTTAGAACCAGGACCAATTAGTTCGATACCAAGCTCAGGTAAACGCCATAATAGCGGAGCTAGGTAACAATCAATTAGGCTAAACTCTTCGCTCATGAAGTATTCATACTCAGCGAAGATAGGAGCAAGAGTCAGTAGGTCGTTGCGCAGTTTAACGCGAGCTGCTTCAGATTCTTCAGCGTTGCCTTTAACGATCTTCTCTGCAACTGAATACCAGTTACGCTCAATGCGGTACATCATTAGACGGCTGTTACCACGAGCAACCGGGTATACAGGCATCAACGGTGGGTGAGGGAAACGCTCATCTAGGTATTCCATGATGATCTTCGAGTCATATAGAGCAAGCTCACGATCAACAAGAGTAGGTACTGATTTGTACGGGTTCAGTTCAACAAGCTCTGCTGGTAGATTTTTTTCATCAACCAACTCAACTTCAACACTTACGCCTTTTTCAGCAAGAACGATGCGCACCTGATGGCTATACATATCAGAAGCACTTGAGAAAAGAGTCATTACAGAACGTTTATTGGCAGCTACAGCCATGGAGCCCTCCAGTACACTTTAAATAAAAACAATGGAGGCCTAAAGCCTCCATTGAACATTAACATAATTTGGGAATTAGCACGGTATTATAGCACAATTAGTGCACATCACGCCAATACTCTTTCTTCAGCAAAATCACGATGATAGTGAAGATTACTAAGAAGGCCATTACCCACCAACCCATAGCGTGACGCTCAAGTTGAACTGGGTCGCCCGAGTAAACCAAAAAGTTAACAAGGTCACGAACTGCTTCGTCGTATTCACCAGCACTTAATTCGCCAGAGCCGTCAGTCTCAGTGCCAACAACAACCGTCACTTCCTCGCCATCTACCATATGAGTATCGTAGATTGGTGTTGGGATACCTTGCAGTTCTTCAAGAACGTGCGGCATACCAACGCTTGGGAAAACAATGTTGTTCACGCCAAATGGACGAGACGGATCTTCATAGAAAGTACGAAGGTAAGTGTACAGCCAGTCTGCGCCACGAACACGAGCAACCAATGTTAGGTCTGGTGGCGGAGCACCAAACCAACTTGCCGCTTGATCAGAAGGCATAGCATTAACCATCAAGTCACCGATTTTCGCTTCAGGGTCGAAAATCAGATTTTCCTTCATAAGATCAACGGGGATCTCTAAATCATTCGCAACACGTTCATAGCGCTGGTACTGCGTTGAGTGACAAGCGAAACAGTAGTTCATGAACATCTTAGCGCCATTTTGCAATGAAGCTTTGTCTGTTAAATCATTGTTCGCTTTGTCTAATGGTACGTTTGCACCCGCTGCCATCACCAGTGACGGCAACATAGCAAATAAAATTACAATCCACTTTTTCATTTGAATGTCACCCTTTCTGGTAATGGTTTCGTCGCTTCATTTTTACTGTAGAACCACAGTAGAACGAAGAACATGAAGTAACCTAAGCTAAAGATTTGAGCCAGTAGCGTGTATGTTGGCGTTGCTGGAAGCGCACCAAGTACACCAAGCGCAATAAAGCTTATTGTGAATTGGATGATGTTAATCAAATGCAGTTTGCTACGGTAACGGTAAGAACGCACTTTACAACGGTCGAACCATGGTAGTAGGAATAGCACAACAATAGATGCGCCCATTGCTACAACACCTAGCAACTTATCAGGAACAGCACGCAGAATTGCGTAAAACGGCGTGAAGTACCATACCGGAGCGATGTGCTCTGGTGTTTTCAGTGGGTTAGCAGCTTCAAAGTTTGGCGGCTCAAGGAAGAATCCACCCATCTCTGGGTTAAAGAACAGCACATAACAGAAGAAGAATAGGAAACCGGCCACACCAACCATATCTTTCACGGTCCCGTATGGGTGGAAAGGAATAGAGTCAATGATGTCGTATTTCTTAGTGTAATCCTTGTGGAATGGGAACTGCGTTTTGTAGTCGTCGCCCATTGTGCCTTTAGGAAGTTTCGTCTCAATACCGTCTGGGTTGTTCGAACCCACTTCGTGCAGTGCTAGTACGTGAAGTACGATAAGCAGCAGAAGTACAATTGGTAGAGCGATAACGTGCAGTGCGAAGAAACGGTTCAGCGTTGCACCAGAGATGATGTAGTCACCACGGATCCAAAGCGTTAGGTCATCACCGATAACAGGGATCGCACCAAACAGAGAAATGATTACCTGAGCACCCCAGTAAGACATTTGACCCCATGGTAGTAGGTAACCCATGAAAGCCTCAGCCATAAGCACTAAGAAGATCAACATACCGAAGATCCAAAGTAGCTCACGAGGCTTTTGGTAAGAACCATAGATTAGGCCACGGAACATGTGCAGGTAGATAACAACGAAGAATGCCGAAGCACCTGTTGAGTGCATGTAACGTAGTAGCCAACCGTATTCCACATCACGCATGATGTATTCAACAGAAGCAAATGCACCCTCACCTGACGGTACGTAGTTCATTGTTAGCCAAATACCCGTAAGGATTTGGTTAACCAATACCAACATTGCCAAAGAACCGAAAAGGTACCAAAAGTTAAAGTTCTTAGGCATTGGGTATTCAGATAAATGCTTTTTATACGCATTCATCGCGGGTAGACGTTTCTCTACCCAATCAAGCAATCCTTGCATTACGCGTCTCCCTCGTCCACACCGATCATGATCTTAGTGTCACTCAAATACATATGCTTTGGTACAACAAGATTCAATGGAGCTGGTACGCCTTGGAATACTCGACCTGCCATATCAAACTTTGAACCATGACAAGGACAGAAGAAACCAGACTTAACACCCTGAACTTGTTCTGCAAAAGAATCCGGCAGGTAAGTTGGAGAACAACCTAAGTGCGTACAGAAACCAACAGCAACGAAGAATTCCGGCTTAATTGAACGGAACTCGTTCTGTGCGTATTCTGGTTGTTGTTCAGCTTCAGATTGAGGGTCACGAAGTTGACCACCGATCGATTTTAGGTTTTCTAGTACCGACTCAGCACGGCGTACAACCCATACAGGTTTACCTTGCCACTCGACACGAACCATTTGTCCCGGTTCTAACTTACTGACTTCCACTTCCACCGGCGCGCCCGCAGCTTTCGCCTTGGCACTCGGATTCCATGATTTAATAAAAGGCACGGCTACAGCAGCTGCTCCTAAACCACCAACAACGGCTGTTGTTGCGGTTAAGAAACGCCTGCGACCGTTATTTAAAGGCGCGTTGCTCATCCAAACATTCTCCCATTTGCTCCTTGTGGATTGAAATAATTCCGATTAAAGAGCATGGCTAACAAAATATGTATTTAGTTCTATTTATTGACGGCAAATGATAAATAAAACCCTACTTTTTGACAAGATAAAGCTACCTTTTTGTAACAATCATGAGGCAAAGCGCACATTGGGTTACAAAAGCTTTCAAAATATAAGAATTTGGAAATAAAACGAGGAAGGGAAAGCGTTTAGAGGGGGTATAAAAACAAAAAGCCCGGCATATAGCCGAGCTTTGAACCACAATTCCAGTCGTAAAACTGGGGGCGTGTACTTTTTCGTAAAGAAAAATTAACGCTTAGAGAATTGAGGTTTACGACGTGCTTTACGTAGACCAACTTTCTTACGTTCAACGCAACGAGCGTCACGAGTAACGTAGCCAGCTGCACGTAGAGCAGGACGTAGAGTTTCATCGTACTCCATAAGAGCGCGAGTGATACCGTGGCGGATTGCGCCAGCTTGACCAGAAATACCACCACCAGAAACAGTGATGTAAAGGTCAAGTTTCTCAGTTAGTTCAACTAGCTCAAGAGGTTGCTTAACAACCATACGAGAAGTTGGACGACCGAAGTAAACATCAAGGCTACGCTTGTTGATTACGATCTCACCAGAGCCTGGTTTGATGAAAACACGAGCTGCTGAGCTTTTGCGACGACCAGTGCCGTAGTATTGATTCTCTGCCATTTTCATAATCCCCTTAGATGTCTAGTACTTGTGGCTGTTGAGCAACATGGTTGTGCTCAGTACCAGCGTACACTTTAAGCTTACGGTACATCGCGCGGCCTAGAGGACCACGTGGAAGCATACCTTTAACTGCTAGTTCTAGAACCATTTCTGGTTTCTTAGCAATTAGCTTTTCAAAAGTGATAGTTTTAAGACCACCTGGGAACTCTGAGTGACGGTAGTAAACCTTACCCTTAGCTTTGTTACCAGTTACAGCAACTTTCTCAGCGTTAACAACGATGATGTAATCACCAGTGTCTACGTGAGGAGTGTATTCTGCTTTGTGCTTGCCGCGTAGGCGAGAAGCGATTTCACTTGCTAGACGGCCAAGAGTTTTGCCTTCAGCGTCTACAACATACCAGTCGCGTTTTACAGTTTCTGGTTTAGCAACGAAAGTTTTCATGCTAATAATTACCTATTTAAAAAATTTACACTTAAGGAATACTCGCGTATTCCCACTGTCTAAGAGTTACCATTCATCACCCCTTCGAGTGTTGGAAAACTCTTGGCATAACGTGATTTTACTCATCGCTAGAGGCCCGCAGTAACGGTAGGTCGCAGGATTATAGAGAAGAGCGAAGAAAAAATCACCTCTTTTTGAACAAAATCACGATTTTTTTAATTCTATTTCTTATTCGAGATAATCAAAGCTAACTTAAGTGTTCTTTTGCCAAATATTCATGGCTCTGCATTTCAATTAAACGCGACTGACAACGTTTAAATTCAAACTCTAGCTGACCATGGGTGTATAGCTTTTCTAGCTCCACTTCCGCTGAAATAATCAGCTTCACATTGCGCTCGTAGAACTCATCAACTAATGCAATGAAGCGCCTCGCAGCGTCATCTGAAGTCGCGCCCATTTGCAATACATCCGCCAATAGAACTGTGTGATAAACCCGAGACAACTCAATATAGTCGTTCTGGCTACGAGCCGACTGACAAAGCTGAGCAAAGGTACCATGCAGTACGCCATCACTCGCTTCGACTACATCTAATTGACGGTGGTTAACCTCTATCTGCTTAAGCTTCTCTTTATCTTCACCAACGAGCTGAGCGTAATACTTTTCGAGATTAATATTCGCTTGGCTATCTAGCGGGTAATGGTAAATCTCAGCCTGTTCTAAGGTACGTAGACGATAGTCAATACCACTATCGACATTAAGGATATGACAGTTGTCTTGAATGAGCTTGATGGCAGGTAAGAAACGCGCTCGCTGTAACCCGTTGCGATACAGATCCGCAGGTGGAATATTAGAGGTCGCAACCAAGATAGCGTTTCGAGCGAATAACTCTTGGAACAAGGTTCCTAGGATCATCGCATCGGTGATGTCTGAAACAAAGAATTCGTCGAAACAGATAATGTCCGCTTCTTCCTTCAACTTGTCTGCGACTAAAGGCAATGGATCACTCACATTACCTAGCGCCTTTAGCTCATCATGAACTCGATACATAAAGCGGTGAAAGTGAACACGCATTTTTTTAGTGGTCGGTAAGGCATCATAGAACGTATCCATTAGGTACGTTTTCCCTCGCCCTACGCCACCCCAAAAATAGAGACCTTTCGGTGGTTGTGGCAGTTCTGGCTTTTTGCCTAGTAATTTCTGGAAGCGAGTCAGTTGAGGAATGGGCGTATTCATGTAATCTTGAAATTGATGAAAGAGTTCATCTAAAGATTTTACGGCTTGCTCTTGTGCTGGATCTCTTTGAAATCCATGTTCTTTTATATCTTGTTCGTATTTTTTAATGGGATTCATGACGACATTTCCACAATGAAAGCAATATCAGACAACAACTAAAAATGAGCCCAAACAGTACGAGGAATAACGTGATGTGGTGAATAATGCAGCATCAAACTGCTAACTAGCGCACACGCATTTCTCTTTATACTGCGGCTTTCTCATAGTACCATGGAGCCGTATCACGTGTAACTAAGCAGTAACAAACATGTTAAAAAACAATAATAAGGAGCTGTTATGCCTTGGATGTATGCCGTTGCCGGTTTACTAGTCGGAGTTATTTTAGGGGTCGCTATTTCTCGTCTCATGACACCTGAATACAAAAAACAAAAGAACGTACAGAAAGAATTGGATAGCGCAAAGTTTGCCCTTGAGCAGCAGCGACAAGAGCTGGCTGATCACTTTGCGAAATCAGCAGAAATGTTGGACACATTAGGTAAAGACTACACAAAACTGTACCAGCACATGGAAAAAACAAGCTCAGAGCTGATTCCTAACCTGCCAGAGCAAGATAACCCGTTTGTGAAAACAGCCGCTGCCCATTCGGACAAGCCACAAGAGAAGCCTTCAGTAAAAGAGGCGACACTTGAGGAACAACCGAAAGATTACGCTAATGGCGCAACCGGTTTATTTACAGAGCAGAAGAAAGAAATCATGAATGCTCCCGATGTTGTTACAGCAAAAGCATCGTAAACATTTAACACTTCTGTGAACTTTACAAAGGTTTTTGAGTCATAACTTTCACTCAGGTCATTTGAAACTTATCATACTTATTAAACGTATAAGAGGGTTAAGACCTTAACTAGAGAGGAGTTTATGATGAAAAAACCTTTGCTTGCTTTATCAGTGCTAACTTTAAGCTTAAGTTCAATCATCACCCCCATTAAAGCAACAGCCGCACTGCCATTAAGTGTGGGTAATGAACAATTACCGAGCCTTGCTCCTATGCTTGAACAAGTGACCCCCGCTGTGGTTAGTATTGCCGTAGAAGGCAAACAGGTACAACGTCAGCAAATCCCTGAACAATTTCAATTCTTTTTTGGTCCAGAACAAACACGAGAGCGTCCCTTCCGCGGATTAGGCTCTGGTGTCATCATTGACGCCGAGAAAGGTCATATCGTGACCAATTACCATGTCATTAATGGTGCGGACGATATCAAAGTAAAACTGCATGATGGTCGAGAGTACGATGCTGAGCTAATCGGCGGCGACCAGATGTCTGATATCGCACTGCTAAAATTAGAAGAAGCCAAAAACCTGACCCAGATAAAAGTCGCAGACTCAGACAAACTAAGAGTTGGTGATTTTAGTGTCGCGATCGGTAACCCATTCGGACTTGGGCAAACCGTGACATCCGGTATTGTTTCTGCACTCGGCCGTAGCGGCCTGAATCTAGAAAACTTTGAAAACTTCATTCAAACCGATGCAGCAATCAACAGCGGCAACTCTGGTGGTGCGCTAGTGAACCTTAACGGTGAGCTAATTGGTATCAACACCGCCATTCTTGGCCCTAACGGAGGTAATGTCGGTATCGGCTTTGCAATCCCTTCTAATATGATGACAAACCTGACAGAACAAATTCTCGACTTCGGTGAAGTAAAACGCGGCATGCTTGGCGTTCAAGGCGGAGAAGTGACCTCTGAATTGGCAGAAGCACTCGGTTATGAATCAAGCAAGGGCGCCTTTGTTAGCCAAATCGTCCCTGACAGCGCAGCCGATAAAGCAGGACTGAAAGCGGGCGATATTATTGTCTCTATTAATGGCAAACGCATTGATACCTTCAGCGAGTTAAGAGCTAAGGTCGCAACACTCGGCGCTGGTAAGCAGATTGAACTGGGTGTGGTTCGTGACGGTAAGAGCAAAACCTTTGATGTGACGCTTGGTGAATCCACCAATAATAAAACACAAGCTGAGAAGCTCCATGAAGGACTAGCTGGTGCTGAGTTAACCAACACAACAGAGAGTGACTCTGCAACGGGCGTCAAGGTATCGAATGTTGCTCAAGGTTCACCAGCCGAAGCCTATCAACTCCTGAAAGATGACATCATCATCGGAGTAAACCGCCAGCCCGTTAAGAACCTTGCTGAGTTTAGAGAGATTCTTGAAAAACAACCTGGTGTACTGGCGCTTAATATCCAGCGAGGCGACCGAACTATCTATCTTGTGATTCGATAGTCTTACGTCAGCGCAATTACAGGGAGGCTCAGTAAGTTTGCTTTAAACTTACTCAGTCTCCCTTTTCTTTAGATCAATCAAAATGCTATGCTTCACTTGTAATCAAATCAGTCATCCATTGATGGAGGCTTCACACCTTACTTGTTGAAGAGGGAAACATGCTGTCCTTTCTATTTCGTTCTATTTCCCTTGGACTCGTTTCAGCGGCGCTTATTCTTCTCGCCTTCCCGAGCTTAAGACCAGCGATTGTCGCTGACGTCACTAGCCCTAAAGTCGATAATATTGGCTCTCTTCAGATTTCATTTAACCAAGCAGTTCGCCGCGCGGCGCCTGCAGTGGTTAACATTTATAGCCGTAAATACGCTGAAAGCGATCGAAACAAACTGCTCACACAAGGTTTGGGCTCTGGGGTGATTGTTAGCGAGAAAGGCTACATCATTACCAACTTCCATGTGGTGGCTCAAGCAGACCAAATAGTTGTGGCACTTCAAGATGGCCGAGTAGCAGCTGCGCAACTTGTCGGTTCAGACAAACGCACCGATATCGCGATACTTAGAGTCAGCGGTGATAATCTACCGGTGATCCCACTCAATCCTAATTACAAAGCCAATGTCGGTGATGTTGTACTGGCTATCGGTAACCCATACAACCTAGGTCAAACAACAACCTTTGGTATCATCTCTGCAACCGGCCGTTCTTCGATCAGTGCCGATGGCCATCAAGCCTTTATCCAGACCGATGCGGCAATCAATGAAGGTAACTCAGGTGGCGCACTGGTGAACTCACAAGGTGAGCTAGTCGGTATCAATACCGCCTCTTTCCAGCAAGCTACCGACATGGAAACCTATGGGATCTCATTCGCTATCCCCTATCCGCTTGCTAATAAAATCATGGAAAAGATCATCGCCGATGGTCGTGTGATTCGTGGCTATATTGGTATCGATGGACAAGACATCAACTCAGTCACCTCACGCATGTTGGGTACTAAGAATATCGGCGGGATCGTTGTGTTGGGGATAGACCCTAATGGTCCGGCTGCCGATGCGGGTTTTGAAGCTCAAGACATTATTGTCAGTATCAACGATAACCAAGTAAATGGTCGCCAGAGTGTAATGGACATCGTTACCGACCTGCGACCTGGTACAGTTATCGATGTGGGTATATTGCGCCAAGGTGAAAGCAAAACCTTAAAGGTGACCATCGCCGAAGATACTCGCCTGTAGAGCAAACTCTGTAAGCAATGATTCAAGCTGCTAATACACAAGTACAAAAAACCCAGCTCATAGGCTGGGTTTTCTTTTATCTAAAGATTGTTTCAAGTATCTCTACGATTCACTTTGCTCTTCGATATCGATGCGAGTCACTCGCTGTAGTCCTCTAGGCAGTAGACCACCACGACGACCACGTTCACCACGGAAGTTTTCAAGATCCGCAGGTTTCAAACCAAGCTTACGTTTACCGGCGTAGATAGTCAGCGTCGCATTCTCTGGGATAGCCATAAGATGTGAGACAAACTCTTCACGCTCTTTTGCTTTCGCAGAAGGGATGTTGATGATCTTGTTGCCTTTACCTTTGCTCAGCTGAGGGAGATCTTTAATCGGGAACAACAACATACGACCTTGGTTAGTAATCGCCAGAATCTGATTACTGTCCAAGTCAGCAATAGGGCTTGGCATCATCACTTCAGAAGCTTGTGGCAAGTTAACCAAGGCTTTACCGCTCTTGTTCTTGGACAGCAGATCGCTACCCTTACAAACAAAACCATAACCTGCATCAGAACCGACTAACCATAATTGTTCATTCTCTCCCATCACCACTTGGCGAATAGAAGTACCTGGGCTGACGTTCAAGCGGCCTGTAATTGGCTCACCTTGGCTTCGCGCCGACGGTAATGAATGTGACTCAAGGGAGTAGCTTCGACCATCACTGCCGAGGAACACCGCTTGTTGGTTACTCTTACCCTTAGCACTCGCTAAGAATTTATCACCCGATTTGTAGTTCAAACCTTCAGCGTCAACTTCATGCCCCTTGGCATGACGAATCCAACCTTTCTCAGACAACACAACCGTGATTGGTTCGCTTGGTACTAAGTCGCGCTCTGTTAGCGCTTTCGCTTCAGCGCGCTCAATCAGAGGTGAACGACGATCATCGCCGTATTTATCCGCATCTGCTTGGATTTCTTTCTTGATCAGCGTATTCAAGCGACGCTCTGAACCGAGTAGCTTTTCAAGCTTCTCACGTTCAGCTTCAAGCTCTTCTTGTTCCGCTCGGATTTTAAACTCTTCTAACTTAGCTAAGTTACGAAGTTTAATATCAAGAATCGCATTGGCTTGAATTTCAGAAATGTTGAAACGGCTCATTAGGACAGGACATGGTTCGTCTTCTGTACGAATGATCTCAATCACTTCATCGATATTAAGATAAGCAGCAAGCAAACCTTCTAAGATGTGCAAGCGTGCCAGTACTTTATCTAAACGGTACTGCAAACGACGGCGAACCGTTGTGCGACGGAACTCGATCCACTCTTTCAGGATTTGAACTAAGCCTTTAACTTGAGGACGATTATCTAAACCAATCATGTTCAAGTTAACGCGGAAGTTTTTCTCTAGATCCGTCGACGCGAACAGGTGACTCATCAATTGGTCACAGTCGATACGATTCGAACGAGGAACGACAACGATACGCGTTGGGTTCTCGTGATCCGATTCATCTCGCAAGTCGTCAACCATTGGCAGCTTCTTAGCGCGCATCTGGTTAGCGATTTGCTCAAGTAACTTCGCACCTGACACTTGATGAGGTAAAGCCGTGATAACAATATCAGAGCCTTCCTTGTGCCAAACCGCGCGCATCTTGATGCTGCCACGTCCAGTACGGTAGATCTTTTCGATGTCCGATTTCGGGGAGATAATCTCAGCTTCAGTCGGGTAATCTGGACCTTGAATGAAACCCATCACGTCTGAAAGCTCAGACTTAGGCGTATCAATTAGGTGAATGGCTGCATTAGCGACTTCACGCACGTTGTGTGGTGGAATATCGGTCGCCATACCTACCGCGATACCTGTAATACCGTTAAGTAGGATGTGAGGTAGGCGAGCAGGCAACATTTGAGGCTCTTTCATCGTGCCATCAAAGTTTGGTTGCCAGTCAACAGTGCCTTGACCTAGTTCACCTAGAAGAACTTCAGCAAACTTAGATAATTTGGCTTCGGTATAACGCATCGCAGCGAACGATTTCGGATCATCAGGAGCACCCCAGTTACCTTGACCATCTACCAATGGGTAGCGGTAAGAGAAAGGCTGCGCCATCAATACCATCGCTTCGTAACAAGCAGAGTCACCATGTGGGTGATACTTACCTAATACGTCACCAACGGTACGTGCTGATTTTTTGTATTTCGATGCAG
The DNA here is from genome assembly GCF_001691235.1 of Vibrio sp. ZF57. NCBI lineage: Bacteria > Pseudomonadati > Pseudomonadota > Gammaproteobacteria > Vibrionales > Vibrionaceae > Vibrio > Vibrio sp. ZF57. The sequence goes on along the minus strand of NZ_MAKD01000097.1, from coordinate 125,029 downwards.
CCGATAAGCCTAGCTCAGACATCGCGTAGATAATACGACGCTGTACTGGCTTCAAGCCATCACCGATATACGGCAATGCACGATCCATGATCACGTACATTGAGTAATTTAAGTAGGCATCTTCGGTGAACTTGCGCATTGGCAGCTGTTCAACGCCATCATATGTAATTTCGTTAGACATCCATTATACCTCGGCCATATCACCGTTAGTCTGTAGCCATGTACGGCGATCATCTGCACGTTTCTTACCAAGCAGCATGTCCATCATCTCGTTGGTTGCTTCGCTGTCATCAATCGTTAACTGCACAAGGCGACGAGTGTTTGGATCCATGGTGGTTTCACGCAACTGAAGTGGGTTCATTTCACCCAGACCTTTGAATCGTTGCACGTTGATCTTGGCTTTCTTCTGCGATAGTCGCTCAAGCACACCGTCTTTCTCTGCGTCATCAAGTGCGTAGAACACTTCTTTACCGCAATCGATACGATACAGAGGAGGCATTGCCACATAGATATGACCCGCTTCAACTAATGCATGGAAATGGCGAGTAAACAGTGCACATAGCAGTGTCGCGATATGAAGACCATCCGAGTCCGCATCGGCAAGGATACAGATCTTACCGTAACGCAGGCCCGACAAGTCATCGTTATCAGGGTCGATACCCAGAGCAACCGAGATATCGTGTACTTCTTGTGAAGCCAAGACTTGGTCTGCTGACACTTCCCATGTATTTAGGATTTTACCACGCAGTGGCATTACCGCTTGGAACTCACGATCACGAGCTTGCTTAGCAGAACCACCCGCCGAATCCCCTTCCACGAAGAAGATTTCGGTGCGACTTAAATCTTGAACTGAGCAGTCAGTTAATTTACCCGGCAACGCTGGGCCAGATGCGATCTTTTTACGAACAACTTTCTTACTCGCGCGCATACGGCGGTGAGCATTGGCAATACAAGCTTCAGCCAATTGCTCTGCCAGTTGCGGTTTTTCATTCAACCATAGGCTGAAGGCATCTTTTACAACACCAGAAACAAACGCTGCGGTTTGACGAGAAGATAGACGCTCTTTTGTTTGACCAGCAAACTGCGGATCTTGCATCTTCACCGATAGTACGTATGAACAGCGATCGAAGATGTCATCACCCGTTAGCTTAACGCCACGTGGTAGTAGGTTACGGAATTCACAGAACTCACGCATTGCATCAAGCAAACCTTGACGAAGACCATTTACGTGCGTACCACCTTGCTTGGTTGGTACTAAGTTCACGTAACTCTCGGTGATCATATCACCGCCTTCTGGCTGCCAAATGATTGCCCAGTTAGCCATTTCCGTTTCAGCAACGAACTCACCAACATATGGGTCTTCAGGCAATAAGGTGTAACCTTTTACGCCCTCAGCTAGATAGTCTTTTAGACCATCTTCATAGAACCATTTATGCTCTTCACCACCAACTTTATCAACAAAGGTAATTTCTAAACCAGGGCAAAGTACCGCTTTTGCTCGTAGGTTATTGATAAGACGAAGTGTCGAAAATTTAGAGCTATCGAAATACTTTGGATCCGGCCAGAAATGCACCGTAGTACCAGTATTGCGGTGACCACAAGTTCCTGTCACTGTCAGGTCAGTAACAGCATGACCACCTTCAAGGGCGATCTCATGCACTTGACCATCACGACGAACCGTTACTTCAACACGTTTTGACAGCGCGTTTACGACCGAGATACCTACACCGTGCAAACCACCAGAAAACTTGTAGTTGTTGTTTGAGAATTTACCGCCAGAGTGGAGCTTAGTTAAAATCAGCTCAACACCTGAGATCCCTTTTTCAGGGTGGATATCAACAGGCATACCACGGCCATCATCGGTAACTTCTAACGATTGGTCAGCATGAAGCACAACTTTGATTTTCTTAGCGTGTCCCGCTAATGCTTCATCGACCGAGTTATCAATGACTTCTTGGGCAAGGTGGTTAGGTCTTTCTGTCTCGGTATACATTCCCGGGCGGTGTCGCACAGGGTCGAGACCTTCAAGTACCTCGAGGTCTTTTGCATTATATTGTTCAGTCATAATACGGAGTTTACTCAAAAAGTTTGCGTCAGTTCGCTGGCTCCAGTTTCACTAAAGCAGAATCATTACTATGAACCGTCATAGTAGAGCGAACGAGCGAAGTATTGGGGAATATAGTCTGGAAGCTGAGTAATGATGTCAAGCTAGTTCAAAAACTAAGACATCAAACTATGATATTTCACCATTGATAGATGAAATAACAGGCAAACAAGAGAAAATCACTTGGTTGGTGGAACAGATTAAAGATTTAGAAAGGTGATGATTTGTTGTGGGTAGCGTTCAAAATCAACAAAGCTATGATCCCCGCCCTCTTCTACTGTCTGTGTTGCACCTTGGTACTTCTCTACCGCTTGTCGGTAATCCAGAACTTCGTCTTCCGTTTGCTGAAGTAACCAGAAGTCGCTCGGCTTAGCGATAGCCGAAACCTCTAACGCCTTCAGTTCATCAATATGTTTTGTTTCCAGTACATATCGTTCATCTGTGTATGGGTTTACTTGTTCACCTAAATAGTCAGCAAGAAGCTCATACGGCTTCACTGCTGGGTTTACAACCACCGCTTTAAAACCATAGTGGCTATTCAGCCATGTTGAAAGATAGCCACCCAGCGAGCTACCGACCAACGCTATTTGATATTGCTCTTTGTATTGCTCCACCAGCTGCTGTAAATGAAGTGCCGCTTGTTGAGGGAAACTCGGCAGTTGAGGGGTTACGACTTTAATATCAGCGCGATGCTCCGCACAGTAATCTGCCATCACATTCGCTTTATGAGAACGTGATGAGCTGTTAAATCCGTGAATATAGAGAAGCAGCGATGGCTTATTAGCTTGTTGATTAGAGCCTGGCATCAATAACCGCCTTCATTAGTAACCAGCAGCCTTAAAATCAGGCAAGAACTGCCCATGAGGCAGACGACGAACTTGCGTGCTAACGGTACCGTCTTGATGTAATTCAATCTCTCTCCAGCCCGGAGACAAAGTATCAACCGCGAAGTCATCTGAGTTAGGTTTGAATTGCACACAAGTCGACGGTGTTGCCATGACTTGTACACCATGATGATCTCGGTTCATGTCTTGATGAACGTGACCACACAGTACGGCTTTAACATTGGTGTGCTGTTGAACCACATCCCAAAATTGATCGGCGTCTTTTAGGTTATGTTGATCTAACCATGCGCTGCCAACCAACAATGGATGGTGGTGCAATAGAACCAAGGTATTACGTTCAGGGAACTCCGTCAGCTTCTGTTCTAATAGGTCAAGCTGTTGATCGCTGAGGCGACCATGAGGCACACCAACCACCTGCGAGTCTAGCATCACCATCTGCCAGTTATCGCCTAGCAAGACATGCTCAACACACTGTATTTGTGGTGATGGTAAAACACTGCCCATATTAGGCTTAAAGTCATGGTTCCCTGGCAGCCAATAGCATGGCTTTTCCAAAGGCTGAATCCCTGACTCAAATTTCTGGTACGACTCAGCACTGTGATCTTGAGATATATCACCGGTTGCTAAAATCGCTTGATAGTCAAAGCCCTGACTAACAATGCCATCGACTACAGCACGAAAGCTATCTTGAGTGTTGATGCTTAATAAGCTGCCATTGCTCGGCGCAAATAAATGCGTGTCCGTTAGCTGCACAAGCTTAATAGTGCTCTCATCAAATTTTGAAGTGTGTGATAATTCCAAAATAACAAATCCAGATACGTTACTGTTTAGACTTTAAAAGTGTTGATAAATAGGCTCAATTAAAAGGCAATTGGGGTTCGGCTGATACCCGTTTTTAAACAAAACGTTAACCATTCCCCAAGAAATTTATTCAATTGAAATTTCTCGTCCTTTTGCAGAAGCTTAGTGTTGGGGTAGTCATATTTCGCTTTGACTCGCGAAAAATCCCCGCTAGCGCACACTTCTGCAACTCGAGCGTCGTGATATAGCCTGACAGACATTTTTGGCAAAGGAAACACTGGCATCGCATCACTCTGACATATATCTATTAATGTGGTGTATTTTGTGACCTCATTCACTGTCAATTGATACACCATATTAACGGCTTGGTAACAGCGAACGTCACCAACCTCATGCCCAACCGGTAACAAAGCGTTCAGTTTGGCATAGTTAGTCTCGTAAACTCGCATCAATTCAGCAAGATCAACATGATACGGTTTTTTGACCGCGATATTTGGCATGACGTTAATCTATCCACTCTGACTGTAATTCTTGGTAGTTCAATTGTAGCCACTGTAGCGCAATGATCGTGGCTCCATTTTCAAATACACCATCTTTTACCAACTGATAAGCAGCTTCGCGACTCATCACTTGTACACGAATGTCTTCACCTTCGTAGTCCAATCCGTGTACCCCTTTGGCTGTCGTTGCATCAACACAGCCAACAAAGACGTCGAGCTTTTCAGAGCAACCACCAGATGAAGGATAATACGAAGTAATAGGCAATACAGATCCGACTTCGACTCCGGCTTCTTCCATTGCTTCACGACGAGCGACGTCTTGTGGCGATTCGTCCGTATCAATGATCCCAGCAACAATTTCGTATTGCCATGGGTTCTCATGCTCTAGGGCTCCGACACGGATCTGTTCGACGATCACCACTTCATCACGCACAGGATCATAAGGTAGCAAAGCGGCAGCATGTCCACGCTCAAACATCTCACGCTCTATTGGTTGGCTCCAGCCTCCCTCAAATAGTCTATGTTTAAATGTGTACTTGACCATTTTGAAAAAACCACGAAACAGCGTCTCTTTTGAGACTATTTCCACATCTTGAGGAGTAAACTCGTGTCGTTGATTATCATACTGTTGCATTTGGTACCTCACTAAGTGATCTTTATAGTTTACTCATTGTCCGAGTTAACTACCAAGGATAAGGTTCAACTTTTTGTATAAATTTTATAATTAAAGTTAAGTTTTAAAAAATAAATATTGCACAAGTGGACAGTTAAATGTAAAAAAGTGCAAAGTTTCGAGTAAATTACCATCAAACTGGGTTAAACTCTTTCAGAGAAAATTCTATTAAAGGCAGGAATAGGAAAATGAAAAAACTGCTTCCACTATTTATCAGTGCAGCAATTGGCAGCCTGAGTTCGTCAGCTTTCGCTGATACGCTAGCTGAAGTTTACGACCAAGCAAAACAGAACGATCCACAACTTCTTCGTTCAGCAGCGCAGCGCGATGCCGCTTTTGAAGCAGTAACGTCAAGCCGTAGTGATTTGCTACCACAAATTAACCTAACAGCGAACTACGACATTAACCGTGGTGACAGAGATACTTCTGGTTCAGGTAGCTCAAGTATTGATAATAACACTTGGGGAGCAGCGATCGGCTTCACTCAAGAACTTTATCAACGCTCTTCATGGATCTCGTTAGATACAGCAGAGAAAACCGCTCGTCAGGCTGATTCAGCGTATGCAGCAGAGCAACAAGCTTTGATCCTGCGTGTAGCAACAGCATACTTCGAAGTACTGCGTGCTCAAGATAACCTAGAGTTCGTTCGTGCAGAAAAAGCAGCGGTTGCTCGCCAACTAGAGCAAACAAAACAGCGCTTTGAAGTAGGTCTTTCAGCAATCACCGATGTACATGATGCGCAAGCTCAATACGATGCTGTTTTAGCTGATGAAGTTTTAGCAGAGAACACTCTGATTAATAACTACGAAGGTCTACGTGAGATTACAGGTCAAGAACACTCTAACCTAAGCATCCTAGACACTGACCGTTTCTCAGCAAGCAAATCTTCTGAGTCTGCGATTGCACTGGTTGAACAAGCAGAGCAAAAGAACCTTAGTCTACTTGCTGCTCGTATCTCTCAAGACGTAGCAAAAGATAACATCTCTCTAGCAAGCTCTGGTCATCTACCTAGCCTAACTCTTGATGGTAGTTACGCTCTTACAGATCAATCAAACAGCTCAACTGATTATGATCAAGATAACCTAAACCTAGGCTTGAACTTAGTGGTACCTCTATATACGGGTGGTAGCACAACTTCTTTGACTAAACAGGCTGAATACAACTACGTTGCAGCAAGTGAAGATCTAGAAGCAACTTACCGTAGCGTTGTAAAAGACGTACGTGCCTTCAACAACAACATCACAGCTTCTATTGGTGCTCTACGCGCTTACGAACAGTCTGTTGTTTCAGCTCAGTCTGCTCTAGAAGCAACAGAAGCTGGTTTTGATGTGGGTACTCGTACTATCGTTGACGTACTAGATTCGACTCGCCGTCTATATGATGCGAACAAAAACCTTTCAGATGCTCGTTACAACTACATCCTAAGTGTTCTTCAGCTTCGTCAAGCGGTTGGTACACTAAGCGAACAAGACATCGTTGATGTAAACGCAGGTCTAAAAGTAGCAAGCAAGTAATTCTTAAATCCTAGTTAAAGACTCTAATCAAAGTCTTTAATAAAGCGACTAGATTACCGTTACAAAAATGCCGCTCATTGAGCGGCATTTTTATTATCTATCAAAAGTTAGATTTACAATCTGACTATGAGCTTGAGGCTAAAGGTTTTATACTCGAAGGCGAAGGGTTAACCTCGACCACCTTTAATCGCTTTGATAATTTCAGTTGTAGAGCAACCATCTTCAAAGTTAAGTACTTTAACTTCGCCACCAGCCGCAATCACTTCCGCACCGCCAGCAATATCTTCAGGTTTATAATCCCCACCTTTCACCAAAATGCTTGGCAATACTTCAGAGATCAAACGTTGAGGCGTATCTTCAGAAAACGGAACAACCCAATCAACCGCACCTAAACCAGCCAATACCGCCATACGACGATCAGTTGGGTTCACAGGGCGACCAGGGCCTTTCAAGCGTTTCACTGATTCATCGGTATTTACCGCAACGATCAAACGATCGCCCAGCTCAGCCGCGTGATTCATGTAAGAAACATGACCAGCATGTAGAATATCAAAGCAGCCATTGGTCATAACTACCTTCTCGCCTTTCGCACGAGCACGCTTCACCGCTTCAACCAGAGCCGCTTCTGAGATCACACCGTAGTCTGTGTCTTGACTGCCGTGAATCGCTTCAGCTAGCTCTATCGTGGATAACGTTGACGTACCTAGCTTACCAACAACGACACCAGCTGCAGCGTTCGCTAATGCACACGCCTCATCCAATGGCTTACCAGCTGCAACAGACGCAGCCAGTACTGAGATAACCGTATCACCAGCACCAGTTACGTCGTACACTTCTTTCGCTTGAGTCGGCAAGTGGAATGGTTCCAAACCTTTGCGAAGCAAAGTCATACCATGTTCGCTGCGCGTTACCAACAAAGCCTCGAAATCAAACTCTTCGATTAACGCGAGTCCTTTTTCGATCATTTCTTCTTCAGATTTTACTTTGCCCGCAACCAACTCGAACTCAGCCATGTTTGGCGTAAGCAAAGTCGCACCACGGTAACGCTCAAAGTCTGCGCCTTTCGGGTCGATAAACACAGGAACTTTTGCTGCGCGCGCTTTTTGGATAAAGCTCTGCACGTGCTCCAACGCACCTTTTGCGTAATCAGATAGAATTACCGAGCGCACGTTAGGGAGCGCTTGCTCCATACGAGACAAAACAAGCTCAGGATCCGTATTCTCGAATTTGTCTTCAAAATCAAGGCGAATGAGCTGCTGACCACGACTCATCACTCGCAGTTTAGTAATGGTTGGGTAGTCTTCCAACTCAACGAAATCACATTTAACCTTTAGTGCGCCTAAGGTATTTTTTAACACCTCAGCAGGCTCATCTTTACCGGTCAAACCAACGATATGAGCATGGCCACCAAGAGAAGCAATATTCATTGCTACGTTGGCTGCACCACCAGGACGCTCTTCGTTATTTTCTACTTTTACAACGGGTACAGGCGCTTCTGGTGAAATACGGCCAGTTGGGCCATACCAGTAACGGTCAAGCATTACGTCACCGACAACAAGAACGCCTGATTGGCTGTAGTCAGGTAGAATTGGTTTCATTATGGATCTCCAAAAATCGAATCTGGCTAGAGTCTAGCACACTGATTACAGAGGCTAAACTATAGATAAATGAGTAAAAGCCTATCAAGATAGGTACATCCGTCATTACTGTATGACTGGGTTATGCTTCCATCCACTGCTTCCATGCTTGAACAACATGTTCTCTTTCCATTTCAAACTTTTCAATCGCCACATCCGCATCAAGATTAAGTAGATTACGGTGGTGGATTTCATCTCTTAATGTTGTATAAGCATGGGTTAATGCCATGCCTTGCTGCTCGTCCATAATCCCTTGTGACAACAAGCTTTCGAAGATTCGTACATTGTCACACCAACGAGTAAGCTTTGGCTTCTCATTGCTGTATCTAAGCACTAAGTATTGCGCCAAGAACTCAATATCAGTAATACCGCCCGCATCTTGTTTAAGCATGAATCGATCGGCTTTTTTACCGCCTAAATGGCCACGCATTTTTTCACGCATATCCACAACTGACTTTTTGAGTGTTGCCTCATCCCGTGGCAAGCACAAAACCTCATGCCTAGTTTTGTTAAACGCAGATACCAATAAGTCATCACCGTAAATCATACGAGCACGAGTGAGGGCCTGGTGCTCCCATGTCCACGCGTCATTGTGCTGATACTCGTCAAAGGCATCGGTTGGACTCACCAATAGACCAGATGCACCAGAAGGGCGTAGGCGAGTATCGACTTCGTACAAAATGCCAGAAGCAGTTCTGGTCGAGAAAATATGAATAATACGCTGCGCTAATCTTAAGTAGAATTGGCGTCCATCGATCTCTTTCTTTCCATCAGTATAGATGTGTACCGGGCAGTCGTGCATGAACACGATATCGAGATCGGAGTTATAACCAAGCTCCCAACCACCGACTTTGCCATAACCAACGACAGCAAAACCGCGACCTTCGCGATCTTTAACATGGGTCGGTTCACCAAACTTGGCGGATACTTGTAACCAAGCTTGATTGACCCCCGCCTCCACAATGGCTTCTGCTAAGTAGGTCAGGTGATCACTGACCTTCATGACAGGTAGAGCACCCGCAATATCCGCGGCTGCAATTCTCAATATACAGGTCTGCTTAAACTGACGCAGACCTTCCATCTGTTGCTCCATATCATCTTCAGGGATACGGGCTAGATAATCACGCAACTCGGTCTTGTAAGACTCTAAAGGCACGGGATTGTAGAGTTGCTGAGGGTCGATAAGTTCATCTAACAGAATTGGATAACGACCCAACTGCTCCGAAATCATCGGGCTTGCCGTACACAGGCGAACTAGCTGAGTCAACGCGGCAGGGTGTTCATCTAGTAGTTCAAGGTAAGTGGTACGCGTAACGATTTTATGCAGCAGATGCAGTACTCGCGACAAACCAAACTCGGCATCCTTAGCGGTGTACAGCGCTTGAAACACTTTCGGCATCAGTCGATTGAGGACTTCCCGCCCACGAGGGCCAAGAGTCTTTTTAGCCAAATCGGCTTTAAACTGAATGATCGTTTTCGCCGCATCAGGCGGGCTCGCGACCGCAATGTCGTGTTCCAACACGTGCTCAATTACATCGGGTTTATGGGCCATATCCCACAACTCGCTAAAGTGGCTCGCGATCGGATTAGCGTCATCTTCATCAACGCCAATTAGGTCTTCGAACACGGTATGTACATTCGCCATATGGGCGCGAGTTGCCTCAATCAAGCTATCCCAATCGGAAAATTGCATGGCAACCGCAAGCTGCAGTTGTTCGAATTCACCGTCAGGTAAGGTTTGAGTTTGCTTATCAGCCATGGCTTGTAACAGGTTCTCAAGGCGACGCAAAAACAGATAAGCTTCACGTAGGTGCCCCACCTCTTCAGACTCTAGCAGATGAAGGGATTCAATCGCACTTAAGGTTTCGAGTAACCCTCGACCGCGTAAGCTAGGCTCGCGTCCACCACGAATCAATTGGAAGACTTGTGCGATAAACTCAACTTCACGAATACCACCAGAGCCAAGCTTGATGTTGTTCGAGAGACCACGACGACGCACTTCGCTGCTGATCATAGACTTCATTCGGCGCAGAGATTGAATCGCACTAAAATCAATATAACGGCGGAACACAAACGGGCGTAGCATTTGGCGAAGCTCTTGATACTCAGGGTACATCTCACTGCCCATCACACGCGCTTTGACCATAGCGTAGCGTTCCCAATCGCGACCTTGTTCTTGATAGTAATCTTCTAGCGCAGCGTAACTCATGACCAGTGGACCACTCTCACCGAATGGACGCAGGCGCATGTCTACTCGATAACAGAATCCATCGAAGGTTTGCTGATCAAGCGCCTTAATAATACGTTGCCCGAGACGTGTAAAGAACTGCGCATTGGCAATGCTGCGTCTTGCACCTTGGGTTTCACCATTCTCTGGGTAGGTGAAGATCAGATCGATATCGGAAGAGAAGTTAAGCTCACCGCCCCCTAGCTTGCCCATACCAATGATCAACATCGGCTGTGCTTCGCCTTGTTCATTACAAGGTGTGCCCCACTCTTTACAACAAATATCGTACTGCCATTGGTAGGTTTCGAAGATCATCGCCTCAGCCAACATCGATAGATGATTTAGGCTCTGCTCTAGCTCCCACGAACCCATAAAATCACGCCAAGCAATGTAGGTCATTTCTCGATTTCGGAATTGACGCAGCACGCGCTGACCGCTCATTTCATCGGTGCAACTAGAAAGTAATTCAGCCAAGCGTTCTCGGTATCCTTCAGCGCGTTCTTCGCATGCCAACATATTAGGTAAGTCACCACATAAAACCGTATCACGCTGCAGGCAATCACCAATAAAACAGCTTAAACCGAGTACACGTTTAAGATCTTCAGTCAGTGGCTCAGACCAAGTATTGATGGCTTCACTTTGATGCTCTAATAATTGCTCAAAAGCAGACTGGGAGTGAGTGATGAGTTGAGAAGGCAATGGCATGTTTCTTCCTTGTATAAGCTGCGCGCCGAACAATCGGTTTATCGATTCAGTTCTTCAATAACGAGTTTTCATAACTAAAGATAAGTTATACCAAAGTTACGCCAATAAAAAACGCCCACATTAGCAATGTGGGCGTTTTATCGATTAACTTATCTGGTTGAGCTTACAACCGAGAAACAGTCTCTGGGAATTAGCCTTTGACGGATGAAGATTGGGTGCTGAGGACTAAACCTTAAATTGCTTAATCTTACCGTCGAGTTCTTGCGCGTTACTTTCCATAAGCTGAGAGGTCTCGAGCAGTTCACCAACCACCACAACTGAAGCTTCAACAAGCTCGCGTACATTGGTCAGGTTGACGCTCATCTCTTCAGCAACACTGCTCTGTTGGCCTGCAGCGGTCGCGATCTGGAAGTTCATATCATTGATTTGATTGACTTGGCTTACAATGCCGTCAAGCTCACTTCCCGCGTTAGTCACCAGATCAACACCTTCAGCCGCTTCAACAACACTCTTCTCCATCAGTTCTACCGCAGAGTTAGCGCTGCTTTGTAGATGACTGATCATGTCTTGAATCTCTACCGTCGCTTGCTGAGTGCGCTGTGCAAGGTTACGAACCTCATCAGCAACAACCGCAAAACCACGACCCGCTTCACCGGCACGTGCCGCTTCAATTGCAGCGTTCAATGCTAGTAGGTTTGTCTGTTCTGAAATGCCTTGGATAGTACCAACCACACTGCCAATTGAGTCAACGCGTTCTTCTACTTGGTTTACCGCTGCTGCAGATGCTGCGATATCTGAAGATAACTCACTCATCTTAGACACTGATCCTTGAACGAACTTCTGACCAGTAAGAGCTTGGCCTGATGCCTGTTCAGTCAATGACGAAGCGCTTTGTGCATGCTCAGCGACAGTTTGCACCGTCGACGTCATCTCACTCATTGCTGTTGCCAGTTGATCGATCTCGTTGAACTCTTCTTGAGCTGACTCTTTGGTTTCAGACATGCTGATGGTCATCACTTCCGTCAGAGCAAACAGCTCATCAGAAGAGGCCACCTGAGTTTTGATCATGTCGTTCAATTGGACGCGAGTTTTTTCAAGTTCGCGTGCCACATCGCCGTATTCATCTTTACAGTCCATTTGAATCGGCACTGAAAAGTTCTTATCTGCCATGGTTTTAATGGCGTCATTAAGGTATTGAGTCTGGCGCAGCATAACGCGCGCCGCTGCTAACAGAAGAACCACAAACACAATGATCATCAAGGCTGTTTGCCAAGCCACTTGAACTAGGTAAGTCTCGTAATGCTGTTGTGCGACTTGCGCATTGTTCGTTACAGCAAGCAATGAATCGTAAAACGTACTTGCATCCCATAGCTGCTTCGAAATGATCAAGATAGTGCTGAATATCATCAACATGACCATTTTTGGAACGAGACGAACGTCAGAGATTATCCTTTCCCACGGCTTGAATGACAGTTTAGTCATTGTCAGTTCTCCATTAATTCTTATATATTGATGGCTTCTATATCCGCGAGGTGGCTATGTCAGTCAAAGTTCGCGATTTATTTTGAGCCTCGTATGAATGTTGAATAATACCAAAGACGCCACCAAGCCGATGAGCTTATTGTCACTGATTCTCTCTTTCTTAGCGTTATTTGTGATCTCAGGCTTATTGTTCGTACCGATCGATAAAGAATCGAAACAAGTCCTTATCGGCCTCGATTTTATAATCTGTAGTGTTTTTCTTTTTCAGCTCACAATTGATCTATTTAGATCACAAAACAAAAAAGAATTTCTAAAAGTACACTGGATCGATTTCTTAGCAAGTATCCCAATGATCGAGCCTCTTCGTTTCGCCCGTATTTTTCAAATTCTGCGAGTCATCTTAGTTCTGCGTTCAAGTAAACGTATTTTCAGAGAGTTATTTCGTAATAGGAAAGAGACCACTTTCGCTTCCATCATTCTGCTTTTGGTGATCTTACTGACTATCGGTGCTGGCACGATCCTGCTATTGGAACACAAAGATCCGAACGCCAACATCACTACAGGTCATGATGCTTTATGGTGGGCGTTTGTGACCATCAGTACTGTGGGTTATGGCGACCATTACCCAGTGACAACTTCCGGTCAGTTAGTGGCTTCAATGGTGATCATCTGTGGTGTCGGTGTGTTTGGTATGATTTCAGGCTTGATTACTTCTTTGATCACCTCCCCAACTCATCATGAGAATCAACAAGCGGAAAACAAAGAGAAACACCTTGAGAAGATCATCGAGCAGCAACAGAAAATCTTAGAGCGACTCGAAAAACTTGAGCAACAAACAAAAAAATAGGGCCGGAGCCCTATTTTCAAATTCATACTTCTATTGATACAGGTATCGAGTTTAGTCTTGCCAGTATGGCTCAACCTCAACACTGATTTGGCGTGTCTGTTCCATCGCATGCAGAATGGACACTTCTTGACGAGCTAACCAACGCTCTAGCTGAAGCTTCTCATCGCCTTCCAGCTTCTCAGTCAAAGGCTCTAATGTTTTAAGTGCCAGCAAGTCATCAATGCCTTGCACCATATCGGCCCAAGGTAAACGGAAACTGTTTCGCTCAGCGTCATCATACAAACTCGCGAAACCAACACCAGAATATAGGTTTCGCATCAAACGGTATTGCTGCTCAATATACGCTTGGCTGGTCATCACTCGCTCTGGCGGGAAAGCTTCCATCAAGTCTGCCCATGTGCGATCGAGTTGCTGCACGGAAAACCATTCGATACCACGAGCCATTTGCTCACGCGCTTTCTCATCTAAGAAAGGCTGCCAGCCACGAGACAAGATCCAACGGCTCAAATCTAACAATAAACCGGTGTAACGAGCAGAGCTCAGCAAGGTAAGCAGATCTTCACGATCTGGCAGTTGCTCTTGCATCTCTTTAAGCTCAGCGACTAAGAACTTACGCGCATCGAGTTTACGTAGTACATGGCCTTTATCTTCCAGCAAGTCTTCGAAGTGATCATAGCTTTTCAGCCAGTCGAGCTCTTGCTCAAGCCACTTCAACTCTTGACGTAAAATAGCACTCGCACGTCTAGGGACAATGCCACCATAAATGGTGAAAGTCTGGCGGATAAAGCTCAGTGAATGACTGATCTCATGTAGCGCTTCAATCGATTGACGCTCAGTGAAAATCTGCTCGTGATAGTGCCAATGAGCGAGAGCATGCTCTAAAGATTGAATGAAACACGATTCAACGGTATCACTTTTGTCAGTATCAACTAAGGTCAAAGGAGTGACTTCATCTCCTTGATAACCTTGAGCAAGGCGGTAACCCTTAGCTGCTTTACTTAGGTTACCCAAACGCATGCCACCTTGTTCGCAGAATTGGCGAGACAATGTAAATAGCGCATCCGTTTGACCGGATTTAAGTTCCAATTCGACTTCGCAAATCGGTTCTTGCAGGTCGCCTGATTCAACAAAGCCTTGATCGAATGCGACCTCGACTTGGCTACCATCAGGCATACCAATCAACCACTGCTCACGCGTGAAGTTGGTAGAGAACAGAGGAGTCAGCTCAGCTTGCAACGTTTCGATGTCTTTACCTGCTGGCCAGATATCCTCTGGGTGCAGGGCTAACTTAGGTTCGTTGCTGTCGTGTTCTGCATTGTATTCAGGCCTTTGATGCAGGCCAGCAACCACACGACCAGCAGTCTTTACGGTTTGTACAAATACGTCATCAAAGCGTCGAATGCGTAAGCCTGTATCGTGCTTACGTAGCCAGTTGTCAGCGGTGTCAAAGTAGATGTTACCTAGCTCACGACAACTGTGCTGAAGTACTTTAGTTTCAGCAATTTTATTGCGTAAAGTCTCTGAAAATTCAGGAGAAACAAAAAACTTCAGTTCTATCTCGGTTTCCATAGTTATACCTTTCTGTGAAGATAGGGACAGGATATTGCCAATTTGAAAAGTCGGCAAGTCAGAAATATCGCCCTTATGATGATCTAAAACAGTTTTAATGAGAGATTGATTAGGTTAACATGCGCGACTTTGTAGCCATCGCTTAACATTTCACCATGAATATGGTGTATGTTGTTTTAAGGTTATTATTTATTAGGTTGGATGACCATGCCAGTAAATACAATTATGGGGTTATTTGCAAAGTCCCCAATTAAACCTTTGCAGCGTCACGTAGTATGCGTGAACGAATGTTGTTCTCACCTAGTTAATTTCTTTGAAGTTTCTTCAAAAGGTGACTGGGAAAAAGCATCAGAAATTCGAGCTCAAATTTCTCACCTTGAGAAAGAAGCTGACGTACTAAAACGTGAAATTCGCCTTAAACTTCCTCGTGGTTTGTTTATGCCAGTTGATCGCACCGATATGTTGGAGCTATTAACTCAACAAGACAAACTCGCAAACCTAGCGAAAGACATTGCTGGCCGTGTATATGGTCGTCAACTTGTCATTCCTGCTCCTATGCAAGAAAACTTCATCGCTTACGTTAAACGTTGTCTAGATGCAGCGAACCAAGCACAAAACGTAATCAATGAATTAGACGAATTACTTGAGACTGGCTTTAAAGGCCGTGAAGTAACACTCGTTGCCGAAATGATTCATCAATTAGATGTAATTGAAGATGACACGGATGCGATGCAGATCGAACTACGCCAACAACTAATGGCAATTGAAGGCGATCTGAATCCAGTTGATATCATGTTCTTATACAAAATTCTTGAATGGGTTGGTGGTATTGCAGATCAAGCACAGCGTGTAGGCGCTCGTCTTGAAGTAATGCTTTCTCGATCTTAAATCATACGTTAACCATATAACGAAGAGCATTTTTTGAACAAACCACTTATGCGCTGAGTATTCCTCTCGCTGAGCGGTTTTTTGCGTCTAAATTTGTTCCGCTTGTTATCAAACAACTAGGTATTACGATGGATATCCTTGCTAACTACGGCACTGTCCTGATTATTGTTGCAGCAGCTTTCGGTTTCTTGATGGCTATTGGTATTGGTGCAAATGACGTTGCGAACGCAATGGGCACCTCTGTAGGCTCTAAAGCTTTAACCGTTAAACAAGCGATCATTATCGCAATGATCTTTGAATTCGCAGGTGCTTACCTTGCGGGCGGCGAAGTAACAGACACGATCCGTAAAGGTGTTATCGAAACGTCTCTATTCGCTCATCAACCAGATGTACTTGTGTACGGCATGATGTCAGCACTTCTTGCTGCGGGTACATGGCTACTTCTCGCTTCTTACATGGGCTGGCCGGTTTCTACGACTCACTCAATCATCGGTGCAATCATCGGCTTCGCTTGTGTGTCTGTAGGTACTGAAGCGGTAGACTGGAACAGCGTTCAAGGCATTGTGGGCAGTTGGATTATCACACCGGTTATTTCCGGTTTCTTCGCTTACGTCATATTTGTAAGTGCTCAACGACTGATTTTTGATACAGAGAACCCGCTATTTAACGCGAAACGCTTTGTACCGGTATACATGTTCATTACAACAATGGTAATTGCACTTGTAACCATCAAGAAAGGCCTTAAGCACGTTGGTCTTCACCTAAGCAACACTGAAGCATGGGTTTGGGCTGCTGGCGTTTCTGCGCTTGTAATGATCGGCGGTTACCTATACATCCAGAAGAAATTCGCTAACCGCGAAGAAGACCACGGCTTTGCAGGTGTTGAAGGCATCTTCTCTGTACTCATGGTTATCACAGCTTGTGCGATGGCATTTGCACACGGTTCAAACGACGTTGCGAACGCGATTGGTCCACTGTCTGCTGTTGTATCAACCGTTGAGCACATGGGTGAAATCACAGGTAAGAGTACTATCGCATGGTGGATTCTTCCTCTAGGTGGATTCGGTATCGTTGTTGGTCTTGCAACAATGGGTCATAAAGTAATGGCAACCGTTGGTACTGGTATTACAGAACTAACACCAAGCCGTGGCTTTGCTGCACAACTTGCAACTGCATGTACGGTTGTACTAGCTTCAGGTACTGGCCTTCCAATCTCTACTACACAAACACTCGTTGGTGCTGTTTTAGGTGTTGGTTTTGCTCGTGGTATCGCAGCACTAAACTTAGGCGTTGTACGTAATATCGTGGCTTCTTGGATTGTGACACTACCTGCAGGTGCTCTACTTGCTGTTGTGTTCTTCTACGGAATTCAAGCTGCGTTTACTATGTAATCGCGACTGCGTTAGTGAATACTAGCGTCAGAACAGTGTGAGCTTCAGTAACGATATGTAAATGCCATGTCATTATTGACTCAAACGCACAGAAAGGGAGGCTTTGCCTCCCTTCTTTGTTGCACCGCATAAAGAAACTAAATATTATTTGCTGATTGAGGCTGACTCATACGCCTACCCAATTTGAATCGTTAAGGGATTTACTGTGAAAAAACTGATTAGCTTAGTTTTGTTCGCAATGCTTGCGGCTCCAGCTGCCTTTGCACAAGACCGTTATATTGCTGACAAACTATTTACTTATATGCATTCTGGCCCAAACAACACATTCCGTATCATCGGTAGTGTTGATGCTGGTGAAAAGATTACATTCCTACAAACTAACAAGAGTACGGGTTACACCCAAATTCAAGACAACCGTGGCCGTAAAGGTTGGGTTGAAAGCAAGTTTGTAAGCACTCAAGAAAGCATGGCACTGCGTATGCCTAAGCTAGAGAAAGAGCTGACGGAAGTTAAAGGCAAGCTAGCGAATGCTCGTCAGAGTGCTGACAGCGAAAAAGCTGGCCTAGCAAGCTCTCTAGATTCTCGTAACAAGCAGATTGCTGAACTAGAACAGAACTACAGTGAAATTAGCCAACAGCTAACGAGTTCTCAAACAGAGAACCGTGAACTGCGCGCTAAGCTAGACACTCAAAAAGACGACCTACTATTGAAGTACTTCATGTACGGTGGTGGTGTTGCGGGTATTGGTCTACTTCTAGGCCTTGTTCTGCCACACATCATGCCTCGTCGCAGAAAATCACCAAACGGTTGGGCGTAGACTTAACGCTTGTATCAGGTACAGTAAATTCAGTATCGAATATCAAAAAGGAGCACCGAGGTGCTCCTTTTTATTTGTCTGTTATCTAAATACGTATAGAAATCGCTAACCTTTCCACTCGTACAGAGCCGGGATTTCTATCTTCTGCTGATTGAACTCTATGATCACTGATTGTGGCTTAATCTCTAGTAATTGAATGTCTTGTCCAATCCAATCTCCTTGCGCCACTTCTTGGCCGTTCACTTTTACCCAACGTTTGGTCTCGCTGCTCGAGTACATATGAGTTTGTAGGTCTAACTTAGGAAGGACTCCTGATAAGCTATTGGTGTGCGTTTCCAACTCAATAACCTGAGAGCCTCTTTGCCCTGCGGGTCTAGAGTCCATCGGCTCAGGAGTGCTTTGTTGCTCCCCCATAATGGATTCAAGCTTCAATGCCAAATCAGGTGGCAACTCACTGAGGTCTAGCCCTTGCAGCAGATCACTGTCCGATTGTAAGTCACTATTTGATTGCTGATCAGTGCTTGATTGCAGAGCAGTCGTTTCATCACTCGCGCCTGGCTGAACGGATGACGATTCAGAACTGGCTGTCATTTGAGTGTTGTTATCAGCATTAGCGAAGATCACTGCTGAGCCACCAGCGGTGTTTGCACGATTAGCGCCAGAATCAATCTGTGCATACATCTCTTGGCGTGGCAATGCTTTCAACGGTTGGCTCGCCGGTGCAGGGCGAACGGTGAACAAGGCATCTTCTTCCTCAGACACGGCATCCATGCTTGCTATATCAGCATCCGCAATTTCAGGCTCAATGTCTGATTCAGTTTTAAATTCTGGCAGAGCGACATTGGCAGCTTGGTTCACGGCTTCTTGTTGTTGGATATACGATTGATAAGCCAAGACGCCACCCACCAACAAAGAAGGAACCAAGATTAAGAGTAGCCCCATCGCTAACGATGAACCTCGCTTGTTGCTCATCCCTTTTGCAGAATTAGGAACATGATGATTCTGGTAGCCTTTGAAGCTTGGTTTGCTAAGAGAGTGCTGATTAATAGAAGATGGCTTGTGAGACGGCTGTTTAAGTTCGTGCATAATACGTGACATTAGCTTTCGCCCCCTTCTAGTGACATCAGCTTAGGCGAATCGAGTTGAGCTAATCTCTGCAATCTTGCTAAGGTGCGCTTACCTGCAATGCCATCAACAGACATACCTTGCCACGTTTGAAATGCTTCGATTTTCATTTTTAACTCATAATCAAATACATCACTACCGGAAACAACCTCTCCTAATACTTCAGAAAGCAGTAGATCAAGCAAAGCAACCGCTTCACCTTGATAGCCCTCTTTAAGGGTCTCTCGCAGCGGCTGCTTCCAAATAGCGACGTAATCGCCTTGCCAGATTTGCTCTAAGGATTGCTTCGGCATCACCAACAGCTTTTCATTAACCAGCAACTCGACAGAATCCTTAGACACGCCATACAGCACAGCAAACACTGGTTTTTGGTCTATGTCGAGATTAAGTACCACAGGAACACCAAGTTCTAACAAGGTATCCAAACTGGCCTGCTGCTGCTCACACACAAAAACACTTTGTGGCTCACTTAAGCACAATCCATCACGCAGTGAAGATTGATATCCCCACAGCGTATACAAGTCTTTGATAGCGAGAGAACGATTGGTCCCCTGCATCAAATGTTGTTGAATGTGTTGTGGCAATTCAAACTTGGCAGGTTTTGGCTCAGCAACCAACTTAGGAACATCTGATACCAAAGAACGCTGAGTACGTGCTAACACTTCCGTCTTTGCTCCATTTGATGCATCCGTAGGCAACCAAGCATTGATATAGCTTGGAGCGAAGTTAAAGGTCGCTATTGCAAGACCAACGCTTAACGTCGCAATCCCTGCGTCTTGGAATAACTTAGGCGCGACACGAGAAGTTAGAGCTTTCTCGACGTGATACACATCGGCCTGAAAGGACATAACCTGCTGACACGCTCGGTTAACCGTTTCATTGCTCGGTAGCTGCTCACCGTCATGAAAAGCCAACTGCAGTGCTTTATCACACACCAAGTTAATGAGCCTTGGAATACCATGCGTATATTGAGCAATCAGCTTGATAGAACGGTTCGAAAACAACATCTGCTCGCCACCCGCCGTCTCCAAACGAAACGCGATGTACTTGCCCGTTTCTTCGGTATTAAGAGGCAGTAAGTGATAACGACCAGTAATGCGCTGTGCTAGCTGACGTAGCTGCGTGGTTTGTAAGTGCTGTTGTAATTCCGGCTGGCCGACCAACAGTACTTTTAACAGCTTACGATTGTCGGTTTCCAAGTTTGTTAGAAGGCGTAACTGCTCCAACACATCGGCAGCGAGGTGTTGGGCTTCATCGATCACCAATAGGGTTTGAATGCCTTCGGCATGGCTATCAAGTAGAAAATAATGAATAGCCTGACTGAGCTGTTTCAACGATGCTTGTTCTGGGTACTCGACCTCAAACTCATCGCAGATAGCTTCTAGTAAATCCGTATTTGAAAACGTAGGGTTAAGTATAAGGCCAGCCTGAGTATGACTATCCAATGAAGACAACATCGCCTTAGCGACCGTTGTTTTCCCTGTACCAACCTCACCAGTAAGCATCGCAAAGCCCCCACCCTCGCCTAAACCGGCTTGTAGGTTCTGCATCGCTTCTTGATGGCGCTGACTCAAAAACAAGTAGCGAGAATTTGGTACAATCGAAAATGGCATCTCAACGAAGCCAAAATATTCCTTATACATGTGCTGCCCTATAATTACGATTAATGGAAAGTACCATTGCTTGCAGTAAAGTCCAGCAGTGATAAAACATTTCGAGGTGATAAGTTGCAAATTTACGATAGCCTACCAAAAGACAACGGGCTACAACGCTATCTAGTCGGTGGAGCAGTGCGCGATAAGCTGCTCAATATTGATAGTTATGATAGAGATTGGGTCGTGGTAGGGAGTACCCCTCAAGAGATGGAAAACCTTGGCTTTACTGCTGTGGGAAAAGATTTCCCGGTATTCTTGCACCCAAAAACCAAAGAAGAGCACGCACTGGCTCGCACTGAGAGAAAATCAGGCTCTGGTTACACAGGCTTCGAATGTTACTTCGCGCCAGACGTGAGTTTGGAAGAAGACCTGATGCGTCGAGATCTGACCATCAACTCTATAGCTCAAGATGATAAAGGCCAACTTCACGATCCTTATCATGGCCAGAAAGATCTCTCGGATCGTATCTTAAGACACGTTTCAGACGCTTTTGTTGAAGACCCTCTTCGTGTACTGCGTGTGGCTCGCTTCGCCGCCAAGCTTCACCATCTTAACTTCACGGTTGCACCTGAAACCATGGATATGATGAGTGAGATCGTCCAATCTGGTGAGCTGGCACACCTTACTGCAGAGCGAGTTTGGCAAGAGTGGCATAAGTCTCTTAGTACACCGCACCCTGAAGTGTTCCTCTCTGTATTGAAAGAGTGTGGTGCATTGGCAGTCGTATTACCTGAGATTGACGCTCTATTTGGCGT
Source organism: Vibrio sp. ZF57 (assembly GCF_001691235.1). Classification (NCBI taxonomy): domain Bacteria; kingdom Pseudomonadati; phylum Pseudomonadota; class Gammaproteobacteria; order Vibrionales; family Vibrionaceae; genus Vibrio; species Vibrio sp. ZF57. Next base: position 103,494 of record NZ_MAKD01000097.1, on the reverse strand, counting down.
CCCTCAACCTGAAAAATGGCACCCTGAAATCGACACGGGTATTCACACTCTGATGGTTGCTCAGCAAGCCGCACTATTAAGCCCATCGCTACCGGTACGCTTTGCAGCTCAAGTGCATGACTTAGGTAAAGGCGTCACACCACAAGCTGAATGGCCAAGCCATAAAATGCACTGCCACACAGGTGTTAAGATAATCAAGAAACTGTGTGAGCGAGTGAGAGTGCCCAATGAGTTCAGAGACCTTGCGTTGTTAGTGTGCGAGCAACATTCTAATATCCACCGCGCAGGCGAGCTCAAACCAACCACCTTTCTCAAGGTTATCAACAAGTTCGATGTTTGGCGTAAGCCAGATAGGCTCGACGATATACTACTTTGCTGCCAGGCCGACCACGCAGGCCGAAAAGGATTAGAAGATCAGCCTTATCCTCAAAAAGCGCGCTTTGAAGTCGCCTACCAAGCGGCGCTTCAAGTCGAAGTTAAGGCGATTATTGCCGATGGCTTTAAAGGTAAAGATATTCGAGAAGAACAAGAGAAACGCAGAGCCATCGCAATTGAAAACGCTCTATCAGAACTTGCTAGCAGTTAATCGTCACCGCACTAACTAAAACGTATTAAAAAGCCCGCAGTTAAGCGGGCCTTTTGTTTCAATTCTTACAGCGAGACCGTTGCCTGTGTCTGTTACTGCATCATTAAGAAAGCAAACAGACCACAACCTAGAATCAGTCGGTAGATAACGAACGGTGTCATGCCCATACGAGAGATAAGCTTCAAGAAGAAGTGAATACAGATGTAAGCACTGATGAAAGACACCGCAACACCCGTTAGCAAAGTGCCAACATGGATTGGGTCACCGCTTGTCACCAACTTAAGACCTAAATAACCACCAGCCAGAGTGATGATTGGGATAGACATCAAGAAAGAGAATCGAGCCGCTGCTTCACGTGTGAAACCAAGGTAAAGCGCCGCGGTAATGGTTGCGCCAGAACGAGACGTGCCCGGAATGATCGCCATTGCTTGAGCAAGACCAATAAACAGCGCCTTTTTCCAACCCGCTTGGTATTCGTCATCGCGCAGGCTTGAGTTCTTGTCCACCCACCATAGCAATAGACCAAAGATAACCGTTGTCGTCGCGATCACCCACGCACTGCGTAAGTAAAGCTCAACAATATCTTTCATCAACAAGCCAAAGATACACGCAGGAATCGTCGCGAGAATGATCATCCACGCTAACTTCGCTTCTTTACTGCGATCGCCTTTAAACACTGAACCAAAGAATGCGCTCAACAGAGAGACCACTTCTTTACGGAAATAGATAACAACAGCTGCCAAAGTACCAACGTGGACAGCGACATCAAAGGCCAAACCTTGATCTTCCCAGCCTAAAACAGCAGAAGGAAGGATTAGGTGTGCAGAACTGGAAATAGGTAAAAACTCTGTAAAGCCTTGCACCAACGCCAATATAAACGCTTCAAAATAACTCATTACTTACCTTAAAAATTATAGTTTTATATCTACGACAGAGAGCGAGTCTAATTGCTGCATCTTCTGCCATATTTCACTGACGGTTCTTCCGTCTTGCGGGATCACTCGCGCAGGACAAAGATCATAAAGCGGTTGTGTTACAAAAGGATATTTGTAGATATCACTGCGTGGTAATTCTGGCTCACGCTCAGAAACCTCCTCTCCAAACAGCACAATATCAAGATCGAGTTTTCGATCTTGTAGTTTGTGCGCATCTTGAGAGCGACCCCATTTAAACTCAATTTTACGCAGCTGCTGTGAAAATTCAGTCAATGAGAGTGACGTGTCGAGCTCTATCACAAAGTTATAAAACGGATGGCTATTAAAACCGACGGGCTCACAGTGATAGATTTTAGAGCATTTAAGGTTAGTCCCTAACGATTGAAGCTCTGTCCATGCCACCCTTGCATGCTTGTCGCGGTCTATGTTCGTGCCAACACCAACATAGGCTACTGTCATGCTTGACCTCGTTCGATGATCACACCAACGGCTTTTGCTTGTGGCACTGCGCCAGGTTTAGCCAATCGGATTTTAATCCACGGCACAGAGAACTGAGTCATAATAAGCTCTGCGACTTCTTCAGCAACACGTTCTACGAGTAGAAAACGGCCATTTGCAATGTGCTCAAGTACTGCAGTGCTCACTTTCGAATAATCCAAAGCATCAACCACATCATCACTCTTGCCTGCTGGGCGGTTGTCATGAGCCATTTCAATATCAAGCACCAGTTTCTGTTTGATCTCTTGCTCCCAATCGTAAACACCGATCGTTGTAATTACTTCTAGCTGCTCAATGAAAACTTTATCCAGTGCCATGACTTGTCCTTTTAGAGGTCGGATACCCAAATTGGGGAAAAAAACGTATTATTTGCGTAATTCGAGATATGATATCAATTACTCTTGGATTGAGCATTATTTTCCCATCGTTAGGCGTATAACCGTTAAAGGACAGACATGACCCCATTGGCACTTATCATGATCATTGCTGCCTACTTACTAGGTTCAATCTCTAGTGCGGTCTTGATATGCCGAGTTTTGAGGCTCCCAGATCCTCGAACAGTAGGTTCTAACAACCCAGGAGCAACCAATGTCCTGCGTGTTGGCGGTAAAGGCGCAGCAGCTGCCGTCCTTTTGTGTGACATGCTGAAAGGCACTATCCCTGTCTGGCTTGGCTACTACCTCAAGATCGACCCAATCATTCTTGGGGTTGTGGCAATTGCGGCGTGTCTTGGCCATATGTATCCGATCTTCTTCCACTTCAAAGGTGGTAAAGGCGTGGCAACCGCACTTGGCGCTATCGCCCCAATAGGATTCGATCTAACCGGAATGATCATGGCGACTTGGTTAGTGGTCGCGTTTTTGTTTCGTTACTCTTCTTTAGCGGCACTGGTTACTGTGCTACTTGCCCCTTTCTACGCTTGGTTAGTCAAACCTCAATACACATTGCCAGTAGCCATGCTGTGCTGTTTGATCGTGTTACGTCACCACCAGAATATCCGCCGCCTACTCGATGGCAGCGAACCAAAACTCGGACAAAAAAAATCGGCTTAAACTGTCACGTCTAAGCCGAACCATAATATTCAGTATTTAAAGCTTATAGCAGATGTTTATCTAAAAACGTCTTCAGCATTGTGTTCACAAACTCTGGTTGCTCTAACGAGCTAATATGACCTGCGCCAGGAATCACCACTAATTCACTGCCCGTAATGCAATCGTGCATTAGGTATGACTCAAGTACCGGACGTGGTTTATCTTCTTGTCCTACAGCAATCAAAACAGGCAGAGCAAAGTTCTCTACCGATTCAATCATGTCACGACGTCCAAACACCATTCGACCAATTCGTGCCACTTCTTCAGCGTTGTCACCCTCAAGAGCAGATAACTGCTGAGTAAACCCTTCCACTAAAGTTGGCGTGTTGGTTTGAGCATCATTAGCGAAGAACAGTGGAACAACCGCTTCAACAATTGGCTGAGGAACCGTCTTGGTTTGAGTGATGGTATCTAACATGCTGAAGTACTTAGCGTGAGCAACCTCTGGTTCTAAACCCACAAAAGTATCCATTAGAACCAAAGACTTAATACGTGCAGGTGCAAGTTCCGCTAACTCTGTTCCCCACATACCGCCAACCGATAAGCCAACCACTGAGAATTCTTCGATCTCTAAATGATCAAGCAGAGCCAAAACGTGCTGAGCGTAATCTTTCAAGTTACGCATCGAAGCGGGTGCAGCTTGAGACTCACCGTGAGACCAAAGCTCTGGAACAATACAGCGATACTGAGTTTTTAACGCTTCGATCTGCGGCTTCCACATTGCACTATCCCAAAGGTAGCTGTGGCCGAGTACAACAACAGGGCCTTGACCTTCATCTAGGTACGCCATCGATTGATTGTCTACTGTGAACTTGTTCATTTTCTTCCCTAATCTCTATCAGCAATTATTTATCGACATACGGTCGGTAAGCTAGGATATAAAAACGGCCGCACAAGGCGACCGTTTATCGAAACACTATAGTCAATTACGCAATTGGCTCTAGCTGGTCAATAGGCCAACGCGGTGTGGCATGAACAGACAAATCAGCCGTTTCGCCATTCTTCAGGCGCTGCATGCCCGCATAAGCGATCATCGCACCATTATCTGTACAGAACTCAGTGCGTGGGTAGTACACCTCACCACCGACTTTCTTAGCAAGCGCCTCAAGCTCAACGCGCAGTTGTTTGTTGGCACTTACACCGCCAGCAATAACTATACGTTTCATGCCCGTTTCAACCAAGGCACGCTTACACTTGATTACTAAGGTTGCACAAACGGCTTCTTGAAACGCGTAAGCAATATCAGCACGAGTCTGGTCATCATTATCGTTATCACGAATGGTATTCGCTGCGAACGTCTTCAGACCAGAAAAGCTCATATCTAAACCCGGACGATCGGTCATTGGACGCGGGAACTTAAAACGACCCGGAGTGCCTTTTTCTGCCAAGCGAGATAGCAATGGGCCACCAGGGTAATCTAAGCCCATCAGTTTCGCGGTTTTATCAAACGCTTCACCCGCTGCATCATCAATCGATTCACCAAGGATTCGGTATTCACCAATACCTTTCACTTCTACCATCATGGTATGGCCGCCAGAAACCAGCAGAGCCACAAATGGGAATGGAGGTGGATTGTCTTCTAACATTGGCGCAAGAAGGTGACCTTCCATATGGTGAACAGGCACAGCAGGCACCCCCCACGCATAAGCAATACTGCGACCAATCGTTGCACCAACCAGTAGAGCGCCCACTAAACCAGGGCCAGCCGTGTAAGCCACACCATCAATGTCTTTCGACGTTAGGTTCGCTTCAGCTAATGCCGCTTTAATAAGAGGAATTGTTTTTTTCACGTGGTCACGTGAAGCTAGCTCAGGTACCACACCACCGTAATCGGCGTGCAGCTTTACTTGGCTATATAATTGATGAGAAAGCAGCCCTTGCTCATCATCATAAATCGCGATTCCTGTTTCATCACAAGAGGTTTCAATACCAATAATGCGCATAATTTTCTCGGCACGCTTTCGTCTAAAATGGGAAATTAGCGCAATATTACCCTGCCTAAGCTCTTCAAACAAATATTGTACAGACTATAATCGACAAAGTGCTTTACAAAGCCACTGTGATCGGATTAAAATTCCGCACCATTTTTGATCAAGCTGGTTAATGGCCAAACGCGAATAGAGAGTTAGCTCGATGGGTAACTTCTCTGATTTGGTACTGAGTAGCCAGCGATAATGAATAACCCCTGAGGTGAAAGGCATATGCCAATAGTTAAAGTACGTGAAAACGAACCGTTCGACGTTGCACTACGTCGTTTCAAGCGCTCTTGTGAAAAAGCAGGTATCCTTTCTGAAGTTCGCCGTCGCGAGCACTACGAAAAGCCAACTACAGTTCGCAAACGCGCTAAAGCAGCAGCTCAAAAGCGTCACGCTAAGAAGCTAGCTCGCGAAAACGCACGTCGCGTTCGCCTGTACTAATAACTTAATCCATAAGGACTGAGTTATGGCTCTTATTGAACAACTCAAAGAAGAGCAAAAATTAGCGATGAAAGCCAAGGACAAACCGCGCCTTGGCACTATCCGCTTAGCTCTTTCAGCAATTAAGCAACGTGAAGTTGACGAACGGATCACTCTGAACGACGACGACATTCTTGCTGTATTAGTTAAAATGGTTAAGCAACGTCGCGATTCTGTTGCTCAATATGAATCAGCAAATCGTCAAGATCTTGCTGACGTGGAAAAAGCAGAAATTACGGTACTTGAAGGCTTTATGCCTCAACCGCTAAGTGATGAAGAAGTTATTGCACTACTTGATAGCGCAATCGCCGAAGCTCAACCAGCGGGCATGCAAGACATGGGTAAAGTAATGGCTATCTTGAAACCACAAATTCAAGGGCGTGCAGATATGGGTAAAGTTAGTGGTTTAGTTCGTTCTAAACTCGCTTAATCCCAAATCAAATTGCAACAAGCCGTGCAATCCTTCGGAACGCACGGCTTGTTTGTATCTGTAACCTATTCAAACTATTATTATCCACACTCTCAGTTAGTGCATTTTTCTAAGGTTTTATGGCAGGACACATCCCGCGTAGTTTCATTGATGATCTCCTAGCGCGTCTCGACATTGTCGACATAGTGGACGCACGCGTGAAACTTAAGAAAAAAGGCAAAAACTATGGTGCTTGTTGCCCATTCCACAACGAAAAGACCCCTTCTTTTAGCGTAAGCCAAGAAAAACAGTTTTATCACTGCTTTGGTTGTGGCGTACACGGTAATGCTATCGACTTCATTATGGAGTTCGAACGTCTCGATTTTGTTGAAGCGATTGAAGAGCTTGCCTCTTTCTTAGGCCTCGATGTTCCTAGAGAGCAACGTAGCGGCGAGATATCAACAGCACCAAGAGCCAACAGCGAACAAAAACGTAACCTCTACGATTTGATGGGCGGCATCAGTAATTTTTACCGCTCTCAACTGAAAATATCAGCCAACAAACCTGCGATTGATTACCTAAAGAATCGTGGCCTTTCGGGCGAGATCGTCCAGAAGTTTGGCATTGGTTATGTGGCCGATGAGTGGGACTTAGTTCGTAAGAACTTTGGCCAACAGAAAGAAGCCCAAGACATGCTCGTAACTGGCGGCATGTTAATTGAGAACGATAAAGGTAACCGATACGACCGATTCCGTGGACGCGTAATGTTCCCGATTCGCGATCGTCGTGGCCGTGTGATTGGTTTTGGTGGTCGTGTATTAGAAGACGGTACTCCAAAATATCTCAACTCACCAGAAACGCCTATCTTCCATAAAGGTAAAGAGCTTTACGGCCTTTATGAAGTGCTGCAAGCCTACCGTGAACCGCCGCAAATACTTGTGGTTGAAGGTTACATGGATGTCGTGGCATTAGCGCAATATGGTGTTGATTACTCAGTAGCATCACTGGGCACATCGACAACCGGTGACCACGTTCAAATGCTGTTCCGCCAAACCAGCACAGTGGTTTGTTGTTACGATGGTGACCGAGCAGGTAAAGAAGCCGCGTGGCGCGCACTAGAAAATGCCCTTGAGTACCTGAAAACCGGTAACACACTCAAGTTTCTATTCTTGCCCGACGGTGAAGACCCAGACAGCTATATAAGAGAACACGGCAAAGCCGCTTTCGAACAGCTTGTTCAAAATGCGACACCGCTTTCGACCTATTTGTTCGATAACCTGATTGAAATACACAAGTTAAACTTGGGAACAACCGAAGGGAAATCGGCACTGCGCGCACACGCTAGCGCATTGATTAACAAAATCCCTGACAGTTACTTCCAAGAGTTGCTCGAAAAATTGCTCGATGAGCGCACTGGATTTGATAACCAATTGAGGCGAGCGCGTGTTCATACACAGAACCCGACACCTCAACCGCATAAAGAGCTGAAGCGCACTCCAATGCGTGAAGTTATCGCTTTGCTTATCCAAAATCCGAGCTATGCTGATATGGTACCGGATTTATCAAGTGTCAAAGGCTTACAGCTGCCTGGACTAAGTTTATTCGTCGAAGTACTTGATAAATGCCATGCGCATCCCCATATCAACACAGGCCAATTATTAGAGCATTGGCGACACAATAAACATGAGGCTCTTCTGTCTCGTCTCGCGAGCTGGGAAATCCCCCTCGACGAAGACAATCAAGAAGACATATTTTTAGACTCATTGGACAATATACTTGCCCAGTGCGTTGAAAAACAAATTGAAAACCTGCAGGCCAAAGCAAGAAGCGTCGGTTTATCAGCCGAAGAAAAAAGGGAGCTACTAGCTTTAATGCTAGATCTAAAAGCGTAACCCTGTTTGATTAGTCAGCATTTAATAAATTTGTTAACATAATTGGTTTGCATTTGAGAATGCAACGTCCTTCACCAGACCTGAAGTTGGATATCATCTATGGATCAAAATCCGCAGTCACAGCTTAAATTACTTGTTATTAAAGGCAAGGAACAAGGCTATCTGACCTACGCCGAAGTAAACGACCACCTACCTGCAGAAATCGTGGATTCTGAACAGGTAGAAGACATCATTCAAATGATTAACGACATGGGTATCAAGGTAGTTGAAACTGCACCTGATGCTGATGATCTAGCACTTAATGATGACGATGCCAATATAGATGAAGATGCAGCCGAAGCTGCAGCTGCTGCGCTTTCAAGCGTAGAAAGCGAGATTGGCCGTACTACTGACCCAGTTCGTATGTACATGCGTGAAATGGGTACAGTTGAACTACTGACTCGTGAAGGCGAAATCGACATTGCGAAGCGTATTGAAGATGGTATCAATACAGTTCAACTATCGGTTGCTGAGTACCCAGGCACTATTCCATACATCTTGGAACAGTTTGACCGCGTACAAGCAGAAGAGATTCGCTTAACAGACCTAATCAATGGCTTTGTTGACCCAGACGACGATGGCACAGCTGCGCCAACGGCGACTCACATCGGTTCAGAACTTGCTGAAACTGATCTGGAAGACGAAGACAAAGAAGACGCAGAAGACGACGAGGAAGAGGAAGAAGAAGATACAGGTATCGATCCTGAGCTTGCTCTTGAGAAGTTCACAGCACTTCGTACTAGCTACCAGAATCGTCAACTAGCGATCAACGAGTACGGCCATGAAAGCCCGAAAGCAATGCTTGCAACGACAATGATGCAAGACGTATTCAAAGAGTTCCGTCTAACACCAAAACAGTTTGATTTCCTAGTAAACGAACTGCGTAACTCTATGGATCGTGTACGTACTCAAGAACGCCTAATCATGCGTCAAACGGTTGAGTACGGCAAAATGCCGAAGAAATCTTTCATTGCTCTATTTACTGGCAACGAATCTAGCGAAGCATGGTTGGATGAAGTTCTTGCTTCAGACAAGCCATACGCAGAAAAGATTAAACGTAACGAGCACGACATCCGTCGCTCTATCCAAAAGCTGGATATGATCGAACATGAAACGTCTCTTACTGTTCAAAGCATCAAAGATATCAGCCGTCGCATGTCTATCGGTGAAGCGAAAGCTCGTCGTGCGAAGAAAGAGATGGTTGAAGCGAACTTACGTCTAGTAATCTCGATTGCTAAGAAGTACACAAACCGTGGTCTACAATTCCTGGATCTAATCCAAGAAGGTAACATCGGTCTGATGAAAGCGGTAGATAAGTTTGAATACCGTCGTGGTTACAAGTTCTCTACTTACGCTACTTGGTGGATCCGTCAAGCAATCACTCGTTCGATTGCCGACCAAGCTCGTACTATCCGTATTCCGGTTCACATGATCGAAACGATCAACAAACTAAACCGTATCTCTCGTCAAATGCTACAAGAGATGGGTCGTGAACCACTTCCGGAAGAACTGGCTGAACGCATGCAAATGCCTGAAGACAAGATCCGTAAAGTACTGAAAATCGCTAAAGAGCCAATCTCAATGGAGACACCAATCGGTGACGACGAAGATTCGCACCTAGGTGATTTCATCGAGGATACAACGCTAGAACTACCTCTAGACTCTGCAACGGCAACCAGCCTACGCGGTGCAACTAAAGACGTTCTTGCAGGCCTAACACCTCGTGAAGCTAAAGTACTGCGTATGCGTTTCGGTATCGACATGAACACTGACCACACTCTTGAAGAGGTTGGTAAACAGTTCGACGTAACTCGTGAACGTATCCGTCAGATCGAAGCAAAAGCACTGCGTAAACTTCGTCACCCAAGCCGCTCAGAAACTCTGCGTAGCTTCCTAGACGAGTAATCGCACACTCAAGTGTGGTTAGCTTTTAAGCATAAATAAGAAAAGGTGAGCGTTGGCTCACCTTTTTTTTATCTGTGTGATTTAAGTGGCTAAGATGTAAGCGGAATTGCCCCTTATAGTGTCTAGACACCATTGAACGCTTCCCCTATAATCTATGCCCTACGGCCCCTTAGCTCAGTGGTTAGAGCGCACGACTCATAATCGTTCGGTCCCCAGTTCAAATCTGGGAGGGGCCACCAAATTAGAAAAGCCAGAACAGTTCACGCTGCTCTGGCTTTTTGCTTTTCTGATTCAGTACCAATCACACCCTGCACTTCCGAACCAAAAACGAATCGTCCCGCACACAATTCCAATTGCCTCTCTGTGACTAAACATACTTTTCTTTTATAAAAAAATCGGCAATATGAGAGTACATAAATCGCTCAATAGTTCAGGGAAGACTCATGAAAGACGAAACACTCTCGATTCACTTCGGTTACGACACTGATCCAACAACCAAATCGGTTGCCACACCTATTTACCAAACCGTCGCGTACGAATTCGATGACGCACAACACGGCGCCGACCTCTTCAACCTTGCGGTGCCAGGCAATATCTACACTCGCATAATGAACCCAACCAATGATGTGTTAGAAAAACGCATGGCCGCCTTAGAAGGAGGTATCGCAGGCTTAGTGGTAAGTGCGGGCAGTGCTGCGATCAACTATGCGATTCAGACGTTGGCGCAAATCGGTGACAACATTGTTTCAACACCTCAGCTTTACGGTGGTACTTACACCCTATTTGCTCATATGCTGCCAAACCAAGGGATCGAAGTTCGTTTTGCTAAAGACGATAAACCAGAAAGCTTAGCGGCACTGATTGACGAAAAAACCAAGGCGGTTTACTGCGAAAGTATCGGTAACCCAGCAGGTAATATTATCGACTTAGAGCGTGTTGCTGAACTTGCTCACGCACAAGGTGTACCTGTGATTGTTGATAACACGGTGGCGACGCCTGTACTGTGTAAACCTATCGATTTTGGTGCTGACATCGTGGTGCACTCACTAACTAAATACGTGGGTGGTCACGGTACAACGTTAGGTGGCGTGATTGTCGACTCAGGTAAATTCCCATGGGCACAGCACAAGGACCGCTTCCCTGTGTTTAATCAGCCAGAGCCTTCTTATCATGGCGTGGTTTATACCGAGGCCTTTGGTGAGGCTGCCTTTATTGGCCGCGCTCGAACCGTTCCATTGCGTAATACAGGCGCAGCACTGTCACCCATGAATGCCTTCATGTTGATGCAGGGTCTAGAAACGTTGTCGCTACGCATGGAGCGACACACCGAGAATGCACTGAAAGTAGCAGAATACCTTAAGCAACATGAGAACGTGAGTTGGGTAAGCTACGCGGGGTTACCAACCTCTGAGTTCTACCCATTGGCTGAGAAGTACATGCAAGGTAAGCCGTCTGCCATTTTATCTTTTGGCTTGAAAGATGGTTATGAAGCCGGTGTTCGTTTCTATGATGCGCTGCAAATCTTCAAGCGCTTGGTGAACATTGGTGATGCAAAATCTCTCGCTTGTCACCCTGCTTCTACAACACACCGTCAATTAAGCGAAGCGGAACAAAAGCAAGCAGGTGTGTCACCAGAGATGATTCGTCTCTCAGTAGGTATCGAGCACATTGACGATATCTTGGCTGACCTAGAGCAAGCACTTAATGCTTAACGCTTAACGCCGTTAAAGCTAGATCTAACGCTGATCGTTAGCTAACAGGCACAAAAAAGCCCATCACAGGATGGGCTTCTTATTATCTAATGTTCTTAGATAGGCTAACGATTACTCAACTGTTACCGCTTTCGCTAGGTTACGAGGTTGGTCAACGTCGGTACCTTTTATTAGTGCGACATGGTAAGACAGCAGCTGCATCGGTACTGTGTAGTAGATAGGCGCTGTTACTTCACTTACGTGAGGCATCTTGATGATCTTCATGTTCTCATCGCTTTCAAAGCCCGCATCTTCATCAGCGAATACGTAAAGTAGACCGCCACGAGCACGCACTTCTTCAACGTTCGATTTCAGCTTCTCTAGCAAGTCGTTGCTTGGTGCAATAACGACTACAGGCATATCTGCATCGATAAGAGCCAAAGGACCGTGCTTAAGCTCACCAGCTGCGTATGCTTCTGCGTGGATGTAAGAGATCTCTTTCAGTTTAAGAGACGCTTCCATCGCGATTGGGTAGAACTCACCACGACCCAAGAACAGTGTGTGATGCTTATCAGCAAAATCAGGTGCCAGTGCTTCAATTTCTTTATCGAACGCTAATGCTTTCTCGATATCAGCAGGCAGTTGGTGAAGTGCTTGAACGATTTCCGCTTCTTTTTCTTCATTGATACGACCTTGTAGACGACCAATTGACGTTACCATCATCAGCATCGCTGCTAGTTGAGTTGTGAAAGCTTTAGTAGAAGCAACACCGATCTCTGTTCCTGCACGAGTCATGAAGGCAAAATCAGATTCACGAACCAGTGAAGAACCCGCAACGTTACAGATAGTCATTGCAGACATATAACCCTTCTCTTTTGCAAGACGAAGTGCAGCAAGCGTATCCGCCGTTTCACCAGATTGAGACAGAGTCACCAATAGGCTGTTCGGACGAACAACGAAATCACGGTAACGGAATTCAGAAGCAATCTCTACGTCACAGCTTACGCCAGCTAGAGATTCAAACCAGTAACGCGCTGCCATGCCTGAGTTGTAAGACGTACCACATGCGATGATCTGCACGTGTTCAACCTTGCTTAGGATCTCTTCAGCTTTAACGCCGATCGCGTTAGTGATAACCGAAGTGTCAGAGATACGGCCTTCCATTGTATTGATCAGCGCTGTTGGCTGCTCGAAGATCTCTTTCTGCATGAAGTGGCGGTATTGACCTTTGTCACCAGCGTCGTGTTCAGCGTTTGACTCAACGATTTCACGCTCAACACGCTCACCCGCTACATCAAATACCGTAACATCACGACGAGTTACCTCAGCAACATCACCTTCTTCTAGGTACATGAAGCGACGAGTTACGCTCAGTAGCGCCAGTTGATCAGAAGCAAGGAAGTTCTCGCCGACACCAAAACCGATAACGATCGGGCTACCAGAACGAGCTACAACGATACGGCTAGGATCTTTACGATCAACCGCAACCGTGCCGTACGCACCGTCTAATTGTTTTGCTGTTTTCTGTAGCGCTTCAACCAAAGAAGCTGAAGTGCGAAGTTCCCACTCAACTAAGTGAGCAATAACTTCTGTATCCGTTTGTGAAGTAAATACGTAACCACGCTCTTGCAGCATAGCGCGCAGTGCTTCGTGGTTTTCGATAATGCCATTGTGTACAACGGCAATATCACCAGACATGTGTGGGTGTGCGTTCGCTTCAGACGGCTCACCGTGTGTCGCCCAACGTGTATGAGCGATACCTGTACCACCAATCACTTGTTGCTCTTCTACTGCGTCAGCTAGCTCTTGTACTTTACCTAGGCGGCGTACACGAGTTAGGTTAGATTCAGTATCGACTACAGCGACACCAGCTGAATCGTAGCCACGGTATTCTAGACGACGAAGGCCTTCTACTAAAATTTCAGCTACATCACGCTGTGCTACTGCACCAACAATTCCACACATAGTTTCACTCCATCAATTTTGTTTTATTCCTATTGGCAGCAAGCAAAGGCCAAATCTTCATTAAGATCAATTATAGGAAGGTAAATGCATAATACTTAAATTTGTTTTTACGCTGGATCGGTCAGGATCACTCGAACATCATGTGATTCGATACTTGCTTTGGATTCTTCGCCTAAGTCTGTATCGGTAATTAAGATGTCAATGTGTTCCCATGCCAGCTCTAAGTTAGGGATCTTTCGTCCCACCTTTTCCGACTCAACCATCACGATCACTTCTCGTGACACTTCAGCCATTACTTTGCTCAGGCCAACCAGTTCGTTAAACGTGGTTGTGCCTCTATCGAGGTCGATACCATCAGCCCCAATAAATAGTTGGTCAAAATCGTAAGCACGAAGTACCGACTCTGCAACTTTGCCTTGGAAAGAGTCCGAATGGGTATCCCAAGTGCCGCCAGTCATTAATAACGTCGGCTCGCTTTCAAGCTCATTAAGCGCATTAGCAACGTGCAATGAGTTGGTCATAACAACCAAGCCACGCTTAGCATTAAGCTGCTGAATTAGAGCACCGGTCGTACTGCCACTATCGATCACGATGCGGTTATGGTCGCGAATTAAATCTGCAGCGGCTTTTGCCAATGAAATCTTTCGAGTCGAAACTTGTTGACCCAGTTCTTCGTTGACAACCTCTTTCGGTAACGAAATCGCACCACCATAACGGCGTAAAAGCTGACCGTTTTTCTCTAAAGACGCCAAGTCCTTTCTAATAGTGACTTCTGAGGTTTCGAACTTAGCGGATAATTCATCAACACTAACCTCCCCTTTTTCATTCACTAGGTTAGAAATTGCATGTCTTCTGAGCTGGGTGTTTCGTTTCGACATTTAAAAAAGGCCATTAAGTTTCGATATGAAATATATTATAGTTACAACGAAACTATTTAGTCCATTTATTTTGATCCAAAAAATTAATAAATAGCGATAAAACCTTGTCCTAAGACAATTGTTAAGCAGTGATATTGAACTCATTAGGTGGTAGAATCCGCACCCGAAAAGAAAAAAAATTACAAAACTGACTGTTATTTTTTTGCAACTTACCCCCTATATAGTGGGGTAAGTCACAGAAAACCGATATTGAATCAAAATCTTTTAGTCATAAAATGACTAAAATTGATGAAAGACTTACAACTCTGAAGGACATATTGGAAGTCCCGCGCTTTTACACAACAGGCACAAAATGTTGATGTAGCGGACCAATCTTCAGAACTTAAATAAATTTCAAATTGTAACAATACTTACCGGAGAGTACCTTCCATGAAAAAGACCAAAATCGTATGTACGATTGGCCCTAAAACTGAATCTGTAGAGAAGCTAACTGAACTAGTAGATGCTGGCATGAACGTTATGCGTCTTAACTTCTCTCACGGTGATTTCGCAGAGCACGGCACTCGTATCGCGAACTTCCGTAAAGTAATGGAAAACAAAGGTGAGCAACTTGCTATCCTTCTAGATACTAAAGGTCCAGAAATCCGTACTATCAAACTTGAAGATGGTAACGACGTAGATCTAGTAGCTGGTCAAGAGTTCACTTTCACAACTGACGCAACAGTTGTTGGTAACAAAGACGTAGTAGCAGTAACTTACCTAGGTTTCGCTAAAGACCTAACAGCAGGTAACACTATCCTTGTTGATGACGGCCTAATCGAAATGGAAGTTATCGCAACAACAGAAACTGAAGTTAAGTGTAAAGTTCTTAACAACGGTGCTCTAGGCGAAAACAAAGGTGTTAACCTTCCTGGCGTTTCTGTTCAACTTCCTGCTCTTTCTGAGAAAGACAAAGCTGACCTTAAGTTTGGTTGTGAGCAAGGCGTAGATTTCGTTGCTGCTTCTTTCATCCGTAAAGAAGAAGACGTTAAAGAAATCCGTGAGCTTCTAAACGCTAACGGCGGCGAGAACATCCACATCATTTCTAAGATTGAAAACCAAGAAGGTGTAGATAACTTCGATTCAATCCTTGAAGCTTCTGACGGCATCATGGTTGCTCGTGGTGACCTAGGTGTTGAAATCCCAGCTGAAGAAGTAATCTTCGCTCAGAAGATGATGATCGAGAAGTGTAACCGTGCACGTAAGATGGTTATCACTGCAACTCAAATGCTTGACTCTATGATCAGCAACCCACGTCCAACTCGTGCTGAAGCGGGTGACGTTGCGAACGCAATCATGGATGGTACTGATGCAGTAATGCTTTCTGGTGAAACTGCTAAAGGTAAGTACCCAGTTGAAGCTGTTACTATCATGGCTCAAATCGCGAACCGTACTGATTCAGCTCTTAAAGCTGAGCTAGGTTCTCGTCTAGACAGCCCACGTCTACGTATCACTGAAGCAGTATGTAAAGGCGCTGTAGACACAGCAGAGAAGCTAGCTGCTCCTCTAATCGTTGTTGCAACTGAAGGCGGTAAATCTGCACGTTCAGTACGTAAGTACTTCCCAACTGCAAACATCCTAGCTCTAACAACTAACGAAAAGACAGCTGCACAGCTAGTTCTTACTAAAGGTGTTAAGCCAGTTCTTGTTGACTCTATCGAGAACACAGACGCGTTCTACATCAACGGTAAAGAAATCGCTCTACAATCTGGCCTAGGTAACAAAGGCGACATCGTAGTTATGGTTTCTGGTGCTCTAGTAGCTTCTGGTACTACAAACACGGCATCTGTTCACGTTCTATAAGAATGAACCGATTCGCATAAAATATAAAAGAGGGCTTCGGCCCTCTTTTTTTATGAAACAAAATCTTGCCTAACTTTTCAGTACGCTGTATTATCAATCACAATAGAACTACGTACTGTTAACCTCCAACTGACTCTTTCTAAGAGACGGATTAGCAGACTAGAAATCATATATAGATGAGGTTTGTAATGTCTAGTCCTACGCTCACTGACAAAGTATCAAAGATGATTCGCCAAGATATTCTTAATGGTGAGTTAACCCCAGGCCAAAAGCTTGTTGTTGCTGATCTAAAAGCACGCTACAACGTTGGCGCATCCCCTATTCGCGAAGCCTTGGTACAGTTATCTTGGAGCAAATACGTAAAGCTAGAGCCACAAAAAGGCTGCTGGGTATCTCCTGTATCAAAGAAAGAACTGAATGACCTATACGAAAGCCTTCGTGTTGTATCATCGGTTCTGCTTAAAAAAGCGATTGCAGCAGGTGATGAGAGCTGGGAACTGGATGTACTAACGTCTTACCATAAACTATCGCGAGTACAGTACGTATCTGAAGAGTTTGACTGTGTAGAATGGGAAGAGCGCCACCAGCAATTCCATGTCGCACTGCTTGAAGGTGCAGATTCAGAGAACATGTTTAAGTTCTTTGATGACCTAATTAACCAAGTGAAACGTTACCGCTTCCTCGCTATGTCTGCAGAAAGCGCATCAGATGATCTGTTCAATATTGATGAACACGAAATGATCATGAAACTAGTACTCTCTAAGAATGTAGAACAAGCGACTGAACTGCTTGATCAACACCTGCTAGGTTCAATGAAACGAATTGAAGAAGTTATCGAAGCGGCATAACGCTAAAGTAGCTTCTAACCAAATAAAAACGGGCCCAATGGCTCCGTTTTTTGTTTCCAGTATTACGACTGAACTACCACCCAAAAAACTCTTTGTGATGAGTATTGAGTAGCACAACCATAGGTAAAAAATACAAAGCACTCAATTGAAAGCCAAGAATGGCTAATGTGCCTATGGTTAACCTCACTAAAAAATCGACAAACATACCACGCCTCTTTTAACCAGACTGTATGATCCCCAAACTCTTGCTCCAGCTAACCTAATTCTACTGCTGCCTTTCAAACCATTGAAAAGGCTAGCTAATCAGTTGAATTAAGTTAACGGTGTCATCCTTTTACATCTGGTAAACACTCTAATTATTACACCGTTAAGCACGATGTAATCTGAAGCAAGGTAGTTTACTTATTGTTCATTTTAGCTCAAATTTCCACCAGCATTAGACTTTAGTCTAACTGTATAGATTTTGTGACATAGGTCGCTCAAAAGTGAGATTCCTATAAAAAGGGGGAGAGATAAAGTGAGTCGGGGCCAGCTTGAAGAGGTGAAGCAAAGAGAAGACAGGACTAGATAGAAGCGAACCTAAGCGACATCATCGTAGCTAGGACACATAGAGACCGTATTACGACCAGACGATTTAGATTCGTAAAGCGCAACATCGGCACACTTGTATGAGCGAGTACTGTTACTTGTTAAATCAGTAAAGCCAACACTCACCGTTACCTTAGTTCCGGCTGCCAGTTCAATCTCTATTCGCAAGCGATCCAATACGCGCTTTGCTTCTGGCAGAGACGTGTGTGGCATCAAGAGTGCAAACTCTTCTCCTCCGACACGTGCAACAAAGTCAGTCCCGCGAAGGCTATCTTGCAGAAGCTTGGCGACACTTGCTATCACTCGGTCGCCTTCGTCATGACCAAGTTCGTCGTTGATTCGCTTGAAGTTATCGATATCGACTAAAGCTAAGCAAGTCGTCGATTCATTAGGGTAACGCTCAACCAAGCGAGAATAATACGCGAGCTGCTCTTCGAACTTTCGTCTATTCCAAAGATTACTCAAAGAGTCACGTTCACTTAAGATCCTCAAACGTACTTCAAGCTCCTTCCTTACGGAAATATCAACCAACGAGGTGATGTAGTAACTGACTTTGCCTGAATTGTTTTTGACCGCATGCACTCGCATGATCGCAGTAAAAGGAATACGCAGCTTGTTCTTACACTGAACCTCCCCTTCCCATACTTCTTCTTGCTCTAAATGACTCCAAATAGCCGAGCTTGAGAGCACTTGGTCGGTATTCTCAAGCAGCAACTGCAATGCATTTTGACCGATCACCTGTTTTTTGCAGTACCCAGTCATGTTCTCAAATTCGTTGTTGATCATCATTGTGCGGTGCTGCTTGTCAGAGATCATCACTGCCGACATACCATTCAATGCGGCGCGTGCCAATTTACTCTCTAGGCTTCGGCGTCGGCAGTGCGTCACCAGGTAAGCAAACGGGAAAGCGAATATCAGCACCGTAATCAGAACAATGATCTCTTCATGGGCCAAATCATCTAGATCACGCTCAGCCCGATCCATCAGTTGCTTTTGATTAAGTTGAATCAGTAAATGGACCTTTTGACTGTTCGCGAGCATAACCGTGTTAAAGGCAAACAAATTACCATCTTCAAAAACGTATCCCACCTGATCATTGGAGATCGCATCCCACGTCTTCGGCGCGATATTTTTCAGGTTATAGCCTTTTCTTTCAGGAATAGAGTCTCCGAACAACTTACCGCTGTTGTTACTCGCGATGAAGTAACCCGCGTCATTGAGAACTTCTGCTCTAAGATCGTTATCTGGTGAAAAGCTCAGACGCGACGATAAGCCCCATACATCAAGATTGATGACGAGGTAGCCTACTCTTTCGTCAGGGGTTTCTACTGGGGTAAAGACACGGATTACCGGCGAATAAGGGAAGGTGACTTCACCATGCTCAGTTTCAAGCTCAATACCCCAACCGCCAATCTGTTCGGCTTCTAGTTTTTGAGCGTATTGGAAGTAGTTAGAATCCGACCTATCTTGCAGCTGTTGAGGAAACGTCACTCTACCGGTATCAGAGGAGTAGTTAACACGCACCAATTCTTTGCCAGTGACATCTAACAGATGGATTTGTGTATACCACTTCTGGTTCACGAGAACAGATTGCCAGACCTCTTCAAGTAGATGTTTGGTTTGGTCTGAGGGAGAGGAAGCAAAGTTAACCAAGCTCTGGCTATGACTGAGTAGCTCCATGACCGAGACTAACTGAGTCTTGAGAAGATCATAATCTCGCTTGGCATACACTAACTGATGAACGGCTTGCTTAGCTGAGTAGTCAAAGCTCTGCTGTTTTACTTCTTTGTAGCGCTGCAAATAATACAGACATACTGCAGAAGACAATATGATAGAGATAATCAGCAATGTAATTATTGATTTTTTATTTCGCATTGCTAACTCAGATGAATGGAAGTGCAGCGCGGGATTATAGCACTCTAAAAAATTAACAAAATAAAAGCCGCTTAAAAAAGCGGCTTTAAAGTTATTTTTTAAAGACTTATCGTCTAGGCTTTCAACGCACGTTCGCCTCGTGCGATGCCAACAACACCACTTCGAGCTACTTCAAGCACTTCCGTCACTTCAGACAGCGCCTGAATGAAGGCATCCAGTTTCTCGCTAGTACCCGCCATTTGAACCGTATATTGAGAAGCCGTAACATCAACGATCTGACCACGGAAGATATCCGCTGTGCGCTTCACTTCCGCACGAGCAAAGCCGCTCGCACGTACTTTTACCATCAACAGCTCACGTTCAATGTGTTCAAGTTCAGACACTTCTTGTACTTTAAGTACGTCGATTAGCTTATGCAGTTGTTTCTGAATCTGCTCAAGCTGCATTTCGCTCGAGTTAGTAGTGACGTTCAAACGAGACAGCGTCGGATCATCGGTTGGAGATACGTTCAAAGACTCGATGTTGTAGCCACGCTGAGAAAACAAGCCAACCACACGAGAAAGCGCACCAGGTTGGTTTTCCATTAGTAGTGAAATAATGTGTCTCATATTATGTTCTCTCCGTTTTGCTTAGCCACATGTTATCCATACCCTCGCCTTTGATCTGCATTGGGTATACGTGCTCGGTGTCATCCACACTAATATCGACAAATACCAAACGGTCTTTCATCGCCAGTGCTTTTTCCAAACCTGATTCCAATTCATCCGGAGATGAAATGCGCATACCAACGTGGCCATAAGCCTCAGCGATAGCAGCAAAATCAGGAACAGAGTCCATATATGAGTTAGAGTAACGGCCTTGATAAACAATGTCTTGCCACTGTTTTACCATGCCTAGGAAACGGTTGTTAAGGTTAATAATCTTAACCGGGATATTGTATTGCAGCGCAGTCGACAGCTCTTGGATATTCATTTGAATGCTGCCGTCACCGGTTACCACAACCACCTCTTCATCTGGCTTAGCAAACTTAACGCCCATACCAGCAGGCAGGCCAAAGCCCATCGTGCCTAGACCACCAGAGTTAATCCAACGACGTGGCTTGTTAAACGGGTAGTATAAAGCAGCAAACATTTGGTGTTGACCTACGTCAGAAGCAACATAGGCATCGCCATTGGTTACTTTATGCAGTGTTTCAATTACTTGCTGTGGTTTGATGCGCTCAGACGATTTCTCGTAAGCTAGGCAGTCACGCTCTTGCCACTGCTTGATTTCACTCCACCAGCTTTCAATCGCTTCTGCATCGTTAGTGCCGCCTTGCTCAACGAGCAAGTTCACCATGCTCTCTAGAACCTTTTCAGCAGAACCTACAATCGGTAGATCCACTTTTACGTTCTTAGAGATCGAAGATGGGTCGATATCAATGTGCATGATCTTCGCATCAGGGCAGTACTTATCTAGGTTATTAGTCGTTCGATCATCGAAACGTACGCCAATACCAAAGATCAAATCCGCATTGTGCATCGCCATATTGGCTTCATATAAACCATGCATGCCTAACATACCCAAAGAGTTCTTATGGGTGCCAGGGAAAGCGCCAAGCCCCATTAGGGTGCTTACCACAGGTAAATTCAGTGCCTCTGCTAATTTTAACAGCGGCTTATCTGCCTCAGAAATAACCGCACCACCACCGACATAAAGTACCGGCTTCTTCGCTTCAAGAAGGGCTTTTAGCGCCTTTTTGATCTGACCTTTATGACCCGTAACCGTTGGGTTATACGAACGCATTTTGAGCGTTTCTGGGTATTCATAAGGAAGCTTGATTTGTGGGTTTAAGATATCTTTCGGCAGATCAATAACCACAGGACCGGGACGCCCTGTCGTTGAAATATAGAATGCTTTTTTAACGACTTCAGGGATATCTTCCGCTTTCTTAACTAAGAAGCTGTGTTTAACGATCGGGCGTGATACACCCACGATGTCACACTCTTGGAAGGCGTCATTACCAATGAGGTTATTTGGTACGTTACCAGAAATAACAATCATTGGGATTGAGTCCATGTAGGCGGTTGCAATACCAGTAACGGTATTGGTCGCACCTGGACCAGAACACACAAGTACTACACCCGGTTTACCGGTAGAACGAGTATAGCCATCTGCCATGTGGGTAGCGGCTTGTTCGTGTCGCACTAATACGTGTTTAATTTCAGCAGTTTTAGCATGCAACGCATCGTAGATATCAAGTACAGAACCACCTGGGTAACCAAAGATTTGTTCTACACCCTCTTCAATTAGAGACTGCACCACCATCTCAGCGCCGGATAACATTTCAGCGCCGGATGACATTTCAGCGCCGGATGACATGGCTGTTTCAGGTTTTGTTGTCATATTGCTCTCCTCACCAGTTTCCAATCATATTTGGTGAACATGTTGGGCTGGTTTTTCATAGTCTAGGGCTTATTCGTAGCCTAATTCGAAATACTTCCACTTTTTCGGCTATGGCTGTCTGTCGTGATAACAACAAACAGTAATACGAAACAACTTTAACGCTTTATTATCATCTGGTCTAACACCTGTTATTCGGCAACTGTGCCAAAAAACCAACTATTAGCTCAAAGCATTAAATAAAACCCAACCCAGCCCCCAACGCCAGGCTTAAACACTAGTTAGCGAACAAAAAAAAGCACTTAATATTTTAATAGATCGCTATTTATCGATAAACCGCGAGCTTGCTGGTGTGCGCTTTCGCACATTGTGCTGTGTCATTAGATACAAAAAATCCCCCTAAAAATGCAATCACATTCGTAGGGGGATTTTTAAACAACTGAAAATTTATCTAAGCAGAAAACTACTTATCTTTAGGCTTTTCGTTGTACATTTCTTCGATTTCGTCTTGATACTTATCGTTGATAACTTTACGACGCAATTTTTGAGTTGGTGTCAGTTCACCATCATCCATAGAAAATGCTTTTGGTAGCAGTTTGAATTTCTTCACTTGCTCAAACTTAGCCAGTTCTTGCTGTAGGTCATTCACACGCTTTTCTAGCATCTCGACGATTTGGTGGTGCTTAACAAGTTCAACGCGATCGTGATACTTGATATTAAGCTCTTTGGCGTACTCTTCTAGCGAGTCATAACAAGGAACAATCAGCGCAGAAACGAATTTGCGTGTATCAGCGATAACAGCAATCTGTTCGATAAAGTGATCTTTACCAATCGCACCTTCAACCACTTGCGGGGCAATATACTTACCACCAGAAGTTTTCATCAGCTCTTTGATACGATCAGTAATGAATAGGTTACCATTTTCATCAAAATGACCCGCATCACCGGTTTTCAAGAAACCGTGCTCATCGAATGTCTTAGCTGTCTCTTCTGGCATCTTGTAGTAGCCACGCATCACCATTGGACCGCGAACAAGAATCTCGTCCTTAGCACCAATTTTTACTTCTGCGCCCGGCATCGACATACCAATCGAATCAGGGTTAAAACAGCGATCATCCCAACAAGATACTGTTGCCGTGGTTTCTGTCATGCCGTAGCCAAGTTTTACGTTGATGCCGATAGCATGGAAGAAACGACCAATCGTCTCATCAAGCTTCGCGCCACCACATGGCATGAAGTTGATGTTACCGCCGAGTAGAGCACGCAATTTAGAGAGTACTAGCTTATCTGCTAATGCATGGCTCTTCTTCAGCATTAGCGAAGGAGTGCGACCTTCTTGGTGACAAACAGAGAGTTTCGCTCCCATGTTCACCGCCCAAGTAAATAGAACCTTGCGGATAAACGGCGCTTTCGAAACCTTCTCGTGAATCGCAGAGAAAATCTTCTCGTAGAAACGTGGAACCGCACACATTACGGTTGGCTTCACGTCGCTCAGCGCGTCACGCACCTGCATGGTATCTTGCAAGTAACAGTTGGTTGCGCCTTTATAGAGAACGTAGAAAGTCCACGCACGCTCAAATACGTGTGATAACGGTAGGAAACACAATGAGACATCGTCTTTGCTTAAACTTAGACGCTCGTCATGGCCTTCTAATTGATAGCCAATATTGGTGTAATCAAGCATTACGCCTTTCGGCTGGCCAGTAGTACCAGAGGTATAGATAAGAGTCAGCAGGTCGTCCATGCTTGCATCAGCAAGACGCACGTCAAGTTCAGCTTGTTGTGCTTCAACGCCACGCGCCATGAAGTCATTCCAAGATACGGCAAAGCTGTGTCCTTGTAGGTCGATGTCATCAGACATCGCGACAACCACTTCTAGCTGTTCACACTCTTCGAATAGGCTCACCGCCGCGTCAAATTGAACTTGCTCACCAACGAATAAGATCTTCACATCCGCATTTTGGATGATGTAAGACGACTGTGCTGCTGTATTCGTTGGATAAATCGGCACAGTCACAAGGCGTGCTTGTAACGATGCAAAATCTGCCACGGTCCATTGAGGCATATTGTTCGAATAGATACCGATCTTATCCTGAACTCTCAGTCCTTGAGCCAACAGTGCTAATGAAAGCGTATCGATTTGTTGTCCAAACTGTTCCCAGCTAATGCCTTGCCATACATTGTCTACTTTGTGCTTCAAAGCTGTACGGTTGCCGCCTTGGGCAATTTGGTCACGAAGTCTTTTTACGATATGAAAATCTAAATTGGCCATCTCTTTACCTTTAGGCTTACACCTGTAAGCTTTTTTGAGCGCACAAGTGTACCTCTGATCATGGAAAAGGCAACTGATGAAGCTCAAAGTTATAAGTAATAGTACGTCTCACGCTAAGTTTTCTACCTACTAAAATAGCGCGCATAAAAAAGCCCTAAGCCAGTCTCCTAGCTTAGGGCTTATAAAACATAGGGATTAGTGTCTAGTTAAGTGCCACTACTTCGCCACAGATCATCATTAACTGATCTCGTAACCAAATGTGTCCTTTGTCCTTTTCACTTGATTCGTGCCAGCTTAGGAAGCCTGAAATTGCCGCATTATCACATGGGAAATCTAGAATCTGAAGCTGCTCTTTGTTTGCTGCATGTTCTACCATCCAACGAGGAGCAATCGTTACTAGTTCAGACTGACCTACAACGTAAAGAACGTTGCTTAGGCTCGTGCCTTCGTAGAAAGGCATGCAGTCTAGGTCACGGTAAGCTTGCTCAGAGAAGCTACGTTGACCGTGAATGCGAGACAATTTCGCGTGCTTTTCGTTAAGCAGCTCTGCCGCTGTTACTTCACCGTTAATGCGTGGGTGAGAAGCAGAAGCGACAACAACCAACTCATCTTGGAAGATTTCAGTGCTTGAGAAACCTTGCTCATCAAAGCGAGCGTAATCGATCACGAAGTCGATTTCTTGGTAGCGCATGCGCTCAGAAAGTTGACGATCGAATTCAGCATCCATGTGCAGTTTCACGCTAGGTGCTTGCTCGTTGATAGTCGACATAATCTTAGGTGCAAAACGCATGTCACAAGGGCTGCAAATCGCAAGCTTGAACAGGCGAGAAGAAGACTCTGGAGAGAACACAGAACTTGGTAGTTCGTTGCGTACTAATTGTAGCGCTTGGCGGATAGGACCAAACAACTGACGTGCACGTTGAGTCGGTTGAATACCACGACCTTGGCGCATGAATAGTTCGTCGTTAAACATCACTTTTAGACGAGCAACAGCGTTACTTACAGCAGGCTGAGACATACCCAGATTGTGAGCTGCACGTGTAATGTTTTGCTCTTGCATAACTGCATCAAATACAGTCAAAAGATTTAAGTCGACTCCACGAAGTGTGCTTTCCATTCTGTAGCTTGCAATAGCACTCATTGCGTCTTTCTTATCTAACATTCAAGTTGCCTCTTGTCGGTTCGACAGCGTTAAATTGGTAATGGTATGAGAATAGATAACCACTAATTCTTATATTTATCAGACCGATGTTTTTCGGATTGACATTACTATTAACCAATGCATCTCGAGCTACCAACAAGATTGATAAAGAATAATTTTATTTTACCTTAATGATTAAACAACATCTAAAAATCAATTATTTATAGAGTTATAAAAAAACATAAAATGCGTCACTTATGAGTTTAATTTCGACTTATTTAGCTGTTCTATCGTTTGGTTACATTTGTTACAATTTATTGAACTCGTGAATTGTTCAACCGGTCAATTTAGAAATAGCACTTATGAGTTAGGTGAGCGATGCATAACTTGGAAAGTCGACCTTGTCCCAAAGTTGCTTTCTTAAATCATCTTGATTAGACCAATTCCCTGCTAATACCCACTCAACGAGTGCACTTGCCACGTCTGGATAGGTGACCACTTCGGCCTGTTTTTCACTGAGCCAAGCACGCAAGATAGCCGCATCTAAAAACGTCATGGTTTGAGCTAACCCAAGGGCCTCTAGCGTCGCCACATTGCTCTGTTGTTCGAACTGCCCTTCGAGTGGTTTGAGAAGCAATTTCTTCCCTAAGGTTAAGGCTTCAGATGGCAATTCAAAGCCGCCATTTGCGACCACACCAGAGCACTGATTGAGGTCGAATTGAAAGCCCGCATGACTCAGTGGTTTGAACTCAATATTTTCAACTCGGCTATGCTCAATCACATCCGGGTGGTAACAGACAAAGTTTTGCGAAATGAACTTCATCAGCAGCTCTGAGATCGACTCAAGATCCTCAAATGGCAAATAGACCAACGTAAAATCTTGTGTTGTTTTTATTTGTTGATCACCAACCAGCGTGTGAACGATAGGCGGCAAAATCGGCTGTTCAAAGTGATACCAGTGCAAGCCAATAGAGTGCTCGGTTGGGGCGAAATGTTGAATCACTGAATGTTCAATCCAGTTGCCCCCTTCTTTGGGTACATCATAACGAAACGCATTCTGGTGGCTTATCCCAATGCATGACACACCTTGTCTCTTAGCCGCCCATGCAGTGACAGGCTCAAAATCATTAATCACTAAGTCATAAGGCGTAAGATCGATCTGGTTAATCTCACGGAGAAATCGCCAGATGTTGTTCTTCATGAATGTTTTGCCGTATTTAACCTGCCCCTGCTCGCTGTAAAAAGTTAAGCCGCTGCGGGTCTGATAGTTGCCAAACGCTTCCATCGAAAAGTATTTGCTCTCATCTCGCCCAGAGAACAGAAAATCGACATCAATATTTTGCTGACGAAAAGCGACGGCCATTGCTCTCGCTCGAGCGATGTGCCCATTTCCTGTGCCTTGTACGCCATATAAAATTTTCATGCATGTTCCTTTAAATTTACCACTTAAGCTCGGCAGTGGTTGCCAACAAAATAATTACAGGATGAAGCTGATAGCTAGGCTGGTACAAGCGATGCCCAAGGCTGCGCCAATCAGTACGTCTGTTAAAAAGTGCACACCAAGTAAGATTCGAGAGCCTGCAATCGCAGTTGCCCACACCAAGCTAAAGAGGTACAAGCTCGGATAGAAATGCCCGATTAGGGTCGCCATAACAAAAGCAGCAGCGGAATGCCCTGAAGGCAGACTGTATTTATCGGATGGCACAATATGAGAGTGAAGTAGTGAAGAGAATTCAGCTGGTCGACGGCGCTTGAGGGTATTTTTAGCAAACCAGTAAATAGGCAGTTCGATTGCGAAGGCGGTTAAGCCCACCAAAAGAAAGTCTCGACCGGTGTTGCTATCGACCAGCAGTGCAATCAAGGCAATCAAAACATAAAGGTGTCCATCTCCAGTATGAGACACCGCTTTACTGAGCGTTGCATGTTGCCCGCCATAGCGGTTGTTTAAACAGAAAACAGAAAATGCCACATCCCAGCGGACAATAGGTTCGATAGTACGCATACAATCTCCTTAACAATCCTTATTCAGTTAAGGCTCAAGTTATGCTCCTGAAATGACAGTTAAGTGACGTTTTGAATGAACTAAAATGAAATTTCCCATGCTTGATAGGCTGGTCAATGGATCAAGTCAGGATGGCGATAGAAGCGACCGATAAAAATAAAGCGACCCAAGGCCGCTTTATTCTTCTATGTTTTCAATTCTTTATATAAGCAAGCAAACGCTACTTCTATCGTGTTAATGGTTATAGCGTTCGCTAATGATAATAGAGCTCGCAAATAATTAAACGCTAAAGGCTATAGCGCTAGTGGCTCGTGCTTTTTAACCAAACCGAAATCCGCCAATATCGCGTAAGCAGCAGGGGTCATAAACAGCACCAGTAAGGTCGAGGCAAATATGCCGAATACGATCGAAATAACCAATGGCTGGATAACCTGAGCCTGTAAGCTGGTTTCCGTCAACAGCGGTAGCAAACCTGCCGCAGTCGTCATTGAGGTCAAGAATACCGCTCGGAAACGCTCGCGACTGGCTTTCACCACCGAGTCATGCACGCTATCTCCCTCATCGACATGGTGACGAATGTACTGCACCAACAAGATGGAATCATTAACCACAATTCCGGCAAGCGACACAAAGCCCATCATGCTTGGCATACTCAAAGAATGGCCAAGTATCCAGTGACCAACGACCACCCCAATAAAAGCGAGTGGAATCGCTAACATCACGACCACAGGCTCTAAATAGCTTCTGAACTGATAGCTAAGAATCGCAAACACGCCGAATAAGCCGAGCAAGAATCCTTTGCCCATCGAAGCGCCAGTCTTGGCTGCATCCTTGGCCTCCCCTTCGAAATCAAAGCGTAAACCCGGGTACTTCTGAATAAGTTTGGCGGCTTCATCTTTTTGGAACTGAGCCAAAATCGCGGATGAACTCGCTTTCTTATTATCAATATCACCAAAAATACTGATGGTTCTCAGCCCATCAATACGCTGAATTCGCACGTAGTTACGCTGGAAATCTAATGTCGCCAACGTTGCTAGCGGGATCTGACTGCCATCTGCGGTAATGATTGGGAAGTTAGCTAGCTGCTGTATGTCGCCCGCTTGTTCCTTATCAAGACGCACTTCAATCGAGATATTTTCAACGCCGATTTGAATCTCATCCGCCGTTTGCCCAAAGAAAGCCGCACGCAATTGGGAAGCAATCATCTGCCCATTCACATTGTAGGTTTCAGCGCCCGGACGCAGCTTCACCAAGATCTCTTCTTTACCCATGCGCATGTCATCAAGCACGCCATGCACCCCATCAAACTGATTAAGGTACTCCTGAATATCCAAAGAAGCGGATTTCAATGCGCTCAGGTCATCGTGTTTGGCGCGGATTTCAATAGCACGACCGCCCGGCCCCATCGTGGGTTGCTTGAACACCAATGAAATAGGATCCGCTAAATCACCAATATCTTCACGCCACGCATCAATGAAATCATCGATAACGGTATTACGGCTCTCTGCTCCGCGTAAATCTAAGCGCACTGTGGCTAAGTGCGGGCCAGATTCATTGGCATCGGCGTTAGCATTGAATTGGCTAGTTATGTGCTCGACCAGTGTATTGCCTTCTTCAACCTCTTCGCTCCATTGCTTGTTCAAACGCTCAGCAGACGCGACAATTTTGTCGACCACTTTCTCGGTTTGAGACAGTGATGCGCCCGGCGGAAGAATAATACGCGCCTCAGCAATATCACCATCCAGCTCTGGGAAAGGTTGAAACTTAACAACACCACCAGCAATCAAGGCGACTGAAAGCAACAACAGCGTAATCACTCCGCCCATAAAGGCGTAGCGGAAGGTCACGACTTTCTCAACCATGTTCATCAAAGTGGTATTACGGAAGTTCTCAAACTTCTCAAGCAACACCACTTTAAAGCGCAACGCTGGCTTATCATTTTTTTCTTTATGTAATGAATGAGATAAGTGATTAGGTAGAATCAGGAAGGCTTCAATCAAGCTCAACGACAGCACCAAAATCAATACTTGAGGAACGGCCTTAAGCACCGCGCCCATCTCGCCATCAAGAAACAGTAAGCTACCGAAAATACACACCGTGGTTAAGAAAGAAGACAGTACTCCGGGAAGCACTTTCTTAACGCCGTTGTACACCGCATCATCGACGCTTTGTCCCCTATCTAAGTGGGAGGCTATCGATTCGGCGATCACGATGGCGTCATCCATCATAATACCGATTGCCATTAACAACCCGACCAGCGACATAATGTTGATCGACAAACCAAGGTTGGCCATTAAGAACAAGCCACCAAGGAAGGCCACTGGCAACCCTGCCGCCACCCAAAATGAATAACGTAAGCTGAAGAACAGCCACATGGTGGCGAACACCAGCACAATACCTTGCCAGCCATTGCTCACCATCATGGTTAGACGATCCCAAAGTACAGATGAGAGATCGTTGGTCATTTGTAGTGTCACGCCATCAAGAGCAATCGCGCTTTGATCTTCAACGAATCGTGTTACGTTCTCTTTGATTCGCAGCGCATCGTCTTCTTTGTTCTTACTGATCTTAAGCAGCGCTGAAGGCTTGCCATCAAATAGCACCTTTTGCTCATCAAGTTCAAAGCGGTCGGTTATTTTGGCTATGTCTCTCAAACGAATCACCGAGCCATTAGGCGCAGATCCAACCACGATGCTTTCCAGCTCAACAGGCGTAACTCGTCTCTCGTCGAAACGAATCAGAAAGTTTTTGTCTGGTGTTTCAACGTTACCACTCGGCAGTTTTACATTCTGTCGACCAATTTGATCCGCGATATCACCGACACTCAAACCCAACTGACGAATAGCTTGGGTATCCAGTTCCACTCGATATTGATGATCCGAGAAGCCGCTAACCTCGACCAAAGATACATCGTAATCAAGCTTCATGGTGCGCTTAAGATCTTCCGCGTAGGCCTTAAGTTCTGGCCACGACGTTTCGGCTGTTATAGCGATATCGACAACCGGTTCATTCCAATCTAGCTCTTGAACAACAGGCGATTCAATCTCAGTTGGGAAATCATTGATCGAGTTGATCTGGGTTTGCACATCCACCAGCATTCGGCCGATGTCCGCTTTTTCATTTAACTTTAGAATTAAACGAGCGCTGCCTTCGATGGCTTCACACTGAGTTTCTTCAATGTTGGCTAAGCCGTCTACTGCATCTTCCATTCGCACACACAAGCTCTCTTCCACTTCTTTTGGAGAGGCGCCGGGATAAACAATCGCAGCCATAATGTAAGGCGGATCGTAAGCGGGGAAGGTTTCACGTTTGATGGTTGATAGTGAGCTTATACCCAAGATCAACAACCCAAGCATCAACAAGTTTGCTGCTGTTGGGTGCCGAGAGAAAAACTTGATCATGACGCACTCTCCTGAGTATCTGATTCAAGCTCAGCCTCTTCAGAGTTGGACTCTCTCAGTAACATGCCTTCTATTGCTGGCAGGACATCATTGAGAACCAGTTTATCTCCAGTTTGTAGCTCTCCACTCACAACCACTTGATTGTCTCTGCGATAAAGCACTTCAACATTGACCACTTGCAAACGCTGGTTGTCATCCATCAGGTAAACCTTAGCACCATGCAGTGCTCGCTCTGGAACCACCCAACTTAGATTCGCGACACCCTCAATCTCGGCTTTGACAAACATACCGTTAACCAAAGGCGTTGCGCTGTCTGGTTGCAATTGCGAGTAATCTTGAGCGATCTCGAGAATAATCCCCGCCGTCGCTTGGTTTTCATCAACCGTTTCACTGATTCTTGCCACCTTCGCAGGCCAACTGAGGTTAAGGTTGCCACTGTTAAGTTGAATGCTTGCTTTGATTGGCGCTTCATAAGGATTAGGGATTCCTGCAGCATCACGAGGGAACTGGTTAAAGCTGGAGGCTAAAGTTTGCATATCGTGAATAGAAAGTTGCGCCTCCACTTCCATGACATTAATCCCGTGAGCAATAAACATCTCCTGCTGAAGGTTAACTACTTGATTTTGTTCGATATCAACCTGAGCAATTCGCATCGCTCTTGGCAAAGTGATCGTGGTCTTATCGAGAGAGCGCTGCGCCTCTTTTACCTTAGACACGTTGACCTTAATCACCGCTTCCGCAACACGCTTTTCATCTGGCATCAACGCGATTTGGTTCGCGATATCTAATACCAACTTCTGCTGAGACAATGCGCTTTGTTGTTGCAGGTCGACATCCGATTGAGAGGTGAGCCCTTTCTTACGCAGATCCTGTTTACGTTGTAGCTCTTTATTGCTGATCACCAAACGATTCTTTTCGATCTTAAGAGTCTTATTAAGGTTGTCTTCTTCTTGATTCAATTTCGCTAATGAGGTTTGGCTTGATTTTAGATCCGCCTCTGCTTGTATCAGTTTCAATTCGTAATCCAATGGATCAACCTTGAGCACGACCGTTCCTGCAGGGATCACCTGGCCTTTTTCAAGATCTGGATGTCGATACACGATCTGTCCTGTCACCTCAGCAATCGCTTTCCATTCAACTTTAGGCACTACTTTGCCAAAGCCGACCGCTAACGGCGCTATCAGTTGTTGTTCTAGGCTCACAGTATCAACTAAGCGAGCCCTATCACCCGCAGGTTTGGTTGGAAGATCCGGCTTCAAGTTAATCGCGGCGACAAGGCCAATAACACCAACCGCAAGTGCTGGAAAGAAGAGTAGTTTTTTATTTATTTTCATTATCTTTGGTCCTGCACGGAAGAAGGGCTCGGTGCGTTAATAAAGCCTTCAGTCATCAATTGAATGTTGTGTTCGATTAAACGATTAAGAAATTCTTCATTAATCTCAATCCCATGAATTGCCAATAAAGGCGGCGGAGCGATGAAAGGAAACACCATCAAGCTTACATACGAAATACGGCACAATTTTGGATCCATGTTCTGTTTTAAGATGCCTTGTTCAACCAACTTTTCAAAAATGACATCTTGGGCTGGCTTTGCAACATCGAGGAAAACCTTTTCGAGCAACTCTCTTTGCACTTCAGAGGGAGGCATATTCATCACTTGGGCTATCAAGCGAGGAAACTTCGGCACCTTGACCATCTCTTTGTAGTAAGTCCTCATTAAATCAAGAAAGTTCTCATGACTGCTTTCTTCAACCAACCTCTGCATCTGCAATTGCATCGGTCGTAGCGTTTCACGCAGCATCGCTTCAAACAGCCCGGCCTTACTACCAAAGTAATAGCGGATCATCGCTATATTCACACCCGCACGCTCAGCAATCAGGCGCGTCGAGACCTTGTCGTATGGTTGAACGACAAACAGATCACGAGCATGCTCAATCAATAACTTTCGAACATCTAAGTTTTTTTGAGGTCGCCCCGCTTTTCGTGCCGTCATGGCAAAAATCCATCTCTATAATTAATCATCTGATTAATTATAGAGATAAACAGGTGTAACAGTAGAAGATTAATTACTCACTATTTAATCAAGTGATTAATTAATTTGGTCACGCTTGTGATTTTTTTGGTGAATCGTTCCATCAAAAAGATTTACTACAAAGTTTTAACCTACACATAAGCCAAACGATAAACTAACCCCCCAATACAAAACCTCCAATCAGATGATTTAGCCAATAACGTAACACAAAACAGCACAAACCAAACCAAAACGTCGCTAATGCACGCTGATATTGGATTTTCTTGTTTGACGCTCAGAATAAATTGCGGTAAATATGGTGTTAACAGTTTATTTACGGATATTTGTGTAATGATTTTTTCTTCTTCTCGACTGCTGAAACTTCTCCTTATCGTGAACCAATCGCGCGGGTAAGTTGTGGGTCAAGAACTACACAAATATTAAAACCCGCGCTGAGCGGGTTTTTTTGTAACTGGCACTTTTAAAAGAACATCATTCTTAATAATAATTTGGATAGCAATCGATTCATTATCGATATAAGGAAGCACCCATGAACGATCAAGTGATAATTTTTGACACGACCTTACGTGATGGCGAGCAAGCGTTGGCAGCAAGCCTTACGGTAAAAGAGAAATTACAGATCGCTTATGCACTTGAACGACTGGGTGTAGATGTTATTGAAGCGGGTTTCCCTGTGTCATCGCCAGGCGATTTCGAATCAGTACAAACCATCGCAAAAAATATTAAAGATAGCCGTATCTGTGCGCTTTCTCGTGCTGTAGCGAAGGATATCGATGCCGCTGCAGAAGCGCTAAAAGTGGCTGAGCAGTTCCGTATTCATACCTTCATTTCTACATCGACGGTTCACGTTCAAGACAAATTACGCCGCAGCTACGACGATGTTGTCGAGATGGCAGTGAAAGCGGTAAAGCATGCGCGCAACTACACAGACGATGTTGAATTCTCTTGTGAAGATGCAGGTCGTACTCCTATCGACAACCTATGTCGTATGGTTGAAGCCGCGATTAACGCTGGCGCAAAAACCATCAACATTCCAGACACTGTAGGCTACACAGTACCTAACGAGTTTGGTGGCATTATCAAAACGCTATTTGATCGCGTACCCAACATCGACCAAGCGATCATCTCTGTTCACTGTCACGATGACTTAGGCATGTCGGTTGCTAACTCAATCGCAGCGGTACAAGCAGGTGCTCGCCAAGTTGAAGGTACCATTAACGGCATTGGTGAACGCGCGGGTAACTGTTCTTTAGAAGAGATCGCAATGATCATCAAGACTCGTCAAGAGTTATTAGGTGTTCATACCGGCCTAGATCACCAAGAGATCCACCGTACCAGTAAATTGGTGAGCCAGCTTTGCCACATGCCGATTCAAGACAACAAAGCAATCGTTGGTGCTAACGCATTCAGCCACTCTTCAGGTATCCACCAAGATGGCATGCTAAAGAACAAGAACACTTACGAGATCATGACACCTGAGTCTATTGGCTTGAAAAACAAAGCATTGAACCTAACAAGCCGCAGTGGTCGTGCAGCCGTTAAGAGCCACATGGACGCAATGGGCTACAAAGACAATGAGTACAACCTAGATTCATTGTACGAAGACTTTTTGAAACTGGCTGACCGTAAAGGCCAAGTATTCGATTACGACCTAGAAGCACTAATGCACTTCGCAAATCTACGTGACGAAGATGACTTCTATAAACTTAACTACCTAAGCGTACAATCTGGTAGTGTTATGTCTACCACTAGCATCAAGCTGCAATGTGGTGATGAAGAGAAATGCGAAGCGGCTGTCGGTAACGGACCTGTTGATGCTTTATACCAATGTATCTACCGCTTAACGGGTTACGAAATTGCATTGGATAAATTCGACCTTACCGCGAAAGGTGAAGGCGAAGATGGCTTAGGCCAAGCTGATATTATTGCGAACTACAAAGGCCGCAAGTACCACGGTACAGGCGTTTCAACGGATATCGTTGAGGCCTCTGGTCAGGCGCTACTGCACGTTATTAATAGCATTCAACGCGCAGACACCATTGCTGAAATGAAACAGCAAAGAATCGCAACAGTTTAAACACCCAATAACAGAGCCCTAGAGCCGATGTTATTGGCTTTAGGGACAAAATTTAAAACGAGCTAAATAGCTCAGTAACAAAGAATTAAAGGATTAACATGACTGATAAATCATACAAAATTGCCGTACTACCTGGTGATGGCATTGGCCCAGAAGTAATGCAACAAGCGCATAAAGTGCTAGACGCGATCGAAAAGAAGCACGCGATTAGCTTTTCTCGCGAAGAGTATGATGTTGGTGGTATTGCAATTGATAACCACGGCTGTCCACTTCCAGAAGCAACAGTCACTGGCTGTGAAGAATCTGACGCAGTACTTTTTGGTTCTGTTGGCGGTCCTAAATGGGAACACCTTCCACCGAACGACCAACCAGAGCGTGGTGCCCTACTTCCTCTCCGTAAACACTTCCAACTGTTCTGTAACCTACGTCCAGCTCAAATCCATAAAGGTCTAGAGTCTTTCTCTCCTTTACGTGCTGACATCTCAGGTAACGGTTTCGACATCGTGGTAGTCCGTGAGCTAACAGGCGGTATCTACTTCGGCCAACCTAAAGGCCGTGAAGGCGAAGGCGCAACTGAAAAAGCTTTTGATACAGAGGTTTACCACCGCTACGAAATCGAACGTATTGCAAAGATTGCGTTTGAATCGGCACGCCTACGTAACAAAAACGTTTACTCAATCGATAAAGCAAACGTTCTGCAGAGCTCTATCTTATGGCGTGAAGTGGTTGAAGAAATCGCAAAAGATTACCCAGATGTCACGCTAAACCACATGTACATCGACAACGCGACCATGCAGCTAATCAAAGACCCATCTCAGTTTGACGTAATGCTATGTTCAAACATCTTTGGTGACATCATCTCTGATGAGTGCGCAATGATCACTGGCTCTATGGGTATGCTTCCTTCTGCAAGTTTAAATGAAAGCAACTTCGGCCTATACGAACCAGCAGGTGGCAGCGCACCAGATATCGCAGGTAAGAACATCGCAAACCCAGTCGCGCAAATCCTTTCTGCAGCCCTAATGCTTCGTTACAGCCTAGGCGAAGAAGCGGCAGCACAAGACATCGAAGCAGCGGTTTCTAAAGCACTTTCTGCAGGCGAGCTAACGGCAGACCTTGCTGGCAAAAACCAAGCGCTGACTACCTCTGAAATGGGTGACAAGATCGCTGAGTACATCTTAGCTTCATAAGCTAAAGGCTCCGATTAGAAGCAAGTACATAAGAATAATATCAAGCCAAGTCAGCGTAAACCGCATGACTTGGCTCGAAACAAACACTGGGACCGATGCTCCCAAGGAAGAAAAGCTATGTCGACAAACCAGCACGCAAAAACCTTATACGAAAAAGTTTATGACGCTCACGTTGCGGTTGCAGCGAAGGGCGAAACACCAATTCTTTATATCGATCGTCACTTAGTTCACGAAGTAACGTCACCTCAAGCATTTGATGGCTTGCG
The DNA here is from genome assembly GCF_001691235.1 of Vibrio sp. ZF57. NCBI lineage: Bacteria > Pseudomonadati > Pseudomonadota > Gammaproteobacteria > Vibrionales > Vibrionaceae > Vibrio > Vibrio sp. ZF57. The sequence goes on along the minus strand of NZ_MAKD01000097.1, from coordinate 67,233 downwards.
TGAGAAAGGCCGCAAAGTTCGCCAAGTTGGCAAGACTTTCGCGACCATGGATCACAACGTATCGACACAAACTAAAGACATCAACGCTTCTGGTGAGATGGCTCGTATCCAAATGGAAACGCTATCGAAGAACTGTGAAGAGTTTGGTGTCACGCTTTACGATCTAAACCACAAATACCAAGGTATTGTGCACGTAATGGGTCCTGAGCTAGGTATTACGCTACCGGGCATGACCATCGTATGTGGTGACTCGCACACGGCTACACACGGTGCATTTGGTTCACTAGCATTTGGTATCGGTACTTCAGAAGTGGAACACGTTCTAGCTACGCAAACGCTAAAACAAGCTCGCGCTAAAACCATGAAGATCGAAGTAAAAGGCAAGGTTACTCCTGGCATCACTGCAAAAGACATCGTGCTAGCGATCATCGGTAAAACAACGGCTGCTGGCGGTACTGGCTACGTAGTTGAATTCTGTGGTGAGGCAATTACCGACCTTACGATGGAAGGTCGTATGACAGTATGTAACATGGCAATCGAGCTTGGCGCTAAAGCAGGCTTAATCGCTCCAGATGCAACGACATACGAGTACATCAAAGGTCGCAAGTTCTCTCCAGAAGGCGAAGACCTAGAAGCAGCAATCGAATACTGGGATACGTTAAAAACCGATGCTGATGCAGAATTCGATGCAGTTGTTACATTAGAAGCGGCAGACATCAAACCACAAGTCACTTGGGGTACCAACCCAGGTCAGGTTATCTCAGTAGACACACCAATCCCTGCACCAGAAAGCTTCGCAGACCCTGTAGAAAAAGCATCAGCTGAAAAAGCGCTGGCTTACATGGGTCTTGAAGCCGGTAAATCTCTATCTGATTACAACGTAGATAAAGTGTTCGTGGGTTCTTGTACTAACTCTCGTATCGAAGACATGCGTGCAGCAGCAGCGGTAGCGAAAGGCCGTCAAGTAGCGAAACATGTTCAAGCGCTTATCGTTCCGGGTTCAGAGCAAGTTAAAGCACAAGCTGAGGCTGAAGGCCTAGATAAGATCTTCATCGAAGCAGGCTTTGAATGGCGTTTACCGGGTTGCTCTATGTGTCTTGCGATGAACAACGACCGTCTAGGTCCACAAGAGCGCTGTGCTTCTACATCAAACCGTAACTTTGAAGGTCGCCAAGGCCGTGATGGTCGTACGCACCTAGTTAGCCCAGCAATGGCAGCCGCAGCGGCTATCGCTGGTCACTTTGTCGATATTCGTGAACTTTAATTAGAGGATTTAACATGTCAGGTTTTCAACAACACACCGGATTAGTCGTTCCTCTAGATACGGCCAACATCGATACTGATGCGATCATTCCAAAGCAGTTTCTACAGAAAGTAAACCGCATCGGTTTTGGTAAGCACTTGTTCCACGATTGGCGCTTCCTAGACGATGCAGGCCAACAGCCAAACCCTGATTTTGTAATGAACGAAGCTCGCTACCAAGGCGCTTCAATTCTTTTAGCTCGTGAAAACTTCGGTTGTGGTTCATCTCGTGAACACGCACCGTGGGCGCTTGCCGATTACGGTATCCAAGTAATGATCGCACCAAGCTTTGCCGACATTTTCTACGGTAACTCGATCAACAACCAAATGGTGCCAGTTCGATTGACTGAGCAAGAAGTGGATGAGCTATTCCAATTCGTTGAAGCGAATGAAGGTGCAGAAATTACGGTTGATCTAGAAGCAATGAAAGTCAGCGCGAACGGCAAAGAGTACTCGTTTGAAATTGATGAGTTCCGTCGTCACTGCTTACTGAATGGTTTAGATAATATCGGCCTTACACTTCAACATGCCGATAAGATCTCAGAGTTTGAAGCTAAGATTCCTAGCTTCCTAAAATAATGAGACGTTTCTGAATAAATCTAAAGGTTGGCCAAGTGCCAACCTTTTTTATTTGGCTAAGCTTTTAACTTAACTTCATATGTTTATTTAAATGAAGAGCAATGAAAGAAAATGGTAAGCCTTAAGGTCTTAGTAGTCAGTCATCAGGAGAATGCCATGAAACAACTACTTTTTATTGTCAGCCTACTTTTCTCAACCTTAGCTTGGTCTGCGCCTAAATCCGATCTTTGGCCATACTGGAAGCAAAGCGACGAAACCAACCTAGAACAGGTATCTCATCAAGATTGGCAGCAATTCCTCGATAGCTACTTGGTTAAACAGGGGCAAAATACGTTAGTTCGCTATAAAGCAGTGAACACTGCCGATAAGACCAAACTTAAGCAATACATCAAGCAACTCGAACAGGTGAATCCGCTCAACTATTCAAAAGCGGAGCAGTATGCCTACTGGGTTAATCTATATAACGCCGTGACTGTCGATTTGATTCTTGATACCTACCCGATCAAATCCATAACTAAACTTGGCGGACTATTTAGTTTCGGTCCGTGGGGAGATGATGTGGTAGTCGTTAATGGGAAATCACTGACACTCAATGACATTGAACACCGAATCCTAAGACCAATTTGGCAAGATCCTCGCACGCATTATGCAGTGAACTGTGCCAGCCTAGGTTGCCCTAACTTACAACCTGACGCTTTTACCTCTAAAAATACTGAAGCCTTGCTAGAGCAAGCTGCAACTGAGTTTGTAAGCAGTGACAAAGGCGTGATGGTTACAAACAATAAGCTTCAACTATCATCGATTTACGAATGGTTTGCTGTGGATTTTGGTACGAAGAAACAGCTTATTCAGCACTTAGAACAATATCGAATTGAAGCAGTAACCAATACTCAAAACATCAGTTATGAATACGATTGGTCGCTCAACCAAGCAAACTAGCTCTAAGGCTAAAGTTGATCACTAAAGTAAAAAAGAGGCGAGAGGTTTTTATTAACCTCTAGCCTCTTCTCAATTCTTTGACCGTATTTCTACAATTAAAAGCTTGAGCCCGGTTGCTGCAAGAACTCAATCTCTTCGGGAGTCGAAGCTCGCCCTAACACCTCATTACGGTGCGGATAGCGACCAAATCGCTCAATGATAACCTTGTGCTTAAACTCAAAGTCCAGATTATGCTCTAATCCCGTTTGAGAAAAGAGTTCCACGGCTTGTTCATGGACTAACAAAGATTCACTGTGCATATAAGGCATATACAGGAAGCTTTTCTGTTGCTCGTTAAGCTGGTGATCAAAACCACCCGCTACCGCCTCTTGGGCTAGAGCCAACGCCATCGGATCAGCAGAAAATGCTGTCGGACTTTTTCTACCAATATTTCGAGAAAACTGATCAAGTACGATAATCTCAGCCAATCGTCCTTGCGCAGTTTGGCGCCACTCAAATAGCTCGCCTTGAATGGCTGCTTTATGCAATTCAGAAAATCGAGACTCTATCAAAGTGTCAATCTCGGCGCCGCCAGTAAACCAATCTTTAGGCGTCAACTCATCGAACCAAAACTCTAGAACATCCTGATACGTTACCGTCATATAATTCCCTTTAATAAAAAACCGAGTAACTTTGTTATTACTCGGTTTAGTGTTCAATTACTTAAAACCTTTTACTTTCTTTATCAGGTCATAAGCATTCTGAATTTCTTGCGATTTCTCTTTCGCAACATTCATCATCTCAGGCGGTAAGCCCTTCGCCATCAGTTTATCTGGGTGATGTTCATTCATCAGCTTGCGGTAGGCTTTCTTCACCTCTTTACCGTCAGCACTTTCACTCACACCAAGAACCTTATATGCGTCGCCAAGTTGGTTCTGTTGCGAAGCCTGTTGCCAACCTGATGATTGCCCATGACCCTGATGGCCACCAAAGCTTCCACCTTGCTGTTGGAAACGGAACGCAGCTTCTTGCATCTGCAAGCGGCGTTCTAGTTGTGCTGCCGAAAACCCAAGCCCTTGCGCTATTTTATGCAGAACTTGACGTTCACTCGGGTGCAAACTTCCATCCGCAAATGCGGCAGATACCTGAAGCTCTAGAAAGAACTGCAGAAGATCAAAACGACCACCCGATGAGATTTTAACTCGCTCAAGTACGTCGTTCAGAGGGAAGTCGCTCTCTTTGCCGTCACGGAATGCATCTTGCGCTGCTTTACGCTGTTCGCCATGCAGGTTCATACGCTCCATCATGGTAGAAGCGAGTTGAATCTCTTCTGGCGTTACCTGCCCTTTCGCTTTAGCAACGTGCCCCATAACCGCAAAAGCGGATTTAAAAAACTCGTTCTGTCTTTCTGCTTGGCTTGGACCTCGACCAAAACCAGAGCTATTGAAGCCTGATTGGTTCAATCCGCGAGCTTTATCGAATTGGTGTCCTAAAAACAGACCAAAAACTAAACCGAGTGGCCCTCCAAATAAAAAGCCAAAAAACGCGCCCAAAATTTTGCCAAATATTTGCATTATGTGTTCTCTATCTATGAATTTTATCTGAGTAATGCTGTCTGATGATGCTGAATGCTATTATTTCCTTTATCATAAGGAAAATGCTTTATTAATTGGATTGATACTAGATCAACCCTTCATCTAGTGACACAGGATAGTTCAACTTCATGCAATCTTTTTCCCGCACCTTGTTAGCCGCGTCTATAAGTACGGCGTTATACGTGTCGACAACTCAAGCTGAAACAATCACCGATAGTAGTGTGCAGGAAATGCCCTCTATAGATCAATGCTTGATCGAGCCCGCTGCAGAAAACGAGACACAGCTACCCGCTCATGTTGAGTCAGATCGCTTAGAAGCTATCAATGGTGACAAGGCAATATACTCAGGTGACGTAGTCGTTACGCAAGGGAACAAGACCATCCTTGCAGATAACGTAACCCTGCACCAACAAGAAAATATCGTTGTAGCTGAAGGCAACGTAAACTTTAGTGATGGTCAAATCAAATCTACCTCAGACAGAGCGACCAATAATCTGACTACAGATGAAATGACGCTTGAGAACACCGATTACGAATTCCTTTGCGAGCCCGGTCGCGGAGATGCTGTTTATATAGCAAAAACAGGTAAAGCGGTTTATGAGATTGAAGATGGCTCCATTACCTCTTGCCCTATCGGCGATAATGCTTGGCGTCTAAGAGCATCGAGCATCAGTGTCGACCAAGACGAAGAACAAGCCACTTTTTATAATCCACGTTTTGAAATCCAAAGTGTTCCCGTCTTTTACTTACCTTACTTAACAGTACCGGTGGGTGATACACGTAAAACCGGTTTCTTGTACCCAACAGTTTCGTATGGTTCAAGCGATGGTTTTGAAGCTGAAATTCCTGTTTATTGGAACTTAGCACCAGACTACGATTTGGAAACTACCTTCAAGTACATGCAAGAGCGTGGCACTCAACTCAACAGTAAATTCAGATATTTAAGCGATTTTGGTTCCGGTAGTATCGAGTCTGAATATTTACCAGACGATCAAAAGTACACTGATCTAGGCGATCGTTGGGGTTTCCAACTAGAACATTCAGGAATATTCCAACAATCTTGGTTATTCGAAATTGATTACTCTAAAGTCAGTGATATTGACTACTTTTCGGACATGAGCTCAAATATCGGTAACCGTGAAGATGGACAACTGCTTCAAGAAGGGCAAGCAACATACCGTTCTCAAAATTGGGATGCGTCTGTACTTGTTCGAGACTTCCAAGTTCTTACCACCAGCAATAACTTGCCTTATCGTCTAATGCCACAACTCGAGTATAACTACTATGCTCCAGAGGTAATGGATTACCTAGATTTTGACTTAATCAGTCATATATCAATGTTCGATACCGACGCATCAGGCAAACCATCAGCCACTCGTGTTCACGTTGAACCTGGTATTACAATCCCAGTAGGTAACACTTGGGGTACTTGGACAACAGAAGCTCGACTACTTGGTACTTACTATCAACAAGACCTTGATGGCGTTGATACCGGCGCAGGCTCTGATTATGAAGGCTTGGAAGAATCAGTAAGTCGAGTTATTCCAGAGTTTAGAAGCCACGCAGGTATCGTTCTTGAACGTGATACAAAAATTGTAGGTAATTACACTCAAACACTCGAACCTCAAGTTCAGTACCTTTACGTGCCAGAAGAAGATCAAAGTGACATTGGTCTTTACGATACAACACTACTACAGACTGATTACTATGGCTTATTCAGAAGCCGCAAATACAGTGGTGTAGACCGCATTGCGTCAGCAAATCAAATTAGCTATGGCGCATCATCTCGCTTTTTTGATGATGAGTACCGAGAGCGCTTAAACATATCTTTTGGTCAAATTTTCTATTTTGATAAAGATACAAAGCAAACTTTAGGCAACGAAGACTCCGCTGACAAAACTAATTATTCGTCTTGGGCTATTGAAATGGATTTCAACTACGATGATTACCTTTTCTACCATGGCGGTGTGCAATACGACATTGATTCATCTTCGATGCAACTTGCTAACAGTACCATTGAGTACCGTTTTGCCGGCGGCTATATACAAACCAACTACCGCTATGTAACAGAAGAGTACATAAATGAAACTGTAGATTTTGACGTATCATCCATAACTAGAGATGGTATCTCACAAGCAGGCTTACTTGGTGCTTACCAGATTTCGCGGAAGTGGAATGCCAGTGCTCAATATTTCTATGATTTAACCACACAAGAAAATCTAGAATGGTTGGCTCGCTTGAACTATAAATCGGATTGTTGGTATATCGGATTTACGTATAGTAACCAGCTGACAAATAACATTAGTGATCCAAATGTCACGCCTGAATATGAAAATAACTTTGGTGTGAATTTCGGTATTATCGGCTTTGGTACTAACTTAGGCTCTGATTCAGGCGCTGTTGGGGATAGCAGTTCTGATAACTCATTGAGCTACGGTCGCCCATTCTTCTTAAACAACTAATTTTCTTTACTGATAAGAAATCAGTAAATTTAAAGGATTACACATGACATTGTGGAAACGCACATTAATTGCTATTGCAGCGACTTGTACTTTATCAACAAGCTTTGCAGCACCGGTTGAGCTAGACAGCGTAAAAGTTATCGTTAACGAAGGCGTTATCTTACAAAGCGACATCGATGCTTCGATGAAGACACTGCGTGCCAACGCAAAAAAAAGCGGTCAAACACTGCCATCGCAAGATGTGCTCAATGAGCAAGTACTAGAAAAACTGATCATCGATACTATTCAAACTCAAGAAGCAGAACGTATCGGTGTTCGTATTGATGATGCTCGACTTGATCAAGCAATTGAAGGTATCGCTAAAGACAACAACCAAACGGTAGAACAACTTACCGCATCGGTTGCTGAAGAAGGCCTTAGCTACAATGCATTTCGAGAGCAAGTAAGAAAAGAAATTGCGGCAAGTGAGGCTCGCAATGCTCTAGTTCGCCGTCGTATTAACATCCTTCCTGCAGAGGTCGATAACCTAGCGGATATCTTAGCGCAAGAGACTAACGCAACCGTTCAATACAAGATTGGACACATTCAACTTCGCTTCAATGATGACCAAACCAAAGAAGAGTTAGAAGCTCAAGCTACTGAACTGGTTGAAGAACTGAACTCAGGCAAAGATTTCAGCACCATGGCATATACTTACTCTAAGGGTCCTAAAGCGCTGCAAGGTGGTGATTGGGGTTGGATGCGTAAAGAAGAGATGCCAACCATTTTTGCTGACCAGATCAAAATGCAAAATAAAGGCAGCATCATCGGTCCTTTCCGTAGCGGTGTAGGTTTCCACATTCTAAAAATTGAAGATGTGAAAGGCTTAGAAACCGTAGCAGTAACGGAAGTGAATGCTCGTCATATCTTGATTAAGCCAACCGTAATCTTGAGTGACGATGGCGCGAAAGAACAACTTGAAGAGATCACGCGCCGCGTAAACACAGGTGAAGCGAGCTTTGGCGACCTTGCACAGCAATACAGCCAAGATCCAGGTTCTGCAGTACAAGATGGTGAGCTAGGCTACCAAACACCAGATTTGTATGTACCAGAATTCAAACACCAAGTAGAAACGCTACCAGAAGGCAAAATCAGTGCGCCATTCAAAACCGTACACGGTTGGCACATTGTTGAAGTACTAGACCGTCGCGAAGTCGACCGTACCGATTCAGCTTTGAAAAACAAAGCTTACCAAATTCTATTTAACCGTAAATTCAACGAAGAAGCTGGTGCTTGGCTACAAGAAGTAAGAGCAAGTGCCTTTGTTGAGATGGTTGAGGACGACCAAGATGACAACAACTAAACGTATTGTCATAACCGCAGGTGAACCAGCAGGGATAGGCCCAGATTTAACTTTGGCTCTATCTCAAGAAAGTTGGCCTCATCAACTCGTGGTTTGTGCTGATAAAACACTGCTATCCGAGCGAGCTAAAATTCTTGGTATCGAAGTCGATCTTCTGGACTACGATGCAAATGCAGCTAAGCAACCGCAACGCGCTGGCACACTGGTAGTGAAACACGTTCCACTTGCTGAAACGGCAGTTGCAGGTCAACTCAATGAGGCTAATGGTCATTACGTATTAAATACTTTAGAAACCGCAGCAATTGGCTGTATGAATGATGAATTTGATGCTATTGTCACCGGCCCCGTTCACAAGGGTGTAATTAACCGAGCTGGCGTTGCTTTTAGCGGCCATACCGAGTTCTTTGCAGAGAAGTCCAATACACCACTGGTGGTGATGATGTTGGCAACTGAAGGGCTGCGTGTTGCGCTAGTAACAACGCACATCCCACTAGCTTATGTATCTCAAGCTGTGACCGAAGACAGATTAGAGCAAATTATTGCTATTCTAAATAAAGACTTGGTTGAAAAATTTGCTATTGAGAAACCAACTATCTATGTGTGTGGCTTGAATCCACATGCTGGTGAAGATGGTTGTTTAGGGCGTGAAGAGATTGAAACTATCACCCCGACGCTAGAAAAAATTCGCCAAAAAGATGGCATCAATTTAGTTGGCCCATTGCCAGCAGACACCATCTTTAATGAAAAATATTTGCAAGATGCAGATGCTGTTTTAGGTATGTATCACGACCAAGTACTCCCGGTATTGAAATACAAAGGGTTTGGTCGCTCAGTGAACATCACGCTTGGCTTACCGTTTATTCGCACATCAGTCGACCACGGTACCGCCTTAGACTTGGCAGGGAAAGGCCAAGCCGATACAGGGAGCTTTAGAACAGCGCTCACGCACGCCATTGAATTAGTAGAGAAAAAGCAATGAGAAATGATGTCCACTTAGGGCACAAAGCGCGTAAACGTTTTGGTCAAAACTTCCTTAACGATCCATACATTATTGATGGCATCGTATCGAGTATTAACCCACTACCAGGTCAAAACTTGGTAGAGATCGGTCCTGGTCTAGGCGCAATTACTGAGCCTGTGGGTAAGCTTGTCGATAAATTTACTGTTATCGAATTGGATAGAGACCTTGCAGAACGTCTTCGTAACCATCCAGATCTTGCGGACAAGCTAACGATCCGTGAAGGCGATGCGATGAAGTTCGATTTCCAAGAACTGGTTAAGCCAAACAATAAGCTACGCATCTTTGGTAACTTGCCATATAACATCTCTACACCATTGATGTTCCACCTTTTTGAATTCCATAAAGACGTGCAAGACATGCACTTTATGCTTCAAAAAGAAGTGGTTAACCGTCTAGCTGCTGGCCCTGGCAGTAAAGCTTACGGTCGTCTTACTGTAATGGCTCAATACTACTGTAAAGTAACGCCTGTGTTAGAAGTTCCACCAACGGCCTTCGTTCCGCCACCGAAAGTAGACTCAGCAGTCGTGCGCCTACAGCCATACGAAGTGCTGCCTTATCCGGCAAAAGATCTGAAATGGCTAGATCGCGTATGTCGTGAAGGCTTTAACCAACGTCGTAAAACAGTTCGTAACTGCTACAAGAGCTTAATCGATAAGGAAGTGCTTGAAGAGCTAGGTATCAACCCAAGCATGCGTCCTGAGAACTTAACGCTCGAGCAGTTTGTCGACATGGCAAACTGGTTGTACGACAGTCATAACGCTGACAAATAAATAAAAAAGGCTCCTACACTTCGGTTAGGAGCCTTTTTTATGTAATACTTTAATTACATTAAGTATATCAACAACAAAAGGTGCGAATATGGATATATCTACGCCTTGTATCAAATGCCAGGTTCACTCTAAGTACATAGAAGAACAATCTGAGCCAACGAAGAATCGTTATGTCTTCGCCTACATTATTACCATCAAAAATCTAAGTAAAACAACGGTGCAACTTATGTCTCGCCGCTGGTTAATTACCGACTCTAACGGCAAGCAGCTCACCATTGAGGGTGATGGTGTAGTTGGCCAACAACCCGTGATTGAAGCCAACGACGAGTACACCTACACAAGTGGTACGGTCATCGAAACCCCTGTTGGCGTTATGCAAGGTCACTATGTGATGACCGATAACAAGGGCATTGATTTTATTACCGAAGTTGACCCATTCAGACTCGCAATCCCTAATATTCTTAATTAGCCGTACATCCGTATCTACAGGAAATTATTGTGTCGAATTACATTGTCGGAGACATCCAAGGGTGCTTCGACGAACTTCAAGGACTACTTGAAAAAATTAACTTTGATAAACACCAAGATACTTTATGGGTCGCCGGAGACTTAGTTGCTCGAGGCCCTAAATCATTGGAGACGTTACGCTTTATTCGTAACCTTGGTGACGCAGCTAAGGTTGTATTAGGCAACCACGACTTACATCTTCTGGCGGTGTCCTTAGGACTATTTCCAGCGAAACCAAAAGATAAGACTCAAGCGATTCTTGATGCTGAAGATCGTGAACTGCTAATCGAATGGTTAAGACAACAGCCTTTGCTTCAAGAACACCCAGAGTTCGTGATGTGCCATGCGGGTATCTCACCGCAGTGGAATCTAGAAAGAGCACGTGTTGAAAATCGAGAGATCGTATCCTTGTTAAAGTCCGATAAATGGCAATGGCTAATCGAAAACATGTACAGCAACGCGCCTGATTTATGGCATCAGGATTTACATGATATTGAGCGCTATCGCTATGCGATCAATAGCCTGACAAGAATGCGTTTCTGTTTTGAAGATGGCCGTCTCGACATGGCATGTAAGCTACCACCGAATGAGATTACCGATGAACCATTAGTGCCATGGTTTGACCTTCCGCAACGCATAAAGCTCGATAAAACCGTTGTTTTTGGACACTGGGCTGCGCTTGAAGGCTATAACGGAAAAGACGTAATTGGACTTGATACTGGATGCGTCTGGGGAGGTGAATTGACAATTCTTCGCTGGGAAGATAAACAGTTTTTCACTCAGAAAGCGCTATAAAGATACGAGAAACTTGCGCTACCTTGGTAGGGTAACGCAAGCATTTTTCAGAGACTAGCTATTGATAACCACAGTTAACGCTCGAGAATCACAAACTCCATGTTGTGTTTGTTTTTCTCGTCAGCTTGATAGCTCTCGTTAAAGCTCTGCTTCCAACCTTCACCCCAGTCAGGAAATTGTGTATCTCCATCGACGGCGAAATCGATGTAAGTCAGATACAACTTGTCCGCTTTAGGTAAGCAGCTCTCATAAATAGAGCCGCCACCAATGATCATCACCTCTTCAACATCACTGAGTAGCTCTAGAGCCTGTTCAATAGAAGTTACCGTCGTTACACCTTCAATCTTTAAACTCTCATCACGGCTGATTACGACATTCAACCGACCCGGCAAAGGGCGTCCAATAGAATCGTAGGTCTTACGTCCCATCACGACTGGTTTACCCATAGTCGAGCGTTTAAACCATGCAAAATCCGCAGGTAAATGCCAAGGCATCTGATTGTCTTTACCAATTATACGGTTGTTTGCCATTGCCGCTATCATGCTGATGATCATAAATCGAAAGTCCTGTCCCTAAAAAGAAAATTAACGCTAAACGATAGGTCTACGGCGATAGAATAACAGCCCTGGCACAGCTAAGCCAACCGCCAACCCTGCGATAATGAACATCGATTTTAAAAAGTTCTCCATCAACATTGCCAACAACTCAGGCGTGTAGCCTGCCCTGTTAATCTCCACCATCGCAATCATCGCCTTGAAGGCGAACACACCTGGCACCATAGGAATTAGAGCTGCAACCGTAAACACCTTCGGATGTGCTAACAGTTTATGTGACCAATGAACCCCTATCATACCAACCACGGTTGCGGCGAAGAACGTCGCCCATTCGATTGGAATACCAAAGTGCATCATCAGATACCGGCTACCATGACCGATAGAACCACCGAGTGCACAATAAATTAAAGCACGTTGCGGAACGTTAAACACCAATGCAAACCCAACCGCAGGAATAGCGGCGAAAAACATATCGTTGAGCAGACCTAAAAACAGTTCGAAAATACTCATTAGCTTGCCCACCCCCAAACATCTGACAGACTCATCGCCGCGACAATGCCCAAGCTCGTCGCCAGAGTTAATAAGCTGGCCATGGTAAAGCGCGCTAACCCCATATTAATATGGCCTTTAAGCATATCAGCGACGGAGTTAATCAGAGGAAAACCAGGTACTAACATTAATACAGATGAAGCCATCACGATCGTGGGTTGGCCGCCAATATTGTAAAGTACGGCTTGAGCTGAAATGGTCGTGGTAACGAATGCTGTGATAGCAAAGTTTAATAGCGGATTGAAATGGCGGTGCCCAATCTCTTGCCTGACGATCATACCGCAAGCTGAAGCAATAAAAGTCATCATGAAGACTTGCCAGTCTCCGCCCGCAAGGTGGCTAAAAGAGGCGCACGACAACCCTATCATCACAACCACTAACCAACGGTTGTAGCGCTCGGGGCTGATGTTTTGAATCTTTTTATACGCCAAATCATAATCGAGAATTCCCTTCTCCATCATGATGCAAATGCGTTGAATGTCGGTGATAACCTGCATGTTAATGCCACGATCAGCACAACTTCGAGTAGTGGTAATACAGTGATCATCCATTACGGTAGTTACAACAAGCGCATTGGCTGACAGTGCGACTTCAACCTCATTCACCCCACAAGCAATACCGATGCGACGCATGATATCGCCGACCAGTGTGCTCTCTGCCCCGTGCGCCAATAACATTTGTCCTGATTGAGCGACGAGTCTTGAGATCGCTCTTTGCTTTGATGCCATGATTTCCTTCCCATAGGCGTTAATTATCTAAAGATAAATTTTGCATAAAAAACAGTAAGACGTCATGATTTAGATACAAAAAAACCGCAATTTTCATTGCGGTTTAATAAAACTATCAGTGTACTTGTAAGAAGCGACCGATGCGTTATGAGAAACTAAGAGGATTAGTCACGAACATAAATAACATGGCCGTCATCCTCTTCGTCATCCCAATCGTCCCAATCGTCGTCATCTTCAGTAACGACATTCTTACCGCTCATCGCATCTTTATGGTAGTCATCCCACATAAAGTCTACTTTTTCTTCTTCTTCAACTTCTACAACTTCACGAGGTAGGTTTTCCATAAACTCACCTAGTTTGAAGCAAAGATCTTTGGTGCCGATTTTATTCACAGCAGAGATCTTGAAGTACTCGCCTTCCCAGCCCAAAGCATCGATGATTTCTTGAATCTTTTCGTCTGCTTCGTCTTCTGGCATTAGGTCAACTTTATTGAACACTAACCAGCGAGGTTTTTGTGAAACTTTTTCACTGTATTGCTCAAGCTCATCGATGATCGTTAGTGCATTCTGAATAGGATCAGATTGATCGATCGGCATAATGTCGATCATATGCAGAAGAACACGACAACGCTCAAGGTGCTTAAGGAATCGGATACCAAGGCCAGCGCCATCAGCTGCGCCTTCGATTAGTCCTGGGATATCGGCAACAACGAAGCTCTTTTCAGGGACAACACTTACCACACCCAAGCTTGGGATCAAAGTAGTGAACGGGTAATCAGCCACTTTTGGTTTCGCAGCAGATACTGAACGAATAAAAGTAGATTTACCTGCGTTTGGTAGGCCAAGCATACCAACGTCAGCTAATAGAAGAAGCTCTAAACGCAGTTCACGAACTTCGCCTTTAGTACCCATTGTCTTTTGACGAGGAGCGCGGTTAACAGACGATTTAAAACGCGTGTTACCAAGACCGTGCCAACCACCTTTACCAACCATTACTTTCTTGCCGTGTTCAGCAACTTCAGCAACGATTTCGTTGGTGTGGATATCAACCGCACGAGTACCTACAGGCACTTTCAGTGTAATGTCTTTACCACGTTTACCAGTACAGTTACCACCGCGACCGTTCTCACCACGCTCTGCGTTGTAAAAACGTTGGAAACGATAATCGATCAGCGTGTTTAAGTTCTCATCCGCTTGGATGTAAACATCACCACCGTCACCGCCATCACCGCCGTCAGGACCACCTTTAGCGACGAATTTTTCGCGCCAAAAGCTAACTGTACCATTACCGCCATCACCGGCTTCTATTTTTACTACCGCTTCATCAACGAATTTCATTTTTTAACTCCGCACTTACGTTGCGTTACCACTCATCAAGGAGTGATATAAATTCTAGCAGATCCGTGTTTAGATCGATCACCTAAGATCTAGGCCGACCTGCAACCAAGGAACAAATAAGGAGAGGTTCTTTGCTTTCTATTTCTTTTAAAACAAACGGCTTCTTAAAAACCAAACTGTTTATCAAAAAATAAAACGGCTTCTCAAAACCAAAACAAGAGCGTCTGCTTTTTTATTCTTGCTATAAATAAAAAACCCTGCCGAATCGGCAGGGCTTTTGAATTCAGCTTGAAAGCTAATAAAATAATCTAATTAAAGATTAAATTACTCAGCTTCGATGCTTACAAACTTACGGTTTTTAGGACCTTTAACAGCAAATTTCACTTTACCTTCAGTAAGAGCGAAAAGAGTGTGATCTTTACCGATGCCAACGTTTGTGCCAGCGTGGAACTTAGTACCACGTTGACGAACGATGATGTTACCTGCAAGAACAGATTCACCACCAAAACGCTTAACACCAAGACGTTTGCTTTCTGAATCGCGGCCGTTATTAGTAGAACCGCCAGCTTTTTTATGTGCCATTGTTAAACTCTCCTAATACTTAAGCGTTAATGCCAGTGATTTTCACTTCAGTGAACCACTGACGGTGACCAGCTTGCTTACGCGAGTGCTTACGACGACGGAACTTAACGATTTTTACTTTATCGCCACGACCGTGTTGTACTACTTCTGCAGTAACCTTGCCACCTTCAACAAGAGGTGCACCAACAGCGATTTCTTCGCCGTTAGCAACAAGAAGAACTTTATCAAATTCAACAGTTGCACCAGTTTCAACGTCTAATTTCTCTAAACGAAGTGTTTGACCTTCGCTTACTCGGTGTTGTTTGCCACCAGATTGGAAAACAGCGTACATATTTTACTCCGCTTTTTCCGCACAGCCTATGGTTGTTAATTGTACAACTCGGGTGTGCGCTAAACTAATCAATAGGGCGCAGATTCTACGGGAATCATGGCGCTATGACAAGCCATATTTTTAAAAAATTGGCGAAAACCTGTTCGCCAAAGAAAAGTGCGGCAATCATGCCCTTTAGCGATGTATTAATCAACGTTTTTTAGTGTATTATTCAACAATTGAATACAACGTATAAGCCTTACAGGGTCTAACTTCAGCCGGATGAACAATGGATTTTAAAGCTATCCAAACGCTTACTGCCAATGATATGGCAAAAGTGAATGAAACAATTCAAGCCCAACTTAATTCTGACGTAAGTTTAATCAACCAGCTTGGTTTTTATATCGTTAGCGGTGGTGGAAAGCGCCTACGCCCTTTGCTAGCTCTTTTATCTGCCCGCGCACTTGGTTACCAAGGTGAAGCTCATATCACCTCTGCAGCCTTTATCGAGTTTATTCACACCGCAACCCTGCTTCACGACGATGTTGTCGATGAATCAGACATGAGACGCGGTAAAGCGACGGCCAATGCCGCTTTTGGTAATGCCGCTAGCGTTTTGGTGGGTGACTTTATCTACACACGCTCATTCCAAATGATGACAACGCTAGGATCTTTAAAGATCCTTGAGCTAATGAGTGAAGCGGTAAACGTGATTGCCGAGGGTGAAGTTCAACAATTAATGAACTGCAATAACCCAGACACCACAGAAGAAAGCTACATGCAGGTGATCTACTCTAAGACTGCTCGTTTGTTCGAAGCTGCGACCCAAATCGGTGCGATTCTTACTGAGTCATCACCAGAGATCGAAACAGCAATGCAGAACTATGGTAAATACCTAGGCACCGCTTTCCAACTGATTGACGATGTGATGGATTACACTGCAGATGGTAAAGAGATGGGTAAAAACGTTGGTGACGATCTAGCCGAAGGCAAACCAACACTGCCTCTACTTTACGCAATGCATAATGGCTCTCCTGAACAAGCAAGCATGATTCGTGAAGCGATTGAGAAAGCGAACGGCATGGAACGTCTTGACGATATTATGGCTGTAATGAAAGAGACAGGCTCTTTAGAGTACACAACAAATAAAGCCTACGAAGAGGCCGATAAAGCCATCGCTGAGCTTTCTGTACTTCCTGACTCAGAATATAAGCAAGCGCTAACCACGCTCGCACACTTAGCTGTTAAACGCAGTAAGTAAGCAGGTTAATAGACAACTCGCTTCTAGCTTCTATATAAATAACAAAAAGAGCCTCAGGGCTCTTTTTTTTGGTTTTCAACAAATATTTGTAGGTGAGCCAAATTCAATATCGACTGGCTTCTAATGATAACGGCAGTTGTGCTTCAATCTCTTCAAGCTCTTCCATTGGCACCGCGTACTGCTCATGCCCGTTGTAAGTCTCTACTAGCGCGTACTGCTCTTGCTCATCAATTACCAATACTTTTCCTAAGTGCCCCAAATATTCGACATTCATACCCTTCTGAACAGTAGCCATAACATTTACCTTCACATTAATTGTAAAGCTAAATACGAGTAGCTTGAACTTCAGGATCAAAAAAGCCGATCATAATGACCGGCCCTTATTAATTAGCTTAAGTCTGAGTTAAATAGCGTTTCGCTTATTTAGCGAATTCAACACCAATCTCGATGTCACCATTTAGCGTTTCAAGCATGCTATCTAAAGCGTTACGTTCGAAGTCACTTAGCTCACCGTAGCTAAGGATCGCTTCAGCGCCCTCTTTGCCTAGTTTAACTGGCTGTGCGAAGAATGGAGCGTGCTCGCCTTCACCTTCAACGTATGCACATTCAATCACGTTTTCTTCACCTTGAAGTGCTTTAACTAGTGCAAGACCGAAACGACAAGCCGCTTGACCCATAGACAGTGTCGCACTGCCGCCGCCAGCTTTAGCTTCTACTACTTCAGTACCTGCATTTTGGATGCGAGTCGTTAGCGCTGCAATTTCTTCATCAGTGAACTCTACGCCTTCAACTTGAGAAAGTAGAGGAAGAATCGTTACGCCTGAGTGACCACCGATAACAGGAACACGGATGTCGCCTGGATCTTTGTCTTTTAGTTCAGCAACGAACGTTTCAGAACGAATCACATCAAGAGTCGTAATACCGAATAGACGACGCTTGTCGTAAACGCCCGCTTTCTTCAGTACTTCAGCCGCGATTGGCACTGTTGTGTTTACTGGGTTAGTAATGATACCAACACAAGCAGTCGGACAAGTAACTGCGATTTTCTCTGCAAGAGACTTAACAATGCCAGCGTTCACATTGAAAAGATCCGCACGATCCATACCAGGCTTACGAGCAACACCCGCTGAAATAAGTACAACATCCGCACCTTCTAGTGCTGGTGTTGGATCTTCACCCGCGTAACCTTTGATCGAAACAGGCGTTGGGATATGGCTAAGATCGGCAGCAACACCCGGTGTTACCGGAGCGATGTCGTAAAGTGCAAGATCTGAACCAGCAGGTAGGCGGTTCTTAAGTAGTAGGGCTAGGGCTTGACCGATGCCACCAGCGGCACCAATAACAGCTACTTTCATTGTTATTCTCCTTGAGAGCTTTCTCTTATAGATTCTTTGTAGGGTAATTCTTGAGCTAAATCTAAGTTAAAAAACTATATTAATCACAAAGTGATTACAATCAATTAACGCTAGCTTTGCGACTTCGCGCAAGTCAATAAAACCGTGCTACACAGCAAGTTCGCATTATGGCGATAATCGACTGAAATAACAAAATAAGTCGTCGCAAATAACACATTATTCCATTAAATATTTACAGTGATATGACTAACAAATTACAGGGATGTTTTGGCTAAAATTGAATATGTATGCGAGAATATGCAAACATCTTTGTTAATGAATAAGAATGACATATGCGCAATACAGAAAAGCAAGACAACTTAGTTCGTGCATTTAAAGCCTTACTAAAAGAAGAACGTTTTGGCTCACAAGGCGAAATTGTGGATGCCCTAAAACACGAAGGTTTTGAAAGCATCAACCAGTCTAAAGTCTCGCGTATGTTAACCAAGTTTGGTGCCGTTCGAACTCGTAACGCAAAAATGGAGATGGTTTACTGTCTTCCTGCTGAGCTAGGTGTTCCGACCGTTTCTAGCTCTTTACGAGAATTAGTACTAGATATTGACCACAACAATGCATTGGTGGTGATACACACAGGTCCTGGTGCGGCGCAGCTGATTGCTCGTTTATTAGACTCATTAGGTAAGTCGGAAGGTATACTGGGTGTAGTCGCGGGTGATGACACTATCTTCATTACTCCAACGTTATCGGTTACCACTAAGCAACTGTTTGATTCAGTGTGCGAACTGTTTGAATACGCTGGATAATTGATCGCTGTTTCATAACTATCAGCCTTATTAATGGATCACGAGCATCTATTCGCTTCGTGATCCAAATCACATCCTAGAATATCCATACCTCTCTTCCAAAATCACACTAAACCATTGATTTTAAAAAACTCAGTAGCAAATCAAACACGAGATCCAGATATCATTTGTTAGATTTTTTAGCTATATCTTTTAACATTCGAGTAATTTTCTGCCAATTTTTGATATTATTCAGCCACTTTTTCATCACATGGATTGAAAAAGGTGCCGTTTCCAAATAGGAAACTCCTGAAGCAACTACACTTGTTTCAGGGTTAATAATGAATAAAGGAAGGGAAATTCATGGCATTTACCAAACTTATTAAAGTTGGTGCTATTGCAGCTGCTGTAATGGGCGCTGGCGCTGTTAACGCTCAAGAGTTCATCACGATTGGTACTGGTTCAGTTACGGGTGTTTACTACCCAACTGGTGGTGCGATTTGTAAGCTAGTGAACAAGGGCCGCAAAGACCACAACATTCGTTGTTCTGTAGAGTCTACTGGTGGTTCAATCTACAACGTTAACACCATCCGTGCTGGTGAACTAGATTTCGGTGTTGTTCAATCGGACTGGCAATACCACGGCTACAACGGTACAAGTAAGTTCAAAGATCAGGGCGAATACAAGAAACTTCGCGCGATGTTCTCTCTACATACAGAACCGTTCAACATCATCGCTCGTACTGATGCTGGCATCAACAATGTGTCTGACCTAGCAGGTAAGCGTGTAAACATTGGTAACCCAGGTTCTGGTGACCGTGCAACGATGGGTGTTGTAATGGACGCTATGGGCTGGACTAACGACAGCTTCAAGCTTGCTTCTGAACTTAAAGGTTCTGAGCGTTCACAAGCACTTTGTGATAACAAGATTGATGCATTCATCTACATGGTTGGTCACCCGAACGGATCAATCAAAGAAGCAACAACGTCTTGTGATGCAAAACTGGTTTCAGCAACAGGTCCACAGATCGACAAGATCGTAGCTGAAAACCCATACTACGCTTACAGCACAGTTCCTGCTGGTATGTACCGTGGTACTGACGCTGACGTAAACAGCTTCGGTGTTGCAGCTACTATGGTAACAACTTCAGACGTTTCTGAAGAAGTTGCATACAACGTTGCTAAGGCAGTATTTGAAAACTTTGACACTTTCAAACGCCTACACCCAGCATTTGCTAACCTGAAAAAAGAAGACATGGTTAAAGCGGGTATCTCTATCCCTCTTCACCCAGGCGCAGCAAAATACTACAAAGAAGTGGGCCTTCTAAAGTAACTCTACTTTAAGCCTACTACACCAATAAGGAGGCTAGCCCTCCTTATTGGCTTTTCACGTTTTATAAAAATAATTTAAGTGAAAAGAACAGCCCTTTAAGTTTCTCCAATTTGGAGGACTTACCTTCGTATCAAGCCTAAGACAAAGACGAACAAAAAACGCATTTCCCTATCCATTCACTACACTAGATAGGAAATAAATAACGTTTGGTTGTTCGTAAGAAAAGGCAGACCATCAATAATAAGGATAAAGTACATGACGCAGACAACATCACCGTCTCCAGATGTGCAAGAAATGGTGGCACAATCAGATACTGGTGCGCGTAGCCCTCGTGGTATCCAAGGCCGTATTTTATGGTTTGTGCCTCTATGTTGGTCACTGTTCCAACTTTGGTATGCATCTCCGCTGCCGTTCATTTTTAACTTCGCAATTTTAAACGACACTGAAGCTCGAGCAATTCACCTTACGTTTGCTATTTTCCTAGCCTTTACCGCTTATCCAGCCATGAAGAATTCGCCTCGGGATCGCATTCCTGCAGTCGACTGGATATTGGCGCTAGTAGGTAGTTTTTCAGCTTCTTATATCTATATTTTCTATACTGAACTCGCTGAGCGATCGGGTGCACCAACAACATTCGATATTGTTGCGGCCGTATTCGGTATGGTTCTACTGCTTGAAGCAACACGACGCGCTTTAGGTCCACCTCTTATGGTTGTGGCGGCAGTATTCCTACTTTACACCTTTGGTGGCCCTCACATGCCAGACGTTATTGCCCACAAAGGTGCGAGCCTGAACAAGGCAATGTCGCACCTGTGGCTAACAACAGAAGGTGTATTCGGTGTAGCTCTTGGCGTATCAACGTCATTCGTATTCTTGTTTGTACTGTTTGGTGCAATGCTAGAACGTGCTGGTGCTGGTGCTTACTTCATCAAAGTTGCATTCTCTCTGCTTGGTCACATGAAGGGCGGCCCAGCGAAAGCAGCCGTTGTAGCGTCTGGTTTATCTGGTCTGGTATCAGGCTCTTCGATTGCAAACGTTGTTACCACAGGTACCTTTACTATCCCGCTAATGAAGCGTGTTGGTTTCCCGGGCACAAAAGCTGGTGCAGTAGAAGTAGCAGCTTCAACCAACGGTCAGCTAACGCCACCTATCATGGGTGCTGCGGCATTCCTGATGGTTGAATATGTGGGCATCTCGTATGTAGAAGTAATCAAGGCGGCGCTACTTCCAGCTCTGATCTCTTATATTGCTCTGATTTACATTGTTCACCTAGAAGCATGTAAAGCAGGTATGACTGGCCTACCTCGTCGCCACACACCAACTATCGTACAAAGCCTACTCTCTTTCACTGGAACCATTTTAGGTCTATGTGTTATCAGTGCTGCGGTTTACTACGGTGTCGGTTGGACGAAAGATGTCTTTGGCGATGCTGCAACACCAATCGTAACGGTGGCTCTATTAGTCGCTTATGTCGCTCTGGTTCGTGTATCAGCAAAATACGCATCTGAAGGCGGCATGGAAATCGATGCGGATCTCAAAGAAGTTCCGGATCCAGGTCCAACAATTAAGTCTGGCCTGCACTTCCTATTGCCTATCGTGGTGCTTGTTTGGTGTTTAACAGTTGAACGTTTCTCTCCAGGTCTGTCGGCATTCTGGGCGACCGTGTTCATGATCTTCATTCTGATCACTCAGCGTCCGTTAATGACTCTGATGAACAAATCAGACGATCTTGCAGAGCAAACTAAAGCTGGCTTCGTTGATCTCGCAGAGAGCTTGGTTTCAGGCGCACGTAACATGATTGGTATCGGTGTCGCGACAGCGGCTGCAGGTACGGTTGTAGGCGTGGTGACTCTAACGGGTATCGGTCTAGTAATGACGGACTTCGTTGAGTTTATCTCAGGCGGTAGCATCATTCTTATGTTGCTATTCACTGCAGTAATCAGCTTGATCTTAGGTATGGGCTTGCCAACAACGGCGAACTACATCGTTGTATCAACGCTGATGGCTCCGGTAATCGTGACCCTAGGCGCTGCGCACGGCTTGATCATTCCATTGATTGCGGTTCACTTATTCGTGTTCTACTTCGGTATTCTTGCGGATGATACACCTCCGGTAGGTCTCGCGGCGTTTGCAGCAGCGGCAATTGCGAAATCAGATCCGATTCGTACTGGTATCCAAGGCTTCACCTATGATATCCGTACCGCAATTCTACCTTTCATGTTCATCTTCAATACTCAACTACTACTGATGGGCATTGATTCTTGGTGGCACTTAGCACTAACGATTTTCTCATCTGTGACTGCGGTACTTATCTTCGCAGCTGCAACACAAGGTTGGTGGTTCACCAAGAACAAGTGGTGGGAAACGGTGCTGCTTATTGCATTAACCTTCACTTTCTTCCGCCCTGGCTTCTGGTGGGACATGATTTACCCAGAGAAAGTTCTTTCACCTGGAGTTGAGATTGCTCAAATCACGGAAAAGCTGGATGTGGGACAATCACTTGAACTTAGAGTGGGTGGCGAAAACTTAGAAGGTGACTATTCTGAAAAGACAGTTCGCCTGCCGTTTGAAGATTCTGCGACCTCAAGTGAAGATCGTATTGCCTCTATGGGTCTAATGCTGACTGAATCAGAAGGCAAGATGATTGTTGATATGGTTGAGTTCGGTAGCCCAGCAGAAGCGGCTGGTATTGATTTCGATTGGGAAATCAAATCCGTTATCCAAGATGCAGATCGACCAATGAAAGAGTGGGTATTCTTACCAGCTCTGATCATTTTGATTGGTTTAGCGATGAACCAAAGAAGACGTGCTCGTAAGGATGAGATTAGCGCGTAATGGATAAGGCTGAGTAGTGCTTAGCGCTATTTGGCTTTATTACATGGAAAGGATAATTACAGTGCTAAGTGAAAGCTTAGCGCTGATTAAAAAGAGACGAATACATGTATAAACAAATCCTTGTTCCTGTTGATCTTAATGACAAAGGCTTTTCTGATAAGGCAGTCGAACTGGCGGTATGGCACGCAAAACACAGCAATGCTGAAATCCACATTCTGAACGTACTACCAGGCATTCACATGTCGATGGTGGCGTCTTACTTCCCGAAAGATGCAGCGAACCAAATGAAGCTTGATGTTAAAAATCAGCTGAAAGAGTTTGCCGACAAACACATCGACGATGAAGTGGTTTACAAAGTTCATGTTGCTGAGGGTAAAACCTACGCGACGATTCTTGATTACGCAGAAAAGCTTGGCGCCGACCTTATCGTGATGCCTAGCCATAAGCGTTCAAAAATCGACAAAGTGGTACTTGGCTCGGTTGCAAGCAAAGTAGTACAGAACTCACCAATCAATGTATTGGTGGTTAAACCGCAAGGTTAAGTCATTTAATCGACACACAATCTAAAAAGGTTGGCCTACAGGCCAACCTTTTTTGTTTTAATTCATGCTACATAGCTTTAGAGTCAATTCACTATGTTTTGCGGGCGACCCGCAATAAAGCCTTCAATATTATCCATTAAGATATCAGACAGTTTTTGAATCGAGCTGTCGCTGCCCCACGCCACATGTGGAGTGAGTAATAAGTTCGGTAAGTGGCTATTAGCCAATAGTGGATTTGAGTTGTCGGCTGGCTCTTGTGTAAACACATCCATACCTGCGCCTGCAATCTCATGTTTTTTCAAAGCCTCAACTAGGGCTTGTTCATCTACTAGACCTCCGCGCCCGGCATTAATTAATACCGCGCTCGATTTCATCATTGTGAGCTCTCGCTCTGAAATCAGATTTTGGGTCGCATCAGTCAATGGGCAATGTAGACTGATCGCATCCGCTTGCTTCAATACCGTATCAAAAGGTAGATACCCTTCTCGACAAGACTCTGCTCCTTTTCGCTCGGCAAACATCACCTTCATACCAATCGCTTTGGCTAACATTGCGGTGGCTTGACCTAAGCTGCCACTCCCCATCAACCCCAGTGTGCTGCCAGCCACATCTTGAATCGGATGAGTAAAGAAGCAGAACTGCTTGTCCTTTTGCCACTCGCCCGCCTCAATGTCTTTATGATAACCAACAAGGTTTCGTTTAAGTGCAAACAGCATTGCGATGACATGTTCAGGAACCGATTGAATCGCATAGCCTTGCACGTTTGTCACTGCAATGTTTTTAGATTTGCAGTATTCCACATCGACATTATTGACACCGGTCGCTGAAACCGCGATCAACTTGAGTTTTTTCGCACCAGCGAGATTCGACTCATTGAGCACTACCTTGTTAGTGATCACCACATCAGCTTCTTCAACTCGCTCTGATACTTGCTCAGGAGCTGTGAAATCATACTCTACCCATTCATGCTCAAAGCTCAGAGGCTTTAAATGAATTTGAGATGGGATAGTCGCTCTATCGAGAAACACAACATTCAGCGTTGGCATTCTTCTTCCTTGGTTAGATCTATGAATCAGTCCATTCTAAGCTTTTAGCTTACTGTAGTCTGGAAGCTCAAGCGCAATTTCAAAGTGCTGTTCGATTTGTGGGGATGCTTGAGGATAAAAGTCACAGGAAACAAAGGCTTTAAACAATTGATTATTCGCTGGATGATAAAAGCTCAGCTCACACGCATGCAAAGCCAACCTATCACTGTATTCAAATGCTTCTGATGTTGCGTAAAACTCATCGCCCACAATCGGTGCGCCTATTTCCATGCAATGCACTCTCAATTGGTGAGAACGCCCGGTAATTGGCAGTAACTTAAGTAAAGTCGTTTGGAGTTCTTGCTGTTCTACCACATAACGAGTCTGTGATGATTTACCATCCTCGAAACACACTTTTTGCTTCGGCCGGTTTGGCCAATCGCAAATAAGAGGGAGGTCAATCAAACCTTCTGCTTCTTCTACTGAACCCCATACTCGGGCGTAATAGAGTTTGTGTGTCAGTCGATATTGAAATTGCTTCTTCAAATGACGCTCAGCTTGTTTGTGTTTAGCGAGCAGCATCAAGCCTGAGGTCGACATGTCCAATCGATGAACGACTTGAATCTCTGGAAATTCGACAACTAACCGACTCCACATGCTGTCGTAATGCTCAGGTAACCTACCCGGAACAGAAAGCAGGCCTGCAGGCTTGTTCACCACAAGAATATCGTCATCTTGATAAACAATATCAATCCACGGTTCACGCGGTGGTGTGTACTGTTCTAACGCCATTGAAGCCTCTTAATTGCTAGTGAATAAATAATTTACGGTTAATTCGTTTATAAATAAATACAACTTTCAACATTTTCGTACATAAAAGTTGACGACTTTACAAAACATGGTATTGATAGGGTAACGGATAATAAGAAGTCAGCATCAAAGGAAAAACGATGGACAGTACGGTTAAAACCACCAACACAAAAACACCAACCTCAGCTCCCCTATCAAGTTTAATTAAGTCTCTTGGCCCAGGCGTTATGATGGCCGCAGCGGCTGTAGGTGGTTCTCACTTAGTCGCCTCAACCAAGGCGGGTGCGATTTATGGTTGGCAGCTTGCCGCTCTCATTATCCTCGTTAACGTATTTAAATATCCATTCTTCAGAGCCGGCATCCAATACACGCTAGGAACGGGTCAAAGCTTGGTGGAAGGTTACTCTAACCTAGGCCGCCCATACCTTGTGATCTTTTCGATCTTGAGTGCCATATCTGCGGTCGTGAATACCGCTGCCCTGCTATTATTCAGTGCAAGCCTACTCAGTTACTTTGTTCCTTTCGATTTAGCCACTAGCACCTTGTGCATGATCGTTTTAGCGACCTGTTTGATCATTCTGTTTGCTGGCCATTATCGTGCTCTAGATACACTATCTAAAGCGATCATGGCGATCTTAACCATCACAACCTTAGCTGCAGTCGCCATTGCTATCGGCTCTCCAGTCGAACCTGATGCTGCTTTTGTTCCACCGTCGCCTTGGTCATTGGCTGCTATTGGTTTTATCGTGGTGACCATGGGTTGGATGCCTGCGCCTATCGAAATATCAAGCATCACCTCTATGTGGCTAAAAAGCCAAAAAGAGAAGCAGGAAGTGACCGCACAATCAGCGCTGTTCGACTTTAACGTTGGCTACATTGGTACGGCGCTGCTTGCTTTAGTATTCGTTGCGTTAGGCGCGCTAGTACTTCACGGTTCGGGAGTTGAACTGTCTCGCTCCGGTGTTGGCTTTACTCATCAATTGGTCGGCATCTACGCTTCGACAATTGGTGAATGGTCTCGCCCGTTAATCGCTCTTATCGCTTTCTTCTGTATCTTTGGTAGCACCATTACCGTTATCGATGGCTACTCACGCGTGCTTGCTGAATCACAACGTCTATTATTCAAAAAAGATTCAAGCCCAAGAATGCTGCAAGGCTGGATAATCATTGTCTCTATCGCGGCACTCGCGATTGTGATGTTCTTTAGCGCAGCACTGATGCCTATGCTCGATTTCGCAATGGTACTCGCGTTTGCAACAACGCCATTCTTCGCTCTGCTTAATTTCATCTTGGTCAACAAAGCTAAGCTTCCAGAAGCGCTAGCCATTGGCAGCAAACTAAAATGGTTGTCTGTAGCAGGTCTTGTTTACCTATTTGGTTTCCTAGCGGTATTTGTTTGGTGGAAGTGGTTAATGTAACCAGCTACTTGAATTGTTAATTAAGCTACAGATACAAATAAGGCCTTCATAATGAAGGCCTTATTTCGTTGAAGCATTTCGCTAATTCAAAACTAGTTGTGAGAAACCACAATCAAGCGTAATGAATCTAGCTGAACCTGAGCTTTGCTGATGTAACCGGTCAGTTCATTGATTTGAGCTTCGATTACCTCTAGCTCTTCATCACGAATATTAGGATTCACGGCTTTAAGCGCTTGTAGACGCTCTAATTCACCGTTCAGGTTAGTCTGCATATCTCGTTGAGCTTGTTCACGCACTTCTTCCACTTTAGGAAGTACGTGCGTCTCACCCGCTTCGATTAGCTTGTGAATTTCACCTTGTACCGAGTTAACTAGCTTGCTCGCTAGGTGACGGTTTACAGGGCTTAATTGACGGTTAAAGCTGTCGAACTCAACCTGAGCTGATAAGTCATTACCACGGCCATCCATCATCAAACGAATTGGCGTCTTAGGCAAGAACTGGCTGATACCGCTGCGTTTCGGCGCTTGCGCATCCACAAGGTAAACCAGCTCAAGCAGGATAGTACCCACTGGCAGCGCTTTGTTTTTCAGTAGTGATACCGCTGATGCACCAACACCTTCACTCAGTAGCAGATCGATACCGCCCTGAATCATTGGGTGTTCCCAGCTAATGAAGTTCATGTCTTCACGAGAAAGCGCAGTATCACGATCAAACGTGATGGTTGCGCCTTCGTATGGTAAGCCTGGGTAGCTTGGCACCATCATGTGCTCAGACGGCGTTACAACCAGAGCATTCTCACCCTTGTCGTCTTGGTTCAAGCCAATCGTATCGAACAGGCTTAGTGCAAACGTTACTAGGTTAGTGTCGCCGTCAGTCGAGGCAATCTTCTCTGCAATTTCATGCGCTTTGTCGCCGCCGTTTGAGTGCATTTCTAATAGGCGATCACGGCCTTTTTCTAGATCTGATTTCAGGCTTTGATTTAGCTTGGCAGACTCTTCAATCACTTCATCAAGTTGCTCAGTGTTACCAGAAGCCAGCATCTCGATAAGAACATCTGAGTACTTATCGTAAACCGTGCGACCCGTTGGACAAGTTTCCGCAAATGCATTCAGACCTTCATCGAACCAACGCGCAAGGATCGCCTGTGATGTGCCTTTTAGGTAAGGAACATGAATGTCGATATCACGCAGCTGACCGATACGGTCCAAACGGCCAATACGTTGCTCAAGCAAGTCTGGGTTGAATGGAAGATCGAACATCACAAGTTGGTTAGCGAACTGGAAGTTACGACCTTCAGAGCCGATTTCACTACAGATAAGAACCTGAGCGCCGCCCTCTTCTTGAGCAAAGTAAGCCGCAGCTTTATCACGCTCTAGAATCGACATGCCTTCGTGAAATACGGTTGCACGCACACCTTCACGCTCACGCAGTGCTTGCTCTAATTGAAGAGCCGTACTTGCACGAGAGGCGATCACTAGGATTTTCTCGCTGCGCTTGTCTTGGATCTTTTCAATCAACCAGTTAACGCGTGAGTCGAACTGCCACCAGCTTGAATCTTCACCTTCAAACTCTTGGAAGATCTCTTCTGGATACAGCATCTTCATTGCACGAGCTTCGGGAGCCATTTTGCCACCGATCATGCCAGATACACGCATTGAGGTTGTGTACTGCGTTGGAATCTCCATCGGCAGTAGGTTTACATTACGCTTAGGGAAGCCTTTGATTGCAGCACGTGTGTTTCTGAAAAGAACACGGCCGGTACCATGGCGATCCATAAGGTTATCAATCAGTTCTTGGCGAGCTAACGCTTGCTCTTCTTCGCTGCTATCACCTTCAATCACACGGAACAGAGGCTCAACATCTTGCTCAGAAAGCAGTTCCGTAATCTGGTTCTTCGCGCTGTTTTCAAGCTTCACTCCAGAGAACAGAGCCGTTACTGCATCAGCAACCGGTGCGTATTGGTCTTCTTCTTCAACGAATGCTTCGTAATCGTAGAAGCGATCAGGATCAAGCAGACGCAGACGTGCAAAGTGGCTCTCACGACCAAGCTGTTCAGGCGTTGCTGTTAGTAGTAGCACACCAGACGTATTTTCCGCTAAGCCTTCAACCACTTGGTATTCACGGCTTGGTTTGTCTTGGCTCCACTCAAGGTGGTGCGCTTCATCGACAACCAACAAGTCCCACTCGCCTTCAAGTGCTTGCTCGTAGCGCTTACGGCTCTTACGTAGGAAGTCCAAAGAACACAGAACGTATTGCTGGGTATCAAACGGGTTGTCTGATTCAGCAAACGCTTCAATACAACGCTCTTCATCGAAGATAGAAAAATGCAGGTTGAAACGGCGCATCATCTCTACTAACCATTGGTGTTGTAGAGTTTCAGGAACCACAATCAGAATACGTTCAGCACGGCCAGACAACACCTGTTGGTGGATGATCATGCCCGCTTCAATGGTTTTGCCTAGGCCAACTTCATCAGCCAGTAAAACGCGCGGAGCGTGACGACGACCCACTTCATGAGCGATGTATAACTGGTGAGGGATCAAGCCAGCACGCATACCACACAAGCCACGCATCGGGCTCTTGTGTTGTTGGTACTGGTTGCTTAGCGCACGGTAACGCAACACAAAGTTATCCATACGGTCGATTTGACCTGCGTATAGCTTATCTTGTGGCTTGTTAAAGCGGATCTGGTTGCTTAAGAAGATTTCACGCAGAGTGACTTCTGTTTCTTGGGTATCTTCGCGAGTACCTAAGTAAGTCAGCAGACCTTTGTCTTCGATAACTTCCTCGACAGACAGAGACCAACCTTCTTGGCATTCGATGACATCGC
Source organism: Vibrio sp. ZF57 (assembly GCF_001691235.1). Taxonomy (NCBI): domain Bacteria; kingdom Pseudomonadati; phylum Pseudomonadota; class Gammaproteobacteria; order Vibrionales; family Vibrionaceae; genus Vibrio; species Vibrio sp. ZF57. The sequence continues at coordinate 37,692 of NZ_MAKD01000097.1, read as the reverse complement.
CTACATTAAACGTTACTCGGGTTACGGGAGCATCAGTACGTGCATAAACACGGTTTTCTTCTGACGCTGCAAACATTAGTGTCACTGTGCGAGCATCCATTGCTACAACGGTACCTAAACCTAAATCGCTCTCCGTATCGCTTATCCAGCGTTGCCCCAAAGCAAATGTCATGAATCGACTACCTCAATCTTATAGTTGGAATTTGGTCTTCTTAACTGCAGTTTTAAACAAGAACATTATCGCTCCTGAACTAAAAATATAGCCAAAAATGTCTAGTTTGCAGCCACTTTTTAAGTGCGCTCTCAATAATAAATATCTCGAGAAAATGGTGCAGAAAAAGGTCGCTAATCTTACTCGATGCTGTGATTTAGGTCACGCCTAAAGGAGATGATTTCATGCTTTTTTTCTGTTTTCGCCAGTGCAATCAAACTGTCAAAAATTCATGGTTAATCTATAGGTAGCAGATTGCTGCTCTCAAACGAATACACCATATTCACTCGTAACGATATGGTGCTGTTCCTCTAGATGAAGTTTAGGTGAGTAGTTGACTATCACCAGAATCAGATACTAATCTTTATATGAGCTTTATCTACGTTCAATGAATGCAAGGCAAGCCGCACGTCGGCAAGGAGATGCTATGGGCGAGACCAACCGGAAGCTATTTGTTTTAGACACCAATATCCTACTTCACGAACCCTTCGCTATATTTTCTTTCCAAGAGCACGATGTCGTTATCCCCATGACAGTGCTAGAAGAACTCGACAGAATCAAAGACAGTAAAAGAGACGTTGCTCGAGATGCGAGAATTGCGATTCGAACGCTCGAAGACCTGTTCAGGGAAGCCACACCAGACCAAATATCGGAAGGCATCCCTTTTTCTAAAGACATAAATGCATCTGGCAGTATTTCAATACTCGCTGACTACGAACTTCAAGAAAGCATCAAAGCCTTTGCCGATGACAAGGCGGGCGATAACCGAATCCTCAACGCTGTCCTCTATCTTCAAAATAAACGCGCACCACGCGAAGTGGTTCTCATCACCAAAGACATCAATATGCGTTTACGAGCAAAAGGCGCCGGTGTACGTTTTGTTGAAGACTATCAAACTGACCAACTGATTGATGATATCCAATACCTCACCAAAGGCTTCCAACAACTGGAAGGCTCATTTTGGGATGGTATCGATAATGTCGAGAGCAGAAGTTTAGGCGGCAAGACGCTGCACACCTTAGCAAGAGCGCCGTTCGAGCCAACCTTCCTCAACCAATATGTGATTGACGAAGAGAGTGATTTTGCCGCTCGAGTCGAGGAGATTGAGCCGGAAAGCATTACGCTAAGAGACCTCAGCCGCGAAAGGCTGATGAATCGCAGGGCATGGGACATCACACCAAAGAACGTTTATCAAGGCATGGCGATAGATGCGCTGCTCGACCCTGATATTGATCTTGTGATTCTCACTGGCGCGGCAGGTAGTGGTAAGACACTGCTTGCTATGGCTGCTGCACTTGAACAAACCATTGAGCGCAAACAGTTCGATAAGATCATCGTAACCCGCAACACCCCTGATATTGGTGAATCGATAGGTTTCCTTCCGGGTACAGAGGAAGAGAAAATGTTACCTTGGTTAGCCGCAGTGACCGATACACTGGAAGCGCTGCACAAGAACGACCACTGCACAGAAGGCTCGATGAAGTACATCTGTGACAAAGCCAATATCCAGTTCAAATCAATCAACTTCATGCGTGGCCGCTCGATTCAAAATGCCTTTGTGCTTTTGGATGAGTGTCAGAACCTCACCGCTTCACAGATAAAAACCATCATCACCCGTTGTGGTGAAGGTACTAAGATCGTCTGCTCAGGTAACTTAGCGCAGATAGATTCTTCTTACCTAACCCCTGTGACTTCAGGCTTAACCTACATGGTTGAGCGTTTTAAAAACTTCGAAGGCAGTGCCAACATCCACCTCAATGGTGTGGTGCGTAGCCGACTAGCTGAGTTTGCGGAAGAGAACATGTAGTGACTCTATACGCTCACTGAATCAGTAATCTAAAAACAAAAAGCGCCTCACATTGGAGGCGCTTTTCAATTTAATATTTTGAAGTAAGTCGGCAGAGGTTAGTCTGAATTACTCAGTACCACCAACGGTTAGCGAGTCTAGTTTCAATGTTGGTTGACCAACACCCACTGGCACACTTTGACCAGCCTTACCACACACACCCACACCACGGTCGATGCTTAGGTCGTTACCCACCATAGACACCTGCTGCATCGCTTCGATACCAGAACCGATTAGCGTCGCGCCTTTCACTGGGTGAGTGATCTTACCGTTTTCAATCATGTACGCTTCAGACGCTGAGAATACGAACTTACCTGATGTGATATCGACCTGACCGCCACCGAAGTTCGGTGCGTAGATACCTTTCTCAACCGTCGCGATGATCTCTTCCGGTGTGTGTTCGCCCGGTAGCATGTATGTATTCGTCATACGTGGCATTGGAAGATGCGCGTATGACTCACGACGACCATTACCTGTCGGTGCTACACCCATTAGACGAGCGTTCAGCTTATCTTGCATGTAACCTTTTAGGATGCCGTTTTCGATTAACGTATTGTACTGACCGTTAACACCTTCATCATCGACGTTCAATGAACCGCGTAGATCCGTTAATGTACCGTCATCGACAATCGTACATAGGCTTGAAGTTACTTGCTCACCAACTTTGCCGGAGAATACTGACGACTCTTTACGGTTGAAGTCGCCTTCTAAACCGTGGCCTACCGCTTCATGCAGCAGAACGCCCGGCCAACCAGAACCAAGAACCACAGGCATGGCACCAGCAGGCGCAGCCACTGCTTCAAGGTTAACTAATGCTTGGCGAATCGCTTCATCCGCAAATTGGTAAGCAACTTGAGTGCCTTTGTCATCACTTAAGAAGAAGTCGTAACCAAAACGGCCACCACCACCAGCGCTACCACGCTCACGACGATCACCCTTCTGTGCAAGTACGCTAATAGACAAGCGAACCAGCGGACGAATATCACCAGCGTAAGTGCCATCAGTCGCAGCAACCAGCATCTGCTCATGCACACCACTTAAACTCACCGATACTTCAGTCACCATCGGCTCTTTAGTGCGAATGTAAGCATCTAATGATTTTAGTAATTCTGTTTTCTGCTGTTTTTCCCAACTCGCAAGCGGGTTAACTGCATCATAGTAAGCTTGATTAGAGTTGCGTTTGAACGCTTGAACCTTGCCGTTTTGACCTTGTTTAGCAATACCACGAGCCGCAATTGCGCTCTGCTTAAGACCATCCAATTGGATTTGGTCAGAGTAAGCAAAACCAGTCTTTTCACCAGATACTGCACGAACGCCAACACCGCAATCGATATTGAAAGAGCCGTCTTTAATAATGCTGTCTTCTAGCACTAAAGATTCGTGCCAGCTTGACTGAAAGTAGATATCAGCATAATCAATTTGGCGGGTAGCAATACTCGCCAATGTATCTGCGATATTTTGCTCCGTAAGCCCTGTCGGGTTCAGTAGCGCTTCTTCAATTTGATTAATGCTCATAGATGGCTCTTGTTTGTAATTAAAATTGATTGGTAAATCGAGAGTGTTGCGCGATGGGCATATTTTGCCTAATGGACTCGCAACTGGATGTGTCTATCTCAACCACCATACTTTTAGGATCTTGGTCTAACTGTGCGACCACTCGTCCCCATGGATCAACCACCATTGAGTGTCCCCATGTTTCTCTTTGGCAAGGGTGTTTTCCGCCTTGACCTACCGCGACAATCCACGACTGTGTTTCAACCGCGCGGCATCTTAATAGTACTTCCCAGTGCGCTTGACCCGTTACCGCTGTAAAAGCCGCAGGCACCACAATGATTTGTGCCCCTTGCTTACGTAACTCTGAATACAAGTGTGGAAAGCGCACATCATAACAAATACTCAAACCTAAGCGACCAAAAGGCGTTTCCGCTGTCACAACTTGGTTGCCCGGAGTGAAAATATCCGACTCTCGATAGCACTTATGGGCGTCAGCGACATCCACATCAAACATGTGTAGCTTGTCGTAATGAGCAACGAGGCAACCAAAATCATCAATCACCAAGGTGGTGGTCGTCACTCCGTTAGTTGTGCTTATCGGCATACTGCCAATGACGATCCAAATTCTGTGAAGCTTTGCTAGCTCAGAGATTTTCTTTTGCAGTGGGCCATCATTAAAAGGCTCAGCACACTGGTGATAGTCGGCTTTACTGCCAAAAACTAACGCGTTTTCAGGGCAAACAACCCACTTAGCCCCCAACTCTTTGCACTTTGCAACTTCTTGAGCAAGGTACTCAAAGTTCAATTCAGGGCTGGGGCCAGATGTCATTTGAATCAACCCAACACAATCCATGTGTATCGCTCCTCCATTCATTATGATTCAGAAATCAGCATTTCACCGTATATTCGCTGACTCGGGCATAAGGTCTTTTCGGCTAATTTAAGGCCTATTCGGCTAATTTTCTCAGCTTCTCTGGCAGTTGAAACTCGCCAGAGCTACGAGAAAGTTCGCTCACCGTTGGTGAATCCAATGGTCCTTTCACCGAATAATTTACTTGGGTAAATACTTCCACAACTGGCGAGATAACCGTGGTCACCGCCAATACGTACAGCGCCGTTTGAGGGGTTACCGCAAAGGCCGTTAATACGGGAATACCCGAGGTAATATCTGGGGTAAAGTTCACCTCAGCATCAACCTGACGCGTGTTGAGGTTAGCGATACCTTTGATTTTCATCTCACCTGCGACCGCATCCATGTTCAGATCATTGGTCAGGAAGATACCATTTTGAATCTCGCCCGTTCCGGTGATGCTGTTGAAGGCCATACCTTTATCAAACACATCTGAGAAATCGAGCTGCATCTTACGGATGATCGAATCTAGGCTAAACAGGCCAAGTAATCGAGCTGCGCCGCTCACATCCGAGATAATGCCTTTACCAAACTTGGTTTTAACGTTGCCATCAAGGGTATCCATTTTGATTCCCCAAGGCGAACCATCCCAATTTAGTTGACCTTCCAACGCGAATGGCGCTTTTTGAATCCCGGAAGTAATACCAAAGCGCTCCATGAGCTCGCTGTTGTTTTCACCTTCAACATCAACGGTTAACGATGAATGACTCTTGTCACCTTGCAGTTCCCACCAGCCACTCACATCCGCTTTGTTACCGCCGCTTCGCACCTGGATTTTGTTCCACTCGATACGATCTTCGTTCCTCGTCATTTCAACATCGACCTTACCCACCTTGTAGCCTTGCAGCCAAAAGTCGTTCAGCGTCAGGGTCAGGTTTGGCATCGCATCGTGGATCTCTCTATCCAATTTGGATATCAATGGCGCAGCTTGTTCTTTACGTTGCAGCAGTTGCTGATCTTGGTTGTTCTTATCACTCCACTCAGGAACAAACAGATGCAGACGATCCAGTGAAACTGTCAAATCATAAGGAGGCAGGTAGTTAATATCCCCTTCTAGCTCTTGGCTAGACACTTCCATTTGCCACGCCTGTTTGTTCTTACTAGCACTAAAATCGACGTCATTCCAAGAGATACCACCCAAGATCAGCTCTTTACTCTCAAAGGTAATACGGCTTGGCGCAGGTATGGTTGGCGTGTTCATTTGACTAAGTACAGCCGTTGAAGGCTTTACCGGTTCCATTACAACCGATAACCAATCATCGGCATTGAATTTGTCTGTACGAATCAGGGCGTGATGGCCCACCACCGGGCTAATTTTGTAGCCACCGCGACCAAGCACTAAGTTGGTCGCCGTTAACTCAGGCACGTCGCCTGTGATATCAATCTCAGCTTGGTACTTGGTGTTTGGCAATTGCAGGCGCGCGGTAATCGTCTCTTGGTTACCCGATGCCTGTAGCCTTGCAGAGCCACTTTCTAGTGATTTTTTCGCCAATGGGTATGGGTAATCACTCGCCAAGTATTTTAGGTCTGACTGTAAGTCTAGTTGGTAGGTAAAGCCGATATCATTCAGCTGGATATCAATCTGGCTTTGCCATTGCGCATGACCTGATAAGCGGCTTAACCATTGCTCACCGATGTAAGGTTCTAGAGGCTTGACGTCCCAATCACCTAACACATCAATATCAACTGCATAGCCAGGACCATCATTAAGGCCCTTAAAATCAAGCGAGATACCTTGGTTAAGCAGATCCGCAGCGAGGCCATTTGCCGTCACTACGTCATTATCAAATTCAATTCGACCCGTGGTGTTCTCGAGCACCATTGGCGGCGCTTCAATCTCAACATGGTTGCCACTTAAGTCGGCGTAACCCCATGCTCTTGCTTCTTTTTCAGAATCAAACGGAATATTCAGCTGGAACTCCGAAGATACATCACCACTCACTTGAAGTGCGGTTAAGGCTGCGCCTACCGAGCCCACCAGTGGCGAAGACGTCATGTAATCGCGTACTGCGTTGCCAGACGCCGTCGCTTTAGCTTCAATTTCAATATGGCCGCCTTCCCCTAAATAAGGAATGCGTCCTGTGATTCGATCTGCCGTCACATCCATCAGTTGAGCTGAGCGAGAATCCAGATGCATCGCATCATTTTCAAACAACAGATCAAGCTGAAGATCAGTAATCAGTGGCCACGCGGTATCAAAGCTGAATTTCGCATCTTCTAAGCCAACCCAAACCTGGAAAATACCATCGTGGTTAGTGTATGGGTATTGAGACAAATCACCATGCCACAACAGTTTTACGGTATCCGCTTTACCGGCTTGAATCGCAGTTGAAAGGTAGTCTGTTAGATCTTGCCCAAGAGCCAGTGTAGGTAAGTAGCGCCATGTTTCACCGACATTGTAAGCGTCCGCTTCGCCGTAGAAGGATAAAAACGGGCTCGCATCTTTTGGGAAGTCTAAGCGGAATGCGCCTAGTACTTGTAAATCGGGGGTGGCAGCTGTGATTTTGTCTGACCACAGCTTCCAGCCGTTTTCATCTTGCTGCCAAACAATATCAACCTGACCTTGTTTGATATTCAAAGGCGCTTGGAATACGTCACCATAAGGGAACACATCGTCAATAACATGCAGGCTAGCTTTCGCTTCCGAGGCCGAACCAAACACACTACCGGACACTTGGCTAAAGCCTGGGACTAGTTCCCACTGCTCGATAGCAAGATCAGAAAAACTGGCTGAATAACGTAAACTGTCAATTCCCGAACCCATGGAAACACGGATATCAGAAACAGAGCCGCCCGGCGCCAATACGTTAATCATTTTGGTTGATTGTTCAGAGTCAGGCAGCAGCTTAATCAACGGAGTAATAGTCGCAATATCCAGCTCAGAAATGTTGAGTTGCCATGGACCTTGATTCCACTTGAACGCTACGTCGAGTTCCGGCCAAGGTGTGTCATCCGTTCTAAGGTTTAGTGAGTGACCATTTACTTGCCAACCATCATCCGTCGGCGACAACTTAAAGACACCAGACTCAAGTATGAGGTCATGCTCGCCATCTTCGTTCCACGCCAGTTCTGAGGGTAAAACCTCAACATAAGCGCTTACCGGTTTGCTATTGCGCAGTGTAAGCCAGCTATTCAAGCTCACAGTACCCGTTTCAATGCCGGATTCCGCCTGCATATAATGCGTAAGCCATGGCTTAACAGAAATGCTGTCGGCACTGACATAAAACTCACCAGTCACATCAGTCAGTGACCCACCATCAACAAAGTTAGCACTCACTGACAGAGAGTTTAGATTGGCATCTTTGATACTCACCACACCTTCAGCAAGGTGATGTTTGTCTGAATTTTGCCATTTTAAGGTTTCTATATCGAGCTGACGTTCTTCACCCGAAACAGAGTGATAAAGAATAGAAGAATCTTTTGCAGTTACATCGACGAGTGTTTTTAGCAGTAAATTATCGAGCTCTTGTATCACTCGCTTGGAAGACTCGGGATCTGTAGGTTCGTCTTTGCCATTTTGTCCGGCAAACAGATCAATTGAGCGGATATCAAGATACATTTGATTCATGACTAGATCGGCCACAACCGGGCGCATCTGCACGAGCGATTGAATCAAGTCAAACTCGACTTCAACACGCTCAACAGAGAAGGTCACATCTTCTGCATTGGGGAGGCTAGCTTTAACGCCTTTCAGAGCAATAGAGGGGTGAGTGTTACGCCAAAAACCGCCCACATCTTGAATCGAAAAATCAAAACCGGAGTGTTGGTTTACCCAAAGCTCAATTTCAGATTGATACTTGTTTAAATTGGGCAAGGCTACACGCAGTGTAGTAACGGCAATGGCTAGCGTTACTAAGAGAGTAACCACTAACCATAAACATGCACGTAGAATCAGAGTAACGCTTGAGCTCACAAAATTTCCATTACATCATAACAACATCAAACTGCTCTTGTATGTACAGAGGCTCAGCCTGGATTTTAACTTGCTTACCAATAAAGACTTCAAGCTCCGCAAGCGCATGAGATTCATCGCCCTCTAACGCCTCAGCTACGGCAGCTGCCGCATAGACCACAAATTTATCGGCGTCGTACGCACGATTCACTCGCGTGATCTCTCGAAGAATTTCATAACAAACGGTTTCAACTGTCTTCACACTGCCGCGGCCTTCACAAGCAGGACAGCTCGAACATAGGATATGCTCAATACTTTCACGAGTACGTTTACGAGTCATCTCAACCAACCCAAGCTGCGTGAAGCCATTAATATTGGTTTTCACACGGTCTTTGTCGAGCGCAGCCTCTAAAGAAGTTAGTACTCGCTTACGATGTTCCTCAGACAACATATCAATAAAGTCGATAATGATGATGCCACCTAAGTTACGTAGACGCAGCTGACGAGCAATCGCTTGAGTCGCTTCTACATTGGTGTTGAAAATCGTCTCTTCTAGATTACGGCGACCAACAAACGCGCCAGTGTTGATATCAACCGTGGTCATCGCTTCAGTTTGGTCGATAATCAGATATCCACCAGACTTTAATTCGACTTTACGATCCAATGAACGCTGAATTTCGTTCTCGGTATCGTACATATCAAAGATAGGCTTATCACCTTCATACAGCTCAAGCTTGTCTGTCAGCTCAGGCACGTATTCAGAGGTAAACTCTTTTAGGTTTTCATATTCTAGACGAGAATCGACCTGAATCTTGCTCAGCTCAGTACCGACGAAGTCACGTAAGATACGTTGGCTTAAGCAAAGCTCACCATACAAACGAGTACGCGCCTTGTGCTTACCACGACGCTCTAATACTTTTAGCCATAATCGCTTCAAGAATGCGGCATCTTGTGCCAACTCATTTGAATCTGCACCTTCTGCTGCTGTGCGGATGATGAAGCCACCGTGTTCGTCACAGTAACGAGACACGACTTTTTTAAGACGGTTACGTTCAGACTCGCTGTCGATACGTTGAGATACACCAACATGACTTGCGCCCGGCATAAATACCAGATAACGAGACGGTAGAGTGATATCAGTGGTTAAGCGAGCACCTTTAGTACCAAGAGGGTCTTTGACCACTTGCACCACAATGTCTTGCCCTTGACGGACAAGCTCTGAAATATCACGAACCTGAAATTGTTTCTTTTCGTTTTCAGCGACACATTCAGTGTGTGGGACAATATCAGAGGCGTGTAAAAAAGCTGCTTTCTCAAGGCCTATATCCACAAAAGCCGCCTGCATTCCCGGAAGAACACGGCTTACACGTCCTTTATAGATATTTCCTACGATACCGCGTCGAGCATCTCGTTCGACATGGATCTCTTGAAGAGCCCCCCCTTCAATCATGGCCACACGAGTTTCACTCGGGGTCACGTTCAGCAACAATTCAGCACTCATGGTGCACCTCAGATTAGTAATTATAAGAATTCTTGCAGTAGCTGGTCCGTTTCAAATAAAGGTAAGCCGACAACGGCGTAATAACTACCTTCAATTCGGGTAACAAAGCGTCCGCCCAAACCTTGGATCCCATAGCTACCGGCTTTATCGCATGGCTCCCCTGTTTGCCAGTATTGTTCTATTTCTTTTTCACTGAGGGGTTTAAACCATACGTCGGTAATAATGATTTCTGTTCTTTGTTTTTCTTCTGAAACCACAGAAACCGCCGTCATCACTTGGTGACGTTCATTCGCTAACTGAGTAAGCATACGCTTAGAGTCAGCAAAATCGCAGGGCTTCTCAAGTACTTGCCCTTGACTAACAACGACGGTATCAGAACCAAGAACGACTATATCAGAGCCATGATCTACAGTATCAGAACTAGGAACGACATGCTGCCTTTCAGAAGGGTTATCTTTCAATAAAGACAACGCAGCTAAAGCTTTATCTAAAGATAGTCGCTTAACATATTCTTCGGCGGTTTCTTGAGCGTGTTTACACTCTTCAACATCGGTTACGAGGACAGAAAACTCATAACCGAGTTGAGATAGCAATTCTTTGCGGCGTGGAGAGCCGGATGCCAAAACTAAATGTTTCTTTTCCATCGTCACGCTACCTCACATGCCAATGGCGACGCACGCGTCTCATTAATAAAAACATCCAAGGCCAAAGTATACAGTTTATCAATGCGCTCCATAACGATAACGGATTGAAAACAACATCTTGGATCAAATATTCACCAAAGAAGATCAACACCTCAAACAAGACCGTTAACGCGGCAATGATCATCGCTTGCTGCCATAACGCCATGTTACGAATGACGAGGAAGTTCATCGCAATAATGTACATCACTATTGCCATCATCATGCCTCGAATACCCAGAGTAGAGCCGATCAAAAGGTCCCACAATAAGCCTAAAATCAAAGCACTACCCACGTTAACACGATGCGGTAGAGCCAAAACCCAGTAACACGTAACCAGCAGTAACCAAGATGGTCTAAATAAATCTAAGCTACCAGGCCAAGGGATCGTCTGCAGAATCAGTGCTATTAAAAATGAGCAGAAAATTACTACCTTGCTTCTCAAAACGCTATTGGCCATCTTCGCCCTCTAACAATGCTTGTTCTATGCTCGATTGATCCGCTTGCATCTGTTTGTTTTCATCAGGCCATACAAGCAACAGGTATCTGAGCTTATCGAACTCAACCACAGGCTCTGCTTTAATCACAGCGAACTCACGTTTCGGGTCGTAATCAACGGCCGTAACATAGGCGACTGGATAACCTTCTGGATATACCCCACCAAGACCTGATGTCACCAACAGATCTTCTTCTTGTATATCGGTACTGGTTGGAATGTGCTCTAGCTGGATCTCATCAATCATGCCATTGCCCGAAGCAATCACACGGATGTCATTACGAATAACCTGAACAGGAATCGCATTGTTTGCATCAGTGAGTAGTAATACACGACTATTATGAGCAGCAACGAAAGTGACTTGGCCGACAATGCCTTTTTCGTTGATCACCGGCTGACCTTCATACACCCCATCAATCTGACCTTTGTCGATCACGACTTGATGGCGATATGGTGAAGTGTCTACCGCCATAACTTCTGTGACGACTTTCTTCTCATCACGGATAAACGGCGAGCCTAACAGCTTACGAAGGCGCTTGTTTTCTTCTTGATATTGCTCAAGCAGAATCAGCTCGCTCTTCAGACGCAAGACTTCTCGTTTAATATTATGGTTAGATTCAATTAACCCTTTGCGAGTGCTAAAACGGTCGTAAACACCATCGAACATAGTGCGAGGCAAGTTGGCTGCATATTGAATAGGCGCAACCATGCTGTTTAATAGATAGCGAACATTTGAGAAAGCATCTAAACGACTATCAGCCAGCATAAGGCTGGCTGATAAAATTACAGCAAAAAACAGGCGCAATTGTAGAGAGGGACCTCTACCAAAAATTGGCTTCATTCTATATTTGGTCCTAGAGCTACATTTGATCCTATAGACAAGGTCCTAGGCTCTTTACATAAAACTAGATAAGAAAAGAGCCTAACACTAGATATTATTCTTCGCTGAACAGATCGCCGCCGTGCATGTCGATCATCTCTAGAGCTTTACCGCCACCTAGAGCAACACACGTTAATGGCTCTTCTGCAACAACAACAGGGATACCTGTTTCTTCTGTTAACAGGCGATCAAGGTCTTTAAGCAGTGCACCACCACCTGTTAGTACCATACCGTTTTCTGAGATATCAGAAGCCAGCTCTGGTGGACACTGTTCAAGTGCAACCATGACTGCAGATACGATGCCAGATAGAGGCTCTTGAAGTGCTTCAAGGATTTCGTTTGAGTTTAGGCTAAAGCTACGAGGCACACCTTCAGCAAGGTTACGACCACGTACTTCGATCTCTTCGACTTCATCGCCAGGGTAAGCTGAACCGATTTCGTGTTTGATCTTCTCTGCTGTCGCTTCACCGATCAAGCTGCCGTAGTTACGACGAACGTAGTTGATGATCGCTTCATCAAAACGGTCACCACCAATGCGAACAGAAGACGAGTAAACCACACCGTTCAGTGAGATAACCGCAACTTCAGTAGTACCACCACCGATATCAACAACCATTGAACCTGTTGGTTCAGATACACGTAGGCCAGCACCAATCGCAGCAGCCATAGGCTCATCGATTAGGTAAACCTCACGAGCACCAGCACCTAACGCTGATTCACGGATAGCACGACGCTCAACCTGTGTTGAACCACAAGGTACACAAACCAAAACACGAGGACTTGGTTTAAGCACACTGTTGTCATGCACTTGTTTGATGAAGTGCTGAAGCATTTTTTCCGTTACGTAAAAGTCGGCAATTACACCGTCTTTCATTGGACGGATCGCTGAGATGTTACCAGGCGTACGACCAAGCATTTGCTTAGCAGCGTGACCAACAGCAGCGACACTCTTTGCAGAACCCGCACGATCTTGGCGAATAGCTACAACTGAAGGCTCATCAAGAACAATGCCTTGGCCTTTTACATAAATAAGGGTATTGGCTGTACCTAAATCAATCGATAGGTCGTTTGAAAACATGCCACGAAGTTTTTTAAACATATTCTTCGCTCATCCTGCAAGAATTAGAAGACAAAAATTGCACTAAATGTACCAATGCCTTGCTGTTACGGCAAGGCATTGAAGTACAAACATGGACTGAAACCCGCAATTTCTTACAGATTCCTAACTTAAGGGGCAAAAATTATATTATTACTGACCTGTTAAGCCACTTTCACCTCGGTAGATCACACGATCGTTACCACGGTAGATACCAAATGTGACGACGGTGGATGGATCTTCATCACCCAGTTGGCGCCAGTTGTAACGTAGCCATGGTTGATCTTGATCACTGCCACTACATGAGATGTTATTTCCGCCATCGCTATCAGGCTCAGAGTCATCCATTCTTAACCACAGACGAACTTGCTCACGTGGCGCGTCTGTTCCTGCTGGCGTATTTTGATTTGCTGTGACCTCTTCTTCTCCATCATCCACATTTCCACTACCGCTAAGTGAAACTAAAGTGGTTGCCGCCCCTTCACTGTGCCAAATAACTTGTTTACAAGTATTAGCCCCATTGAAGGTACTGCGGTCATCATCCTCGTTAACAATAAACTCGCTGCCATCCCAGAACTCAGTTCGCAGCGGAATAGTTAGAGTAGTACCGGAATTACCACCAATATCATCAAGCGCCATTCGGCCATAACGAGCTGGAGGCTGGACCGGAAACTCGACAGAATCAGTCAAAATATCAGAGTCAGTAAATGAAACAGGATCAACTCCTGCAACGGTCAAGCCAAAGTGGGTAATAGTGGAGTTAGCATCTGAAGTATTAAACGGTGCATCTCTGCGGCTAACGTCATCTGAATCCGTAACTCGCTGAAGAACAGAGGCACTATCGTTCAACAACCAATGCTTACGATCATTAGACCAAGACCCAGCATCCGTATCTAGCAAGAAGCCGTTATCTATATTGCTATCATCTAGAACACCAAACTTTGCTTGTAGTTCTGTATTAAAGAATCGGTAATTATTAAGCGCATTATCCGTATCACCTTCACCTGATGCCATTGGATATACTTGGTGAACTGTAGAGTCATAAGGTTGACTCAAATAAGCAATGTCGTTTTGATTCGCGACATTCCATTCAGGGTTCTCTTGCAGGAAGTACTTCGGATAGAAGCGGCCAATTGATTTACTTCCAGAAAATCCACCAAGAATCTTGCCGTAAAAGCTGCTCGAATCTTCAGTCACTTCAAAATTTATACTACCAACTTCTGAATACTTTAAACTTTTGAATTTATAACCATTATCATTAGGACTAATATCGGAACTAGACTGAGTCAATTGGCTGCCAGGCTCTAAGCTACCAAGCACTGCACCATTATTGCTAGGTGTATCCAGAGTATGAGTTGCAACGACAGCACCAGAGGACAGCAAATAGTTTTGTGTTACTAAGCTATTGTTACACGAAGGGTTAGCGTTACTCGAAAATCGAATTGGTTTAGCAAACACGTCAAACTCTTCCCCTGCTGCAACAAACGCATTCCCACCACTGCTGTTACCATCAGAATTGCTGCCCGTACAAATAGCAAATTGCCAAGGACGAGAATTCACCAAAAAACTACCAGAAAGTTTATCAATACCACTCTCAGGGCAACCCGAGATCTCACTACAGTCAAAGCTGTTGTCGGTCAACGTTACTTTGAATTGACCTGATTCTTGAATCGAAAGTGTATCGGTTGTTTCACCGTTATCACTCACCTCAAAATCAGGCGTATAATCTAATAAGGTTATCGCACGATTTCCGTTCGCAGGTTGAACGATACCTAAACTAACTTTAGGGGTGCCTACATAATCTTGTGATAAAGAAGAATCTTGCGAATTACAAGAGGATACCTTTGCCGTCACGAGGTAATCATCCCCAGCCACAACAAACTGTTCATCAACATCGAACTTATAAGGTACAAAGTTAATTTTTGATGCAGCCGTTTCTAAATCACCATTCCAAGTACCACTGGCATCATAACTCTCTAACTTAGATGAAGATAAGTACAAAGTTTTTTGCCCATTAACAAAGTGACTTTGGTAATCCCCCGAAGATGTAGAGCAACTGTTTCCATTCTCATCTTCACACCACTTCCCAGTAGAATTTGGTGAATGTGATGCAGTGAAATTATCTTGAACGGTGCTAATCACGTTGCCATCATCATCTACGACTTTAAACTCAACCTCAGCGACCTCACAAGTTAGAACATGAGAATATTTTGGGGTAACGACAAGAGAACCAGTTGGAAGTGGAGGAAGTGGACAGCTATAGTCAGGTTTATTAATAACTAAACCACTCTGCGAAACAACGCTCGCAGCAGTAACTGCGCCTTCCACTGTAAGTAAGTTTGGCAGGTTAAGTGTTTTCGCTAAAATAAAGCCTCTAAAGTTTCCTTTCAACTGTACAGTTGCATCTGGAGCATAAATGATTGGGTATGCGTTCTCATTAACAATATCGACGCTATTATTAAATTTAAAGCTTGTAACTACATTTATTTTAGAGCTATTTTCAAATATAAAATCACTTCGGCTTGTATCCGAAGCCAAAAAGTTATTAAAAGTTACTGATGATTGTTCAGGGATAATTAATACTAAACCACTACCATTTGATATTTCGAAATCATCAATATATAAACCATCTTTAAGGTGTACCCTTATTTCTGGATACTCATTGCCTAAATCATTTATATATAGTCGTTTCAAGTCTTCATTGATATACACATTAGCATTAGCTCCTGCTAACTCAAATGAACACAAGTTTGACGCATCACATCTAGACTTGATGTTTTTATCAATAGCTAGGCTCTCTGTTACAGAACGACTCGGAACATTAGGCAACAAACTATGGTCAATCTTTCGTCGGTTTAGTTGACCATCCTCATTCCCTACAGCACAACCTAAATCATCTCCACAGACATCATGGTTGTACATTTGATTTGTACCTCCCTCTAAATCAAATCCGACTAAAAGCAAACTCTCGGGATCAGGATTAGATGGACTCCAAGATCGATCATTGTCAATTGAAAAAGCATCAAGATAATCGGGAGACCAGCCATTGAAAGTTGTGCCCCACCCATTATTAATAATCAATGAACTCTCAACCCCAGTCCAACTTTGGATAGGCTCAGGAAACAAGTTACATACGTTAACCGGAATCTCGACCTCGGGAATTTCAAATGCGAAATAGCCTACTGATTCATAAGCTCCATGTTTACGAGTACTAAGAGAAGTAGCATCTTCATCAAATGCGAATGTAAATTGCGACTCTCCTCCACTCACATACTGCTTACAATAACGTAGCCAACCACCATCACCACCATTTCGGGTTTGCTTATTAGCAATAACACCAAACTTATTAAAGTTTTGATGTAGTGATATTTCGTTATTCAGACATGACCAGCCTATAGATTTACCTGGCTCTATTTCAGTTTTTTGGTTGTAGGTACCAGGCGCTTGGAAAAACTCTATTTTTGATGTTTTAGACTCATCTTGCCCTGAAAAAGTAGGGACAGCTAAATAAGCGATTTGCTTAGCTGAAGAAGTTGGCCCTTGTCGACCACGCTCTAGAGCAAGCTTAAATTTTTGGTTAGTTAAACCAGAGATAGCTGTTGTGGCCCAATCTCGGTCCTTGCCCTGAACTTGAGCCATGATCACGGGGTTTGTAATATCACCTCCCTGATATGAGACCGTTTCCCAATCAGAACTGCCACAGGCATTGCCTTTACATTGAGCCTTAGAAGTTATGATGTTTCCAGCTTCACCATAAACCTTGGAACCATTATGATCGTAAAATGTTAACCTTCCGGGATCGGTAACAAAATAATAAATAGGTGACATTCGATCGGTTGAACTATAACTCTCAGCCGATTCACTTTCTATTGTTGCGCCTTTCTTTGAGTCCCAAATAGTTGCAACACTAGCCTTTGTTGGCACACTATTCACGATATCATCAGGATCGATAGTCGACATTAAGAATACAATTGGATTGTCATATTGCTTCTGGAACAACAAGTTACAACCATAAGTACAATCCATACCTTCAATAGAACCAAACTCATATTGAACATCCTCCAAATCAGGGACTGGTTCTTTTTCTCCATCGGCACACTCAACTACAACGGTATCACCTGACACTTCTAAAGTACCATTACCACCGTTTATCACAATTGAAGTAGTCTGTTTCTGTTCATATCCAGAGCCTGTATCAAGCTTGTAAATGAGACTGCCGTTTTTACCATTATTAGAAGTCGGTCTATAAATTAGGAGAACTCTTTCTCCTGGATTCACGTTCTGATCGGTTATCTTAGCGTTACTACCACTAACGCTGGACCACAATTTAACTACAGAGTTATTTGACGTAAAAGTGATCGTGACAGGAGTTGGGTTTGGAATAGTAAAAGCAACAGAAAAGCCATCTTGTCTTTTTAGATCATTACATTGTTCAGGAGAAAATTCGTCAGCTATCGAAACGAAAGATGTCCCACATAAAACAATCATGACTGCAGTGAGCTTCAAAAAGTTCGCGTAACAACGAGGAAGATTTTTAATGGCTCTAAAAAGACCAACCCATAATTTCATACTCACTCCCTCACCCAAACTTCTTGAATACGCTGTACTTGGTTAATGCCTGAGCCACAAACGGCTGTTGATTCAATCTTAAAAAAACCAACATCATCTAAAATTCCGATCGGAGTACAAGTTAACTCTTCAACTGCACAGATAGTCGACATCCCACTACTCACTTGGTTTGAATTTAAGTTACCACAGACGGTGCTCACACTGGTTGAAACCGCAGGCGAAACCGTTAATGGATAAACTTGAGTGAGTGCCCACTCATTAGCGGAATGTGCTAATAGCCAAGCCTGTGTTCCAAGTTGTTTACGCGTCAACGTATCGTGATTTGACCACTGAACTTGCACTAAAGAAGTCGCGAGGAAGCCCATCACCACAATAACAAATACTGCGACGACCAAAACACTGCCTTGTTGAGATGATTTCCTATGGCGCATTGAGTACCTGCACGTCTTGTTGATAAACACTGATTTCGTTGTTTTGCTCAAGCACAAGTTCGATGTGAATCACGCCACCGCGCTGTAAGCTTGGCTCTTCGTAACGAAAATTACTGTCGGCATAATTGATGCTATCCGCAACGGTCACTCCATTACGCTGAATTAGACCTTGATTCTGAATAGTATCGTTTACTAAACAGTAACTCACAGAGGCACTTTCATCGTAGATATAGTGGCGCTGAGCGATTGAGTGGCTACTAATACTTATAGAAGGAGCCGTAAATACATTACCGGTTGAAACCAAGCCCGAAACTGGAATTCGCTTAGTTGAACCAGCCACCAACTCAGAGTACGCGGTTGGGTTGATAATAAGGAAATCATCTGCATCGAGTATTGGGGAGTCTTGGCCGATAATAAAATTCAGCTCATCTGTCGCTTCATCAAGGTGATAAAAGCCTGAGTATTTAATAGCGTAAAAAGTAAGACATTTTTGAGCAAAAACCGAAGCCGGAGTAATACTCGAATCAAAACTGTTAGGGACCGCGTGACTGATTTCTCGCGACATTTTCTCAACAACAAACTGCCCTTTTACTTGCACCTTTTGTCTATCGATAGTGTCGACATAACCTTTCATGCCGTATTCAACAAAGCCTGCGATCGCTAAACCAATCACACCTACGACAACAATCGTTACAATCATCTCAATTAAGGTAAAACCACGTTGCTTCATCAGTAGTTCCCCTTATAAGCAACGACGTTATAACGATTATTACCACCGAAGATCTGTATCTCAACACGCTTCATCGGGCCAATTGTGTTGTCATCAATTCCGTCCATGTTGCCATCGTAAAACACAGATACTTCCACCCGAAAATTGGCATAGCTATCATCTATCTGTTCATCAAGTATATTGGCTAACTCATTCGTAGTACTCGACAGGCAGGCGGATTCAGTCGCAGCCGTATACCAGCAACCAATATAGTCGTCCACGTCATTAAACGTTGCTGGCTTACCTTCTTGTTCACCATCATCAATATCAACCCCAAGCTTGTCGGGATCAGTGCAACCACTATATTCAAAATCACCACAACGCATTACCCCTCCGTCAAAGTCACTATTATGGTCAAAGCCACGTGCCAATATTTGATTCATTAAGCTCTGCCCTAAAGCTACTGAGCGGTTTTGATATTGAAGGTCAGCGGAGCCCGCCACTTGAGGAGCTAAAAAACTAGTAATCGTGACCATAGCAACGCCCAATACGATAATCACCACAATACTTTCAATAAGAGTGAAGCCACGGGAGCGCATCATAAACATGCTCCCTCACGCACGTAACCTTGAGAATTAATACAAACTTGGGCGCTATTATTTGAAGAAGTAGAGTTAATAGTAATATTCACTCCAGCACTTACTGAAGGGTTCCCCAATAAATCAAAGTCGATAACAGTATTCGCTGGAGAAAACGTTATGTCTGATATACGTACATAATCACTACGCGCATCGGCTTGTGACTTTTGAGCGCTGTTCGATAGATTTAAACTGCAAGCGGTGACAGAGCCTAGACAGTTACTATTTATAGCAAGGCGAAAACTGTCATTAGCCGCTGAAACATTCGATTGCATTCGATTGACTTGGATTTGGCGAATTACGGAAATGGTTTGCTCTTGCGCAGTAAAAGTAGAATAGCTAGAGGTACCAGCGAAGCGACTTGCGGCAAAGGTGGAAACAATACCGAGGATAATGATAACGATGATCAGCTCTACCAGAGTAAAGCCGTTGGGTGTGGGGCTGTTATCCATAATGAGCCTCTAACTGCCTAGCGAATACTGATTATACAAGATAACGAATGTAGTGATCTTATGTATATGAATAGTTTTGATATTTATATGTTGTAGATAGAAAAAAGGCCAGCAGGAGCTGGCCTTCATAAATTGAATAAAATTATTCTGGAGTACAGTTTGTAGCGTCTGCCACCATTGCAGCAGTGGCTTCGTTAGTACCGCTTGCTTCTGTGTAACGAACACAGTTAGAAGTGTAGTTATCTAGACCAAAGTAAGCTACGCCCGCAGTGTTACCGCTACGATCAGCCTCACGAATGAAGATAAAATCAGTACCAATACCTTGAACAATCGCTGAGATTGCAGTGGATGTAGCTTCAGGGTAACCCAAGAAGGTCTCAATTTCTTGAGTACCAACACCAGTACTTACAGCGCCAGATGTAGATTCAATACCAGCAATTGCAGCTTTACCGTAAATGATGCCAGATGCACCTTGGATAGCACCCGCTAGACCTTCAAGAGTTGCGTTCTTCGCATCATCTTGCAGGTTTAGGAAACGTGGTGCCGCAGTTACAGCAAGAATACCTAGAATAACAATTACAACCACTAGTTCGATTAGGGTGAAACCGCCTTGTCTTTTCATAGTTAAGCTCTCTCTATGTTTAATTTTACGCAGACTTACTGCAAAGTTACGGTCACACGACCAGTTTTAATTTCGTAAACAAATTCATGTTCTGTACTACCTTCTAATTGAACGTAAGTACAGGTTGCATCAGCTGAATTCGCTTGCGCTGAATATTTGTAATTTGAGTCATTAGCGACATCTGAAACCGCACCAACTTTAGGTGGGTTTTGCAGCAAGTTTTCCATCAACTCAGAACATGTTTCATCTGAAATATCTTGTGGCGCAGTGCTCGAATTGTTGTTCAGAGTCCACGGATAGCCGTCTCGAAAATCAGTATCGACGTTGTTACTGTTCTTTGATCTTGTTAACCAAAAATCAACACCATCATAATTTACAGTATTGTATGTTTCAACACCTATCTTCTCTGATGGCCTAGCTTCTGCTTCCCACTGTGCTCTTGCCGACAGTACTGCTGTCGCAAAACCACCAGCAACGCCTTCAATGCTTGATTTCTTGGCTTCATCTGTCACATCTAAGAAGCGAGGTAGGGCGGCAACCGCCAATAAACCAACGACTACGATCACTATGACTAATTCGACAAGGGAGAAACCCTTTTGATTCTTAAGCATTTTCTACCTACTCATCTAATTATTAACGCGCATTATACATTCGTGCTCGTATAAAACCATAAAAAAACTGTCAATATTTTCACAAAGCCAAAATATTGGCTTTCACACTAAACCTTTCTCTTTCGAGCAATATATCTATCTGATATTTATCAGTATAATGATAACTACAGTGAAACTGTATGTTATCACTTTTATCTTCAATACTTGGAGAGCTTAGCCCTAAAATACTCCCTTGAGGATATAATTGATCCAGCCAATAGTTACAGTCTCGCTCCGTACCTTGGATAGGCATTACCCACCCAGTTCTGCTGTAGATCTTTGGGGGTTCCGAGCCTTCTTCTTGCCCAGCACCCGATAACAAATACTGCTGTTTGAACAAATTGGCTTGCTCTAAAATCCGCTTGCTCGCGACGATAAATGCCGTGTTAGTCGCTTCTTCTTCTACCGTTTTGAATGCCGAAAGCACACCGACAATAAGAAAAAGAATAACCACTGTCCAAATAACAAAACGTGAGCGTTGTAGGTTATTTAGCATTCCCTAGCCTTTGATCGCATCCAACATTCCCCACATCGGCAAGAAGATACCTAGCGCCAAAATCAGCACCATGCCTGCAACGATGGTTAACAAAATGGGTTCAATTCTGGCGGTTAAGGTTTTCAGATCGTAATCGACTTCGCGGTCATAAAAATCAGCCACTTCAAGTAATAGCTCATCAATACGACCCGTCTCTTCACCGACGGAGATCATTTGTATCACGAGCGGTGTGAAAATTTCGCTGTTAATCGCGGTCGACGAAACCGTACTACCGGCTTCAATGGCCGATTTCATGGCTTGAACTCGCAACTCTAGAAAACGGTTATCTAAAGCTTCCGCCGAAAGCGCTAGCGACTGGTTCAGTGGAACACCCGCTTTAAGCATCAAAGCAAAAGTACGCGAGAAGCGTGACAACAGTGCTCGATTCACTACCCCGCCAATGACCGGCATTTTTAAGCGTAATCGATCCCACTTTTCCAAGCCTTTGTCTGTCTTCACCCAAGCTTTAAAAGCGAAGATAAGACCAAAGATCACTCCAAGCATTAAGCCCCAGTAATTCACAAAGAACTCAGACATACCAATCAAGATACGAGTAGGCAGCGGCAAGTCGACACCAAAGCGCGCAAACATGCTTGAGAACTGTGGAATAACCTTGATGTTAAGAATGAACATTGCAATCAAGATAAAACTGATCACGAATGTTGGGTAACGCATCGCAGTCTTAATTCGTTTGCGAGTCTCAACTTCTTGTTCGTAATATCCAGCTAATTGCAGTAAAGCCTGATCTAGACGGCCTGTGTTTTCACCAACGCCAATCATCGAGACAAACAACGGACTGAATACCTTTGGGTGCATATGCATTGACGCCGCTAAGCCGCGACCATTGGTTAGCTCAGCAACCACCTCTTCCAAGGCGGCTTTCAGCTGCTTATTTTCGCAGTTTTGAGTGAGGCCTTTCATCGATCTTAATAGTGGTACACCCGCTTTGGTTAGGCTGTATAACTGTCGACAAAACAGAACCAACACCTCTAACGGTACACTCGGAAAGAACAGACTCGATACATCCATATCTAAGACTGAACCACCACTTTTGCCCAGTTTGATAGAGGTTGGAATGATCCCTTTACTCATCAAGCTTTCAGCAGCAAGATCTTCGTTATTCGCGTCTAATTGCCCACTTACTTGACTACCATCAGAGCTGCGACCTACATAACGATACGTTGGCATATCATTCTACCCCTACAGATAAATTGGGTCAGTGGCACCGGACGCATCACCTTCGCCAAGATGCATTATCTCATCAAGACTCACGACACCTTGCAGAGCCAATTCCATCGCAGAAGCCAATAACGGTTTATAGTTTTCAGACTGTCTCGCCTTTTGAGCAAAACCTACCGCATCATTAGCTCTCAGTGCATCCATCATGTTTTGCTCTAGCTCCAACATTTCAAATACACCAATTCGCCCGCGGTAACCGGTTAAGTTACAGTTCTGGCAACCACGGCCTTTCATAAACGGCACACCTACTTGGTTAGGGAAACGGACGCTCAGCCATTGCTTGCGAGGTTCATCTAACTCATCCTCAACCTTACAATCTGTACACACTTTACGAACTAATCGCTGTGCGACTACTGCTCGAACAGCGCTCGCGACCAAGTAACCCGGAGCACCCATATCCATCATACGCAACGCGCTGTCTACCGCATCATTGGTATGTAACGTACTTAATACTAAGTGGCCGGTCAGTGCAGCTCTCAAGCCTATCTCAACGGTTTCGTGGTCACGCATCTCACCGATAAGAATAATATCGGGATCCTGACGTAGAAAGGTTCTCAAGATAGTAGAGAAATCGAGATTGATCTTAGGGTTTACCTGAACTTGATTCACACGAGGTAGGCGGTATTCCACAGGGTCTTCCGCAGTAATGATCTTTTTACCCGGTTCGTTTAATTCACTTAACGCGCCGTATAAGGTTGTTGTTTTACCTGAGCCGGTTGGTCCGGTAACCAAAATCATGCCATGTGGACGGCGCAATTGTTGACGCAGACGAACCAACAGATCACTCGGTATGCCCGACTCTTCTAGTTTACGTAGGCCTGCTGACTGGTTAAGAAGACGCATAACCACTGATTCACCGTGCTGTACTGGCATGGTCGACATACGAATATCAACCGACTGACCTTTAGCTCGGATATTAAAGCGACCATCTTGAGGAAGACGTTTCTCTGAAATATCGAGGTTTGCCATCAGCTTCAAGCGCAGTACAAGTGCAGAAGCGATATTCACTTCATTCAGCAATGTTTCATGCAGTACGCCATCAATACGCTGACGAAGACGCAATACGTTTGAATCTGGCTCGATATGAATATCCGAAGCACCAACCTGAATAGCATCTTCAAACAGCGAGTTGATCAGCTTAACGACGGTAACTTCATCACTATCTTCTTCAGCGATATCGAAATCAAAGGCATCATTAACTTGGTGTTCAGCGTGAAGCTGTTCTGCAAACGAGGCGATCTCTTTGGTTCTTCGATAATAGCGATCGAAGCCATCAACCAATTGCCTTTCTTGAGCAACAACGAATTCCAGCGCGTAATCGCCGAGCTGACCAAGCAAAGACTCTTGGGCAAACAGATCGGCTGGGTCACTCATAGCAACACGTAAAGTGTCACCTTGGCGCCCAATCACTAAGGCACGAAGGCGACGAGCATGTACTTCTGGCAAAAGCTGTACCGCTTCAACATCGACAACGGCTCGGCTTAAATCAATAAGAGGAATCGCTAACTGCTGCGACAAAAAGCTCAGCATTTGCTGTTCTGACAAGAAGCCAAGCTCAATTAGAGCATCACCGAGCTTACGCCCAGTACTTTTCTGAGCGGCCAGTGCTTGTTCAACTTGAGCCTCGGTGATAATGCCTTCTTCGACAAGCAAATCACCAAGTCTTTTTCTTAATCTAATTTGCATCGCCGCTCTCCTCTAAAGCATTGAGTATTTTTAACCGGTCACGCACAAAGCTTTGTGATTGAGATGAGATACCGACTCTGGTTAACGCACCTTGGTATGACGCTTTAGCAGCCGTGAAGTCGAGTTGGCGTTCTTGCTGAATCGCTAAGCCCAACCACCAGCGAGCGTTATCTGAATCGACCTCAACCAACTTTTGATAACTCTCGAGTGCGATTTCTTCTTGCTGTGATTTTTGGCTCAACGCCGCACGCATTGCTAGATACTCTTGAGTTGGATGCGGAGGCATGTGTACTAAAGGGCTCAGCGCCGCTTCTGATTGATTCGCTTTAACCAGCAGTTTAGATAACCCTAATCGCAATTTTTCACTGTTGATGTTGAGCTTAATTCCAGACTGATAAAGCTCATAGGCTTTGCGAGTATCGCCTTTACCAAAATAGAGAATCGCAAGTTTCTGACGGACATCTTCATTTCGTGGCGTGTAGCGTAGAGCTTCAGTGTAGCCCTTCAACGCACCAGTAAGATCGTTCGCATCAAGCGCTTTCTGAGCTCGACCTTGTGCATTCACAGATAGCTGTTCCGGAGTTAACTCAACCTGTTCGATCAACATTCCGCTATTTTCTGAATCACCAGAGGCTACAGGCTCATTAGAGATAGACGCAGGGGCTTTTTTTGCCACACTAGCAACGTAAATCGGTTGGGGGATGTCAGTCCTAATCGTTTTAGGCGTGCTTAGAGGTTTAGCCGGTGTTTGTTGTTTTGTCGCTTTTGGGGCAGACATAACAACTGATTCGGAAACACTAGGCTTAGATTGAGCGCTTTTTGCCATCGCAGTGTTTTCTGTTGAAAGGATCGCAGAGTCTAGTGTCACCAATTTCTTAGTTGGCGATGAGATAGGTTGAGCAACTTCCTGAATGCCATTTGAATCATCAACGACAGAGACTTGAACCTGTAAATCTCGAGTTGAGATTGACTGCTCAACAATAGACTGATCAATCACAGGGCCTTGCGATATCGCCCAACCGCCCATCGCTAAGCTCAAAGTAAAACCTGCAACAACCCAAACTAGGGGGGAACGCGTTTTTACTTTAGGTACGACTGCCGCTTCAATCGAAGTCGCTGACTTTTTCTTTGCCAATTCAGACAAGGCGTTGTTAATGACGCTCATAATTAATTCCAACCCCACAGTATTGGCGTTTTAAATTTAGGCTTACACACATCGTACGTTTCATGCATAGCTGAAAAAAGATGTTGGTTGTCGATACTTTTCTTATCTTCACTGAACGAAAGCAATAGAGCCTTATGGCAAAGTTGGTTTATCAATCTAGGGATACCTAACGACGAACGACAGATCGCCTTTTTTTGATTCAAGCTGAATAACTCAGGACTGCCACCAGATTTAGCGATTCGATTATCAATATAAGCCACCGTTTCATCGAGATTCAGCGGTCTCAGTGTCGAACTAAATGTGATTCTTTGGCGAAACTGCCTTAGGTGATAAGCCTCTAATCGAGCATCCAATTCTGGCTGACCTAATAGAACAATCTGCAGCAGTTTTTTATCTTCCGTTTCAAGGTTACCAAACAACCTTAATGTTTCGAGCGCTTCATCCGATAGAGCCTGAGCTTCATCAAGAATAGCCACCACTCTTAAACCAGAATTGTGCAATTCAATGAGCTTATGCTGAATGTTATCAACCAAGGTTGCTTCATTATCGACAGCTAAACCAAGCTCTGTTGCAACCGCCTGGCGCAAGTCTGCCCCTGATAACACAGGGTTTGGTAAGTAGATCAGAGCTGTACAGTCATGTAGGTGATTGACCAACATCCGGCAAACCATGGTTTTTCCAGTGCCTACCTCTCCGGTCACCTTAATCACGCCCTCGCCCATTTCCAACGCCGAGATTACCGTCTGAATCGCTTCGAAATGAGGCGCTAAACCATAGAAGAAATCGGTATTCGGCGTTAAGGTAAATGGCAGTTGTTCAAAACCAAAGTGAGCTTGATACATACGACGACCTAGCTTAGTGAGACACTGCCACTCTATATTGAGAAAGTAAGCAATTACTCTTCATCAGGGAACCACTGCTGAAGAAGATCACGTGAACGCTCCAACTCATTTTGCCAAGTATTCACACCCACGATCGTTGGCTTAAGTAAGATCACGAGCTCAGTTTTTTGCGTTAACTGATTGGTATTACGGAACAAATGACCTAAGGCTGGAATATCACCGAGGAATGGAACTTTAGAGGTCACATCACTGGTGTTGGATTTCATCAAACCACCAATAACAACCACATCGCCATCTCGAGCTCGAATCACTGAGTCAGACTCACGAATAGAGCTTTTCGCCAAAGGAAGCTGCACCACACCCGTTGTAGAACCAAGGTTGAGCTCTTTCACTTCTTCCTCGACCTCAATAACGGCTGGGTGAACATGTAAGAATACGCTACCTTTATCATCTATCTGAGGGGTCACATCTAAGGAGATACCCGAAAAGAACGGAGTTAACTCAACCTCAGGTGCGACGTTCGCGTTGTCACCACTGCCTACCGCGCTAGATAAATCCGTCACGTAGTATTCGTCAGTACCCACTTTGATAACCGCTTTCTGGTTGTTTGCAGCTGTGACTCGTGGGCTTGATAGAACGTTCAGGTCACCTTGAGTATCCATAAAGCTCAATACCGCTTCAAAACTGCCATCTGAGATCGTTACGTTGGTTTGCCCGCCTAACAAAGAGCTGATCGCATCTAATGGAGGCAAAGTTCCACCAGGTCGATCAATTACCACACCGCCGCTGCCAATCGACTTAGATAAATTAGACCAGCTAATACCTTGTTGGTAACCATCACTCAAGGTTACTTCCATGATTTTGGCTTCTAGGATAACTTGACGCTGCAGGCGTTTTTGAGAAATACCTAAGAACTCTCGAACCTCACGAATTTCGTCAGGGTAAGCACGCACTGTAATCACACTCGCTTGCGGGGTCACGACAACGCTTTGCCCATCGCCCGAGCCAATTAAGTGAGCAACCGCCGCTTCAAGCTGTGGCCAAAAATCACTTTCAGAGGTCGTTTCAATCTCTGTACCACCATTCGATGTCGAGTTTGATGAATTAGAAGAATTAGATGAATTTGACGAGTTTGAGTTCGAGTTTGAAGAGCTCGATGAATTCGAATCTGAGTTAGAGATCGTGCCGGTGGTGATCGTCGTTAGTGAGCGACCAGAACGCTTAACTTGTAAGTAATCGACAGGGATCGTTACGGTGCGAAGACCGGCAGGATAAACTTGAATCACTTTGCCACGCTTTTCAATATCGTAGCCATACATATCTTGAGCAACAGCCAGTACCTCATCTAACGTCACGTCCGTTAGATTAAGCGTAAGGTTTCCAGACACACTTGGGTGAATAGCCGCACTATATTCCGTACCTTTCACTAAGCTGGCAAAAAAAGTTCTCGCTTCAACGCCTTTTGCCTGAATACGAAAACGCTTAACCGTTTCCATCCCCGGAGACATCGAGTCAGAATTAAGCTGAGGCATAAGGTCATCTTGAACCGACGAAGGCAGCTCATGAAGCGCTCTGCTATTGGCTTCATTAATTGATTCGTTTAAAGACTCTTTAATCTCAACAGGATCTCTATGCCCCATCGAACAGCCGACTAAAGATGACACTAGGATTGCTACTACAAGTTTACGCATGTCTTCACTCTAACCTTAATTATTCTTAACATCTAAAGAGAACATCTCTAATTTCCACTGCTTAGAGCTTCTCTGCAGAGTGACGTATTCTGGATCTATGTTCTTAACTCGGTACCCTCTGATCGTTTCCCCTTGTCCGAGAATCTGACCATTCATAATCGCATAGCAAGGCGTATCTCCCTTACACACGATGCTTTCTAAAGAAGGCAAGCGATAACGAGTTGGTGCTTTCTTAGCAGGCGCCGTTTTCTGTTGAGGTGAAAGCCAGCCTAATGGCGCCGTGGGATCTTGCTCAGCCCACACAAAAGAGCTACTAAATAGCAAGGACAACAAAAGAGTTCTAACCACCGATAAACTCCTGTCTAGTACCTAATGTGTAAACCTCGAACACCAGTCGAGCTTTAGGATATTCTTCTACTGAGTATTCAAATGTGCGCCAGTAGTAACTCACAGGTAGAGACTCAAGTGCTTGAAGGTAAGCTGAGATATCAAAGTAACTGCCGGTTAGCTCCATTCTTACAGGGTGAAGAAAGTAGCCTGAATATTCGCTGGTCTCTTTATTGTTCGAAATCGCTTCTGGTTTTAATGACTCTAGCGATTCAAGCTTTAGTCCATTACCGGCGTTAAGAACGCTCTCCAGTAACTGCGACATTTGAGAAGGCGTGATTAATCCATCAACAATCTGAGAAAGCTGAAGAGAGAGATCTTGGCTCTCCACCAGCAGCTTTTTGTACTCTCGATTAATTTCTTTGTCTGGGTCTTTGTTTAACTGAGCTTGCAGAACAAGTAACTCACCTTGCTGCCTTTGATTCGATTGAGTCAGGCTGCTCGCCTTGGCATTTTTAGCTTGTAGATCGAGATACGCAGGCTCAACCAATAAGGTGAACAACAACATCGATAGGCCAACAAAACCACACACAAAAAGTAGCCATTTTTCTCTTTGACTTAATGCAAGAAACTTATCGCTCAGCTGGTTCCACTGCTGCATTATTTACTCTCCCGACGAGTACTTAGCTCAAACGTCACCACATCCTGATCATTACGGCCAATTTTTAGTTTTTCAAAAGTGCGTCCGACTAAATTAAGCTCACTTTTAAACTGACCAATCCAGTTCGGAACGACATTTGCGTTACGAGCCAAGCCACTAAGATCTAAAGTATCGTGGGTCATGTAGATGTGCGAAAGAGAAATGTCATTTCGGCCTAATTTAGCTAAGGAATTCATGACGCCAGAATACCCGACTTGTTGGGATTCGTCGTATTGTCCAACAGCCTTCAAAGCCTCTTTTTTAGCCTCAGTCTCACGTTTGAGACGCGCAACCGCCGCGACTTTCTCTGGAGACGGTTTATGCTGAGTTAACTTACTATTCAATTGGTTAACTTGCTTGTTAAGTTGATTCGAGTCTTGTTGCAGGGCTGTTAGCTCTTTATCTAGATTAGAAACTTGATACTGCATTGCGAAGTAACCACCAAGCATCAAAACACAAATTACTCCCCAGCTCGCAACAACATTGGTCAGCGTAAAATATTCTTTTTTAGGCTTAAGGTGTTCAGGGTAAAGATTGACCTTAAACGTCTCTTTTTCAGCTGCAAGTTTAAGCAACAAACTCTCTGAATTATCACGCTCACCTTCAACCAACAGTGAAACTGTCGAGCTCAATGTACTGTTTAAGGCACTTTGTAACTCTGCTTCATCTTCTTCGTCACAACAGATTTTAAGCTGGTGAAGCTGGGTGCCTTTAATTTGAGAAGAAAGGTAATCAATCGAGCGTTGAAGCTCTAAAGCGAGGCCATCTAACTGCAGAGCACTTGACGCAACACCCGTTAAAGGTGGCACAACACTGCGGATGGTTCTTTGAAAACAAACGGTATTTTCGACAAACGCACCCAATTTAAAGTGTGAATTGACGCTACGTTGTAAAAGAATGAAATTAGACAGTTCGCCTGCACTGTAACCCCAGATTTCATCTTCAGGAGCAACACCTATTAATTCAACCTGAGCCGAATTAGTGATATTCAAAAGCTTGTCCAACAGCTTTTTAGGCAGGACATATACTTGCAGCTTGTTCGACGTTGGTAACGCGACCGCACTCGCAGTAATTTCCGTGACTCTTTCTGAAACAAGATCTTTGAGTAAAAAAGGCAGTGCTACCGACCATTCACTCTCTGGAATGTCCGGTTTATCAATTTGGTAGGTTTGGTAGTAGTTAGCACAGACAATCAGTTGGACGCTATTACTGGTAAACGCCTCACTGCTAAGCGATTTTTTTAGCGCACTCTCCCAGTCCCCATTAACCACGGGAATGCTGGCTACTTGAGGATCTTGTTCAGTCGATGAAATATAAATGGCGTCATTGCCCAGCAAGACAACTTGCGAGCTACCTTTATTATTCGTTGGCTTTATTTTGTCTAAAATCGCTTTAAAATTCATTCTTAACTACTACTCTTACGCCATCGATTTCTTCGTCCAACTTTGACAACAGATTCCGCTTTCGCGGCTTTTTCTGCTTGATTAGGCAAAGGGATAATTTGTTGTTCTTCGTCGAAATATCTCCCTTGATAGCCGTTAATGCCTAACTCTATCAAGGTATTCTTTTCTTGTTTTGTCTCGACTCCAACGGCAATAACTTGAGTTGGAGAATCACCACACGCCCCAATTAAGCTTCGAACAAACAGTTGGTTCTCATGCCTTTGGTCGATTTTCTTTATTAGGCTTCGATGAAGCTTAATATAATTAACCTTCAAATCCTTTATATAGTGAGTGCTAACAATGGTTCGCCCAGCTTGGCCAACCACAACTTTACACCCTAAACCTCGCAACATCTTTGCCACCGGTCTCATATAATCAAGATGAGCAATCAAGTGCCCTTCTGAAAATTCAAACGCAAGCTGAGAGCGGTGTTGAGCAGAGAGCTGTAACAACTCACTCCTAAACCACTTAAAGTGCTGTTTATTAGCAAACGGGGTAACATTCAGATTCACTGAATAGTTGATAGGTTGAGTTGATTCTTTCAACGATTTCAACACAACCTTTAGAACCGATTGGTCCATTTGAGCTTGATAACCCACTTGCTCTACCGCAGGCATAAATCGAGACGATTTCAATAAACCTTTGTCAGGATCCTGAATTCTAGTAAATATTTCTCTATGCAATTCATTAACTTGACCAGATTCCGGCATAAGATAACACCGCTGAGCAAAGATTACTAAATTTTCAGGAAGCAGCGCTTTATCAAGTAATGTTCTCCAACGAACACTGCCTCTATCAAGCTCATTCTTATTCTCTTTCGGGTAACGGCTCCAGTTATTAATACGCTCTAACTGAGCACTCTTTAGTGCCGTTTCCGTTTCATCCATGATCTGGCTATGACGCTCACCTTCGGTATACATGGTCACACCAATATGACACCAGTTATCCGACTCTAAAGGCTCTGGCGGAGTTAGCTTATCTAACTGCCTTAAACACTGAGCAGCCAAGGTCGCAATATCTTTTGCGCCCTGATGAGGGATAAATACAGCAAAGTCCGCTTCGTAATAGCGAGAAAAAATGACATCGGGATAGCGTTGAACGATATTCGACAGTACTTCACCGACTTCAATAATAAAGCCGTCTGTGGTTTGCTTATCGTTAGCATCACTAACTTGCTCCCATTCGTCGATACGTATCAGTAACACACCGCCTCGAGCACCACTTTCATGCAGTGCCGATTCCAGCTTATTATCGAATAAAACTCGGTTTGCCGTTCCCGTGAGTTTATCTAGGAAAGTATGGGTACGAATAAAGGTATCAAAGCGACTTCGTTCTTGACGAGCATCTTGTAGCTCTTCAATCAATACATCTAAGGCTTCGCTTGCGGTATAAGGCCACTCTCGCTCATCTCCCTTTGCATGAGCTTCAACCTGACCGGCCAAGATCATTCTTCCTCGCTCTTCCAAGATTTCAGAACCCATGAGTTGTTCTTTCAACCAACGAACACCGCGAGCAAGACAGAACAGAACCAATGCGACAGCCAAAGTAATTGACCACATCGCTTCCATTGAGTAGTTGTAGCCAATATAAGGAGGAAGTGCTTTAAATTCGATTCGGTAGCCTTCATTACGCTCTAAAATGAAGCTTTTCTCATAAAGACGATTGGGATCAATTTGTGGGGAGGTATCTTTGAAACGATAAACGATGCCGGTCTTGTTCGAGAGTTTCATCTCAACAATATTGCTCGCCTGCAACATCTTAGGCATCCAACGCTGCATTGAATACGCGGCGTCAGGGTCTTCCATCTCTTTATCTACAACGTCGACAATGCCAACCAAATAATGGTCTAAATATTCCTGTCCAATACGCTTAAAGGAAAGTGTGCCACCAATAAAAAGAATGAACATCGCGCTGATCACTATCACGGTGACAAATGCGACCAATCGAGTGCTCAATTTTAGTGTCGGGGTATATCTCATGAATAACGAAATCCTTTTCAACTCACATTATACCGTATTGCTACTTATACTATAAATTGACGTTGTAAATAAAGCGTTAAGAATTGTAGGTAACAAAAAGCCGCGATGAACGCGGCTTTTTCCAATTTAATACTGTCTTTATAATATATTAAAAACTAGGTCTCAGGTAATCCTCAAAATGGGATGTCATCATCAAAATCCATTGGCGGCTCATTATATTGAGGTTGAGCCTGCTGAGGAGCTTGTTGAGGTGCTTTTGGCTGCTGTTGAGCGGGAGCACTGTATTGTTGTTGCTGTGGCTGCTGTGGCTGACCCCAACCACCTTGCTGTTGGTTGTTACCCATGCCACCTTGAGCAGGAGCACCACCTTGAGCACGGCCGCCAAGCATTTGCATTACACCATTGAAGCCTTGAACAACCACTTCAGTTGTGTAGCGATCTTGACCGCTTTGATCTTGCCATTTACGAGTTTGAAGTTGACCTTCAATGTAAACTTGAGAACCTTTACGTAGGTACTCACCAGCAACTTCCGCAAGCTTGCCAAACAGAGCAACACGGTGCCATTCTGTTTTTTCACGCTGCTCGCCAGTTGCTTTATCACGCCATGACTCTGACGTTGCAATGGTAATGTTCGCTACTGCGCCGCCATTTGGCATGTAACGAATTTCAGGGTCATTACCTAGGTTACCCACTAAGATGACTTTATTAACCGAACCTCTACTCATAATTATAACCTTTTCTATTAAATTTCATATACTTATATCTTATTTTCAATTGCCGCCACTATACGAATGAGTAAAGGCTGCTAACTTTCGTTCATTGTACCAAATAACGATGTGATTTTGGAGTCCCTAATCTGCCTTTCCAGCCTAGAAACCCTATCATTTACCACAGCCAATCTTTCCTGACCTGAGTGTTTCATTTTGTAGTTTTCCACTATGGCTGCAATCTCTTTGATTTGCCCATCAATACGACTATTTAGTAATGATGCTACAACATAGAGGTCTGCTTCTAATGTTCGCACTCGGTTTTCATTAGACGCTGCATTAACATTTTTTTTACTCTCCACAAGTTCAGCAAACTGGACTAAAACGGAGTCATATTCAGCTTCCAGCTCTTTATACTCGGATCGTTTATCCTTAAGCTTTTGCGTTGTTGATGCCGTTTTTCTTTCGGCTGTTGTGGTTGTTTTTTTGTTCGCTTCCTTAATTAAGCCATCGAGTTTTTCCATGAACTCAGCATGGATGAATTCATTGCGATTCTCATTCTTACCGTAAAGAGTAGTCTTGCCAACGGATTTTCCATCAGGAAACTTTGCGTTAGCGATAACTTGGGTTTGAGTGATTTCTCCTGTAAACCCCTTATCAATCAGATTGTCTAGCGACTCTAATAATGCTGTATAAAACAACTGCTTTTTAGCTTCACGACGACTCATGAAAAACCTCTCACTATACAAACTTAATAAATCCACTGCATCATTTCAAAGTTTTAGATAATCAATTTTCGATTATGATTACAGCCATATATGGAGTGCTATTTCAGCTCGGAAAGAGAAACCCTGATCTCACGAAATCCAATTTGATAAGCAGCACTGATAGCAGCATCTGTTGTCTTAAATACCCTTGCATCGGTGCCCCTTTGCGCAGTCAAATATGTATCTAGTGATGATTTTTTCCCGTGACAAACCAGAATATATCCCTCATTGCTAAATATCGGGCGGGTAACGCTACATCCCTTGAATGCACCCGCATCAAACTGCAACCTAATTTCATTTAGCTTCATATTTCACTTTCCAAATTTGCAACATCAAAAACTAATTTTAACTGGTGACACCACTTCAATCATATCCTAAATTTGATGTAACAAAAATCAATTTCAACAAGGATACATTGATAACAACAAAAGGGCGATACGCCTCTGCGTATTAGCGGTTACCCGATCAGCTATTCTGACCACCCGATCACAGGGATTCTGATTTGCCCGAACAATTTAGGCAGACAACCAAAGGTTTTGCTTCTTTGTCATTAGTTTTCTGGTGTGGTGACCCTGTGTAGCTCTTTATCAGATAACTTCTCGTACCCCAAAATTTCAAAGACCACCGTTGTTAGTAGTGGCCGATTCGCACGAATCTGGATATTAGCTTGCAACCGCGCTCCATAGCGTCTAATGCACTTTATGCTGGTTTTTTCGTAGGACATGCAAATCGCGACTGACCCCTAAAGCTCGTAAATTTGTTGATTTAGTTAACCTAGTCAAACACATAAGGAGAAATAGTAGTTATCCTACCAGTAACCCAAACTGTCAGATTATTAGGATAAGGAGTTCAACGATGTTTGGTTTTTTTAAAGGACGCTCTGTAGGAAAACAAATCGCTGCTTCATTTGAAATTAAAACCAATTTGTTTCTTACTTCTCTTGAACAGGTAATGCCAGCATATTTACAACTATTGGCTAACCTTCATAAGACAGGATCTTCTCTAGAAGAATTAAGGGAATATACAGCCCCTTTTGCATTGCAAGGTCTTGAAGTTTTAGAGAAACGCTTTGGTCAGCAGCCTCAAATTGATGATGCTAAAGGCAAACTTAATCATTACTTAAACTCCAATCAATCTTAGTCAATGCTCATGAAATTCATTGTAAAATGGGCACTTGTACTTTCGTTCTGTGTCTCTTCGAATTCAGTCGCACAGCAAGACATGAATAAAAGCCCTGTAACCATGGCTTATGTATGTTGGTACCTTGCTAATGATGCAGGTTTGGAAACTGATTCAAGCTTATTTGCAAAGATGATTGCAATGGTTAGAAAAATGCCGGATTTTAAATCCGAGCAGCATTTTGAATTTATGGGATACGCAGCACAGCAAGTACATGACTTAACATCTTTGGAACGTGAAGGAGTGTATAGCTATGGCTGCTTGGAGCCACTCGAAAACATCAAGCGAGCGGAAAAGCAGGGAATGCTAGACTAGACCAGCATAGTCTAGAACAGCCGTTACTCTTTTAAACGACTCAGCTCATTCGAAGTTAGCAACGTGATTGACAACTGGTTCCTGCATCGAAGTGTTGACCAAATTTTCTTACGATTCAGAGCGATAGAGTAACAGTAGCTGTTAATATCCAAGGGCAAGGTGATCATAATGGACTCAAATTTAAGTCTTATTAAATACTATAGAAGGCGTATTCTCACCTTCAAAAACAAACTTGATAACATAGACCCTGAGTCTTCGGATCTTCAGCCACTTCTTGAATTTCAATCCTATTTGACTAAGCAGATTGTTAGGGATGAAAAGAGGTTAAAGAGAAGAAAAGATGAGCTAGTGGTCTTAAAGCGTGGTTTGAGAGATAGGGGCTTAGGAAAAAGCGAGGCTAGAGCCTTAAAGGAGTTGATCGAGAGAAGAAAGGAGTCTATAGCGGGCAATAAATACCTTCTCTATCTTTGGCGGTGTTTCGGGGACGGCTTGGTTTTTAAATTCATAAGTAAGTGGAATCTTAAACGATTTCTGTATGAGGCCGATTCGGCTGAAATTAAACAGAAGTCGGGATATATTCATGGGAAAAATGGCATTGACCAAGAGTTGGCTCTCCTCATGGATGCCTTTAAGAATAATGTTCCAGCTATCCTATGCGATCTTACAAATGTAATACGACATGGTGATTTATGTCTTCTTGGAGATTCTGATCCCGTTGTTATCGAAGTAAAAAGCAGTAAGAACAGAAATAAAAGAGTTGAGCGTCAACTTGAATCAATAAACAAGCTACAAAAGTATCTTGAGGAGGACGTCGGGGATGTAGGTGGGGTCGAAGGTATGCGACGTGTTGAGCTTCATGATGAAGAGCGCCATCATGGAGAAGCTTTCAATAAAGCTCTTGAACTATCTAAAGATCGACCCTATGCAAAGTTAAGTCCCGAAAAAGGTCTATATTATCTTGCGCTAAATACCGAATATGAAAAAGACTTCGCTGAAGTATTCGAAGGTATTGAGGCTCCTATCGTGTACATGCTCAATCAAGCGAAAACAGAACAACGCTGGGATAACTACTACCCCTTTGTTTTGTCGATTAAAGACCCTGTTAATCTGTATCGATTTATCGTAGGGGAAGTTTATGTTTTTGTAGCTGTTAGTAGTGTTGTTCTCAAAGAGATGGCATCTGATATTGGATATGACCTAGAAATTTCTGAGTTTAAAAATGAGGGCTTTGTTTTTAGCAAGTCCCTCACTGGTTGTAATGAACCTTTCAGAGCGATTGTTTCTGAGCACTTTTCAGGTAGGCTTGGCTTGGAATTTTTGACCCTAGAGTGGTTCTTTGAAAATGAAAAGAAACTATTGGGGGATATGGAGGCAACGGCAATTAATGCAATGGAAAATGCCTAACATACGTGTGTTACCATATAGCTATATCGCAGCTACATATCTGAATAGCGGGTACTACGTGCAATTAAGGCACGACTCGACTATAACGTTTCAACAGTAATCGATTTAATCAGGAGTGAGTATGGAGTTGCCTAATTTAGAGGAATTTCGAATGGTTGGAGCTGCATTTCCGCTGGTAGACCCGTCTGAGTTGCCACCCAAGTGGGAGCAGTTTTTTGATGAATTTATGCGAGGGCAGTCAGTGCCACATCCAGTTTATGTGTATGCTCACGACTGGAATTCATTTTGTGTTCGAGTCAAGCAAGGTGATATAAAAATAGACTGATGTTCACTGGTGTACTTACTCATACACGATCTGACTCCTTTTGTGGTGAAGCGTGACTTAGTCGTACAGGACTGCTACATATGTCACCAAAATTGGCATGGGACAGTTTCGAACTAGCTACCCTTGCTAATTGAATGTGATCGCGGCAAACCACTTATGGAATTTTATCAGTTAAAAACTGAATTCGTCACACACTTCTATGATGATTCAGTACCTAAAAAATGAATCCGTCACGCACTTCTATGATGATCCAGTACTTAAAAAATGAATCTGTCACACACTTCTATGATGATCCAGTACCTAAAAAATGAA
>NZ_MAKD01000096.1:0-1235 GCF_001691235.1 Vibrio sp. ZF57 | reverse complement strand
TGTAGTGGTACGCTGAATTTGGTCACTTAGTTAGAGGTGATATCATCACCTCATAAGTTAACAGGTGACACTATGACAAAACGTACAAGAAGACTATTTAGCGCTGAATTCAAATTAGAAGCGGCACAACTGGTTCTAGATCAGAACCACTCTGTGACAGAGGCTGCTCAAGCTATGAATGTTGGGAAGTCCACGATGGATAAGTGGGTTCGCCAACTAAAAGAGGAACGTCAGGGGAAAGCACCTAAAGCATCGCCGATGACGCCTGAGCAAATTGAAATACGTGAATTAAAAAAGAAGTTAGCTCGCCTTGAAGAGCATAATGAAATATTAAAAAAAGCCACGGCTCTGTTGATGTCGGACTCACTGAACAATTCTTGATAATCAAGAAACTCAAGCAGAGCCACAGCGTAAAAATATTATGTGAAGTGTTCAATGTTCATCGAAGCAGTTATAACTACTGGCGAAAACGTCCAGTAGAAATTGATGCCGAAACAGCAAAGCTCCGTAGTTTAGTTAGCGAGGCACATGCCGCAAGCAACGGTTCTGCGGGAGCGAGAACCATTGCTGACATAATAACGAGTCAGGGAACTAACCTGAGTCGCTACAGAGCAACGAAGTTCATGAAAGCCCTTGGTCTAGTGAGCTGCCAAGTGCCAAAACACAGGTATCGTAAAGCATCACAAGAACATATTGAGATCCCAAACCTCTTAGGCCGCCAGTTTGCAGTTACGGAGCCAAACAGAGTTTGGGTTGGTGACGTTACTTATGTTTGGACTGGCTATCGTTGGATGTACTTAGCCGTAGTTTTAGACCTGTTCGCTAGAAAAACGATTGGTTGGGCAATGTCATTATCGCCCGATAGTCGATTAACTCGTAAGGCTCTTGCCATGGCTTATGAGTCTCGTGGTAAACCACAGGGCGTCATGTTTCACAGCGATCAAGGCAGTCATTATACAAGCCGAAGTTATCGGCAATTACTGTGGCGCTTTCAGATCAAGCAAAGCTTATCTCGACGAGGAAATTGCTGGGATAATGCACCAATGGAACGCTTCTTTAGAAGCTTGAAGACGGAATGGATACCTACAGTAGGTTATCGGAGCTTTGCAGAGGCACAACAAGAAATTACTCGATACATTATTGGGTATTATTGCCAACTCCGCCCGCACCAATACAACGGTGGTTTGACTCCCAATGAATCAGAACGATTGTTCTGGTTAAACTCTAGGAACGTG
>NZ_MAKD01000095.1:0-294 GCF_001691235.1 Vibrio sp. ZF57 | reverse complement strand
GAATATTGCTTTGGTACGAGTCCTAGCCAAGCAGAGAAATCACGGCTTTTATCAAATTGAGAACCATTGCCTATCGAAGCAAGTATCGCAGTAGCGGTTTGCGGCCCAATACCTCGAACTTTCATCACTCGTTGAACATTAGCGCTGACCTTAGCAAAAGAGTCGAAGACTTGTTCAGTATCGGCGATACGTTGATTCAACTCTCCAAGGTGGTGATAAGCATCGGCAATCACCGTTCTTGCGAGATGTGGCAGTTCATTTTCTGCATCTTCAAGCATTAAGGGAACGTGTTTC
>NZ_MAKD01000094.1:0-17741 GCF_001691235.1 Vibrio sp. ZF57 | reverse complement strand
ACAATAATTCATCAATCTTAATTAGATCACATTTTTACTTTAATTGGTATAATTCACTAGCTACCACCAAAAACTTAAGTACGATATGCACCTAATCCTAAATGGCGACTAATATAATGAGTAAGCGTCAGTAATTTGGGATTATTATGAGGTTCTTTTTTGCACTGGTTGTATTCTTTTGTTCATTTTCTCTATCAGCAACTTCGTGGGAAAAAGAGAGTCACCCTACTAAAAATTCACCCTCATCAATTGGAAGCTATGCCAATGGCTGTCTAGACGGCGCGCAGGCTTTGCCTATTAATGGTTTGGGGTATCAGATCATTCGCCCTCAAAGAGAGCGCTACTATGGCCATACAGAAGCTATAAAGTTTATTGAGAGGTTAGGAGTCACGACCAGCGAGAAGCTCAATACTAATTTATTGATCGGTGATATTTCTCTTCCCAGAGGAGGGCGCTTTTCTTCAGGTCATTCAAGTCATCAAACAGGGTTAGATATTGATATATGGCTAAGGTTAACCAGTAAGAGGTTGTCAGAGAACGAATTAGCTGTGCCTAAACCTGTGAGCGTTGTGGATCTTACCAACTACAAATTGCGTGAATCGAATTGGACCGATGATCATTTTCAAGTTATTCGTTATGCGGCGAAAGATGAAAAAGTGGTGCGTATTTTTGTTCATCCAGTGATCAAGCAAACCCTTTGTGAACAAGAAAACTCTGACGCTAATGATAGAGCTTGGTTAGGCAAAATAAGACCTTGGTGGGGACACCACTCCCACTTCCACGTTCGTTTAAAGTGTCCTGAAGGCAGTTCAAACTGCATAGCTCAAGCGAGCCCTCCTAAAGGTGACGGTTGTGGAGATGAACTTGCAAGTTGGGCTCCAAAGACTGTTCCAGTTCCACCTCCTAAAAAAGTAGCGAAAACTAAGAAAAAGAAAAAAGTTAAAGTGATGCCAAGTCAGTGTTTGGCCTTGATATCGAATAAGTAATCCTGTTCATCGAGGCTTTTTACAGTGGTACTGCCACTGGTTTTGTCGACTCTAAAACTGGAGAAATATCACACTTTTGTCTAGAGTTTATAAACACGAGATTAAGAACATCGTTTGATATTAATAAAAGCAATAACGGTATCAGCAAGGGCGATGGCGAATTTGACAAGGTTTGGTCAGGGATTGAGTGTTTTGGGGTGAAAGATGCGGCTTATATGCAGTATGCGAAATCAGAGTCTGATACCCGTCGATAAATAATTCAAGGATAAGACTATGACTATGATTTGTGCGAAGGAATTTTCAGAATGGTTAAGACATAGGTTCAACGCTGAAAGCTCGGGTATTTCAATTTCAAGAGATGACATCAATCAGCTAACAGGCAGACAACGTTTAGACCCTAGTTTCGTAAATGATGTTCACTATGAATTGATGCAGTATGGAATGGCATTTGTGACCGATACCAGCAGGGAAAACTTTTATCTTGTTCCTATAGCTCAATCAATAAACTGGCGAGAACGACTCGAATATCAATTTGAAAAAGAGCTCTTCTGCAATATTTATCCAATCGGAAAATCAGGATGAAAAAAAAGGTTCAACTTATGGTTAAGTTGAACCTTTCTTCTTTTAGGTCAAGCCTTGAATGATAACAAACTTCTCAAGTAGCTCGTCATCAGTTTCAATATGGTTTGGGTCAGTGATGATGCATTTTGTAATCGGACACACTGACTGGCATGTTGGCTTTTCATAGTGACCTTTACACTCTGTACATAAATCAGGATCGATCTCGAAGATGCTGTCGCCCATAGTGATTGCACCATTTGGGCATTCAGGATCACACATATCGCAGTTTATGCACTTGTCAGTAATTAACAGAGCCATTATTTTCTTCTCAAGTAAGTCGCTTAAGTAAAAATTATTTGCCTGATGCGTTACGTGTATCTTGGCTTTCGCTCAAGTTACGCATCAGCAAGCCGTACTCTAGATCTAGATCTGCTGGTACAGGAATAAATACAAAGTGACCGTTACCTTTCGCATCGTCGACCGCTTCAGATTTGCGGTTTTCCATAACTTCTAGTTTGAAAACAACGTTACCTTTCGGTGTCATCATTTCTAAGCTGTCGCCTACTAGGAACTTGTTCTTCACTTCTACTTCCGCTAGGTCACCACGGCGCTTACCTGTGAACTCACCAACAAACTGTTGAGTGTCAGAGATAGAGTAACCGTACTCGTAGTTTTGGTATGTATCGTGTGTATGGCGACGTAAGAAGCCTTCAGTGTAACCACGGTGAGCTAGGCTCTCTAGTGTACCCATTAGGCTTTCATCGAATGGTTTGCCTGCCACTGCATCGTCAATAGCTTTACGGTAAACCTGAGCAGTACGTGCACAGTAGTAGAAAGACTTAGTACGACCTTCAATCTTCAGAGAGTGAACACCCATCTTCGTTAGGCGCTCAACGTGTTGGATTGCACGAAGGTCTTTTGAGTTCATGATGTAAGTACCATGCTCATCTTCAAACGCTGCCATTTTCTCTTCTGGCTTGTGTGATTCAGAAAGCAGAACCACTTCGTCTGTTGGTTTACCAAGGCCTAGTGTGTTGTCTGGACGCTCATCTTGAACTTCAATGTCTTGCGTTTCTACTTCTTGAATAGCAACACCAGTAGGGTTTGCTTCAACGATCTGACCGTTTTCGTCTTCTTTCGCTGCTTCTGTTTTGTATTCCCAGCGGCAAGCGTTGGTGCAAGTACCTTGGTTTGGATCGCGCTTGTTCATGTAACCAGAAAGCAGACAACGGCCTGAGTAAGCCATGCAAAGAGCTCCGTGAACAAAGATCTCTAGCTCTGTTTCTGGGCAGTGTTCGCGAATCTCTTCGATCTCTTCAAGCGATAGCTCACGAGATAAGATCACACGCTCAACGCCTTGAGTTGACCAGAACTTAACGGTCGCCCAGTTTACTGCGTTTGCTTGAACAGAAAGATGGATTGGCATTTCAGGGAATGCTTCACGAACCATCATGATAAGACCAGGATCTGACATGATAAGCGCGTCAGGGCCCATGTCTACAACTGGTTTGAGGTCGCGAATGAATGTTTTTAATTTAGAGTTGTGCGGCTGAATGTTACATACAACATATAACTTTTTGCCTTGAGCATGAGCTTCATCGATACCGATTTGTAGGTTTTCGTGATTGAACTCGTTGTTACGAACACGAAGGCTGTAACGTGGCTGGCCTGCGTATACTGCATCTGCGCCGTAGGCGAATGCGTAACGCATGTTTTTGAGGCTTCCTGCCGGTGATAATAGTTCAGGTACAAATGGTTTTTGTGTAGTCATTGCTTCGTTCTCTAATCTGATCTCAAGTCAGGTTGATACCACCAAGTGATATCAAAGGGGCGCAAATTTTACGCTAAAATGAGTTTGGTTGATAGCCCTAAAGATAGCAATGACATTAACAAGAGGGTCTAGAGGCAGATATAAGTGAGAACTTAGTGAGAAATAAGCTCAGATACCGTTAGCACCTGAGCCTATAGTTTGACTGATTAAGCGTTAGGTTGAGTTAACCCGCCTAATGATTCAAATAGGTTTGGAAGGAAAACACTGAACTCACCACAAAGTAGAGAGAAGTCCGCATCAAAACGCGCAGCTTGATCTTCACGAGGAATATCGTCGTTTTCGTCTTTGAGCTCATCACTGAATTTTAGGCGTTTGATGCTGCCATCTTCTGCAAGAATGAATTCAATACGGTCTTGCCAGTTGATAAGAAGTTTCGTCACCATCTTATTGGCTTCGATGTGGTTTTTAATCTCATCAGCTTCTAGTTCTTGTTTCTTAACTCGAACAATACCGCCGTCTTCTTGAATAGATTTTAGTTCTGCTTCATCAAGCATAGTGATGCCTTGTGGCGTATCACCTGATTTCACCCATTCTGTAAGAGTCGTTTCGATCGCTTGCTCTGGGATAGCTGGCACTACTGGCAGGCTACCCATTGTCTTACGTAGCAATGCTAATACATCTTCTGCTTTTTTGTAGCTGCTCGCATCAACCACAATGAAACCTTCTTTTGGCATGATCAGCGCGTAAGTGAAGTTGCTGCGGCTGAATGCTCGAGGAAGTAGATCAATGATGATGTCTTCTTTTAGGCTGTCTTTCTCTTTCTTTTTCAGAGGGGTACCAGACTCTGCCTCAAGCGTTTCTACTTTTGCGTTCAATGATTCTTTGATCACAGAAGCGGGTAGCATTTTCTCTTCTTTCTTTGCACAGATAAGAATGCGGTTTTCTGATACGTGCGTCATCATATCGCCATGTCTACCCATTGCGTGTACCCAACCAAACTTCTGTTTGTCTTGGCTACCACAAGGAGTAAAGCGGAATTCTTCAAGTTGTTTCTCTAGCTGATCTGCGTTGAAATCAATATCACGGTTGAAGCGATAGACTAGGCAATTTTTAAACCACATATATTTTTCTCATACCTTTTTAGAAGTGCCTCATGATATGAGATCTAATTCGATTTGTCCT
Organism: Vibrio sp. ZF57; assembly: GCF_001691235.1. Lineage (NCBI taxonomy): Bacteria > Pseudomonadati > Pseudomonadota > Gammaproteobacteria > Vibrionales > Vibrionaceae > Vibrio > Vibrio sp. ZF57. Next base: position 13,241 of record NZ_MAKD01000094.1, on the reverse strand, counting down.
TAGCTCTGTATCAAAAATTATAAAGTGAAACGTTTGAGACAGTTATATGAAAATTTGTTTTCAAAGGTCACAAAAGTGTCATAATTAACTCCGATAATGCAATGCGTTGATTAAATACAAAGGCTATTCAATTATGTCGAGAAGGATTCTGGTCGTTGAAGATGAAGCACCTATTCGTGAGATGCTGTGTTTTGTACTTGAACAAAAAGGCTACCAAGCAGTAGAGGCTGAAGATTACGATACAGCGGTAAACAAGCTATGTGAACCTTTCCCAGATCTAGTATTACTAGATTGGATGCTACCTGGTGGTAGCGGGATAAACTTTATCAAGCACATGAAGCGTGAAGAGTTAACTCGCAACATCCCAGTGGTGATGCTAACAGCTCGTGGTGAAGAAGAAGATAAGGTTCGCGGTTTAGAAGTTGGCGCTGACGACTACATTACCAAACCGTTTTCGCCAAAAGAGCTCGTTGCTCGCCTGAAAGCGGTTATCCGCCGTGTAACGCCTACTGCACTAGAAGATGTGATTGATGTACAAGGTCTTAAGCTAGACCCAGTATCTCATCGTGTTACCGCAAGCGAAGGTCCAGTTGATATGGGACCAACAGAGTTCAAAATGCTGCATTTCTTTATGACTCACCAAGAGCGTGTGTACAGCCGAGAGCAGCTGCTTAACAACGTTTGGGGTACCAATGTTTACGTTGAAGACCGAACGGTTGATGTACATATTCGACGCCTGCGTAAAGCGCTTGAGTCTGCAGGTCACGATAAGCTAATCCAAACGGTTCGTGGCGCTGGCTACCGTTTTTCTACAAAGGCTTAATGTGGCTTCGCTGCCCAGTTTACGGAGTCCTGAATGGTTGAAAAGTTAACCTGGAAAAAGCTGGCTTGGGAGCTGGCTTTTTTTTACGCACCATGGGTTTTAGTCGGATGGATATTCGGTTACCTACCTTGGTTGCTGCTGGCTGCTACGGTATTGCAGCTCGGCTGGCATCTACACAACCAAATGCGTTTGTCCGCATGGCTGTGGGATGAGAAGCGTCTAACTCCACCTTCAGGCTCTGGGAACTGGGAATCTCTGTTTAACGGTATTTATCGTATGCAGCAGAGACAGCGTCGCAAACGCAAAGAACTGACTAACCTTATCCGCCGTTTCCGTAACGGTGCAGAATCGCTTCCCGATGCCGTTGTGGTATTTCGCGGTGAAGGCAATATCGTTTGGTGTAACAAGCTAGCTCAGTATTTGCTGGGCTTTCGTTGGCCAGATGATTCAGGTCAACCGATCTCGAATTTGATTCGTACTCCAGATTTTATTAAGTACCTTAATAAGCAAGATTTCTCTGAGCCATTAGAGATGCCTTCTCCATTGAATGTGGAGCGTATGCTCGAGCTGCGTATTGTGCCGTATACCGAGGGTGAACACCTGATGGTGGTACGTGATGTGACCCAGCTTAAGCAGTTAGAAGGCATGCGCCGTAACTTCTTCGCTAACGTTTCTCATGAATTGCGTACGCCGATGACCGTCCTTCAAGGTTACCTTGAAATGACCGAAGATCCAGACATGATCGTTGGCCCAATGTGGACCAAGGCGCATGGCGTAATGACTGAGCAGCTCAATCGAATGAACAGTTTGGTTAATCAACTACTCACGCTTTCGAAAATTGAAGCGGCGCCAATGCATGAGTTGGATGAAGTGGTCAACGTTCCGGCGATGCTTGAGGTTCTTGAGAAAGAAGCGGCGAGCCTTAGCGGTGAGCGCGAACATAAGCTTGAGTTTGATATCGATAAGAGCCTACGAGTTCTTGCCGATGAAGACCAATTGAGAAGTGCGATATCGAATTTGGTTTATAACGCGGTTAAATACACACCCGCAGGTGCAACGGTCAAAGTGCGTTGGTATCAAACCAGCCAAGGCGCGTGCTTAGATGTGTCAGATACTGGTGATGGTATTGAGCCTCAACACTTACATCGACTCACAGAGCGCTTCTATCGTGTAGATAAAGCCCGCTCTCGTGATACCGGTGGTAGTGGTCTTGGATTAGCGATTGTAAAGCATGCGCTTAGCCACCACGATTCACATCTCGAAATTCAAAGTGAAGTGGGCGTCGGCAGTCGTTTCCATTTTACTTTACCAAATCGACTGACCGTATCATGAGTTGTTCGATACGCAGGATGCATTTTCCAGTCAGCTCATTATTAGCGTTTGCTTTAGTTAACCCTGTGCATGCCGAACAGGGTGTCGATTCTCTTCCTGATTATTCTAAGGTTCCGGGAATTTCTGGGAGCTTATTATCGGTCGGTTCGGATACCTTAGCGGGTATGACGACGTTATGGGTGGAAGAGTTCAAGTCCTACTACCCAAATGTTAACGCTCAAGTCCAAGCATCGGGTTCTTCTACTGCTCCTCCAGCCTTAACCGAAGGGACTGCACATCTAGGGCCAATGAGTCGTCCGATGCGCCTGCGAGAAATTGAAGCATTTGAAAGGGAGCATGGATATAAGCCAACAGCACTGCGAGTTGCTATCGATGCGATTGGGCTTTTTGTGCATCGTGATAACCCTATTGAGGGGCTTAATTTTCGTCAGATTGATGGCATTTTTTCTGAGACATTACGCTGCGGAGCAACAAGGCCCCTCAATAACTGGCAAGATCTCGGAATCGATCAGCCATGGGCGAAACATCGATTCCAATTGTTCGGTCGCAATTCTGTATCGGGGACTTATGGATACTTCAAACAGAATGCACTGTGCGGCGGTGACTTTAAAAATCGTGTGAATGAGCAACCTGGTTCGGCTTCAGTCGTTCAGTCGGTCGCTTCATCCATCAGTGGGATTGGCTACTCAGGTATTGGCTATCGTGTCGCTGGCGTTAAGTTAATTCCTATTGCTGAGCATGGTTCTGATTATGTAGAGCCGACTCGAGCGAATATCTTGAGCGGTGATTACCCTCTATCACGCTTTCTTTACGTATACGTGAACAAACACCCAGATAAACCGCTTTCTCCCGTTGAAAGAGAGTTCCTCACTTTTGTGTTCTCAAAGCAAGGACAAGAACTTGTAGAGAAAGATGGCTATTTAGCAATACCGTCTGAGTTCGCAGAGCAAGAGTTGGCAAAAGTCGGGCTCTAATTCAGGCTGCGATAAACTTAGATAAGAAACGTATGAACAGCTTGCGCGTCGCAGGCTGTTTTAATTTTGACTGTTCGTTATTTTAGCTTTAACGACCATCCTGCATTTTGCCAACGTTGTTGCTCTTCTCTGAGCTCATAATCAAGCAGTTGGTTTTGGGCCAACCAATCGCTGTTAGTTCCTTTCAATTCCCAGTTATCCTGTTGTTCAATCGTTAGAGTCACGTCTGGGGCCAGTGCTTGATTTCGCTGACGGTTGAGTAAGATAGCGAGTCTCAATATACGAATCAGCAGGGTGACTTGTTGCTGAGTAAACAGAGAAAGTTCCGGCAAATCTTGTAGTTTGAGCGCTTTTCTTTGATAGCGAACCAATGCTGATATAAGGCGTTGTTGCTCAGTATTAAAGCCTGGCATTGTCGTATGCTTAAGCAGATAAGCCGAATGGCGGTGATAGCCTTGGAATGCAATGCTTTGTCCTACCTCATGAAGTACTGCAGCCCAACCAAGCAGATCATACAGCTCATTAGTGACCGCAGTTGTCACTTGAGGCTGTACTTGTTTCAGCAATGAAAGAGCGAGCACTTTCACTTTCTCGCCATGAGTTACGTCTACATGGTATCGAGAGACGAGCGTTTCGGCAGTTCTTGTTCGAATATCAATATCTTTAAACCTATCCTCCATGTCATAAAGAACGCCTTCTCTCAGGGCACCATCAGAAAAATGTAACTCCTTGATGTCTAGCGTATCCATTGCTGCTGAAAGAATGGTGACGCCTGCAGCAAACACAGGCTTTCTCTCATCACTTAAGCCTGAAAGATTTACGGTGTTGGATGATGAAAACTCACATAAGTGATTCTTTAAATAGGACAGGCGTTGGGGCGTAATGAGACCATCGGTGAACCCTAAGCCAATGAGTACTTCTTTTATTGATTTCGTGGTACCAGATGAGCCAAAAGCGATTTCCCAAGGGGCTTTTGTGTATTCTTCAATCAATGGCATCAATAGACGAGTAGCTGCGGTATAAGCATCTGAGAAGTGTCGCGAAGTTAGCCCTTCGTCAGCAAAGAAACGTTGAGTGAAGTTGACGCATCCCATCGGTAAACTGCGCATAATTAGAGGAGTAAAGCCTTGTCCGGCGACGAGTTCCGTACTCCCTCCACCGATATCAATAACCAACTTAGATTCAGAAGCGGTTTGAGTGTGTTCTGCTCCGTTATAGATTATTCGAGCTTCTTCTTGACCGGAAATGATCTCTATTGGAAAAGGAAACAGTGGCTTGGCTTGCTCTAAGAAGTCTTTAGCGTTTTTGGCTTTTCTTAGGGTATGAGTCGCAACAACTCTGACATCATCAAGCTCAAAATCCGCCAGTCGTTCTGCGAACACCTTGAGGCATTCTAGGCCTCGCTCGATAGCGCTTTCAGATAGGACGTTACGTTCATCCAATCCATCACCTAATCTCACTTTCTGTTTGTGTCTGCTGACTAATTGCAGGTGTTGATCGAATACTCGGGCAACCACCATGTGAAAGCTGTTCGAACCCAAGTCGATAGCGGCAATACATCGAGAATGTTTGTTATCAATTAGCGGCATGATTTCTTCTCTTGTTTGTACTTCTTGCGAGCAAGTTTCTCCATACGTTTAATATAGTGGTAAGTGGAGAGTTGTGACGTCGGGTAATCAAGTAGGTTTGCTGGTGGTTGTGTGTAAGAGTTGCTCATCGCTTGGTCTAGCACTCGAGCTTTGTTGCTGTCATCGAAATGAAACTCGGTGATATCGATAATGGTTTGCTTGATCTTTGGATCTAAAATTGGAGCTGCAACTTCGATGCGGTGATCAAAATTTCGTGTCATCCAGTCAGCGGAAGATATATAGACCTTCGGCTTTCCAGCGTTACCAAATATCATCACTCTCGGATGTTCGAGGAAACGATCGACCACACTGACTATCTCAATATGATCACTGATGTGGGGTATGCCAGGGACAAGAGAGCACATGCCGCGAATGACCATTCTCACTTTTACATTGGCTTGGCTAGCCTGATAGAGCTTTTCAATGATCTCTCGATCGACCAAGTTGTTGAGTTTTAGAGTGATGCTTGCAGGTTTACCTTCTATCGCGTTTTGTATTTCATTATCTATCAATTGGTACAGACGTTTTCTAGTATTCTTTGGTGACACAATCAGTTGCTTGAACTGGGACTTTTGATAAGGGTTTTCAATATACTTAAAGACTTGTCTCACCTCTTGAGTCAAATCTTCATTCGCAGTGAGCAGAGAGAAATCGGTATACACGCGCGCTGTAACTTCATGGAAGTTGCCAGTGCCAATATGGGCATAATGCTCGGTATGCTTGCCTTCTTTTCGTTTGATGAGCAGCAACTTGGAATGGATCTTCAAACTTGGGATGCCATGGATGACTTTTACACCCGCTTCTTGAAGTTTCTTGGTCCATTGAATGTTGGCTTGCTCATCAAAGCGTGCTTGCAGCTCGACAACCACAGTGACCTTTTTGCCATTGTGCGCCGCATCGATGATCGAGCTGAGGAGTTTTGAGCCTTCCGCAACACGGTAAACGTTTATTTTGATGGAGGTTACCTTCGGGTCAAAGGAAGCCTGCCTAACCAGTTCAGTGATGTGACTAAAGGTGTGATAAGGATAATGCAGTAAGATGTCGCGAGCTTTGATCGCTTCGAAATAGTTTGGGTAATGGCTGAAATGCGCGCACTTAATCGCGGGTAGAGGACGATTAACTAAATCACGTCGGTTAAGGCTTGGGAACTCAGAGAAATGTTTGAAGTTATGATAGCGACCACCTGCGATGACACTGTCATAGTCAGACAGTTTAAGTCTGACTTGTAAGAAGTTGAGAATTTCAGTTGGCATTTCAGATTCATAGATCAGACGTATCGGCAGTGCCGTTAAGCGCTGTTCTAAACCTAAAGACATCGATTCTAATAGGTTATTTTCATTGTCCTCTTGCAGATCATAATCGGCATCACGTGTCATTTTTATCGCAAAACAACGCAATGAGTCATACTCAAAGAATCCTTTAAGTAAGTCATCCAAACAAAATCGAACTATATTATCTAACAAGATCAAAGTTGTACGCTGCGAACCCGAAGTTTCCGGTAACTTAACAAATCGAGGGAGTGCTTCTGATGGGATTTCGAGTAAGACATATTGAGATGATGCATCACGCTCGATGTCGATGGCTAAGTAACTTTGTTCATCTTTGAGAATATTAAGTAACTGGCTATCTTCGTTCAAGAGAATCGGAGTTAAGTGTGGCAGCACTTTTTTCTTAAAGTACTTTTTTATCCAGCCACTTTGTTCTTCGCTGATTTGTTGTTCGTTGACCAGAAAAATACGATTGCGTACCAATTCCAATAGCAAGTCGTTATACAGTTCATGGAATTGAGCATCGAGCTTGCTTGCTTTGCTCTGCATTTTAGTCAGTAGGCTTTTCGGCGAGTTGGAGGTTAGCTGTGGATCTTGAAGTAAGATCTTTCGTTTCACGTCAGCAAATCGGACTTTGTAAAACTCATCGAGGTTTTTCGAGTAAATACCTAAAAAACGAACTCTTTCGATTAAGGGGACTGACTTATCTGCCGCTTCTTGGAGCACTCTTTCGTTGAAGGATAACCAGCTAAGTTCTTTTGTGACATAGTCTTTTTCCATCGAGATGATAATCCTTGAGTGCTGGCTATAGAGCTGATTACTTTAATTTAGAATGACAAAATTCACAAAATCTATGATCTTACTTTAAGAAATATGGTCAACAAACTTGTTATTAGTTTCAGTTGTTTAACGTAACTTGTAATATAATTGTCATCTAACGTACATATTATGTCAGTAGCTAAAAAAAGGTAGATAAACAGATGGCTTCAGCCCAATTTTCATTGAAAGAGCGTGACAAAAAAAGATGGTTGAAAGATCGTCTCGTCCGTTTTTCAGTGACATGTGGTGCCGTCAGTGTTCTAGCTGCTCTGGTATTGATCTTTGTTTACTTGGCGATGGTCATTTTACCGGTGTTTTCTGATACTGGTTTAGAGACAGACCAAGCCGTAAAGACCGTTGCTGTAGAAAAGCCTATCGCCTTATCTGTTGATGAATACGGTCAGCATGCATTTACTATCGAAAAATCTGGCTTGGTGCAGTTTTGGGATTTAGAGTCTCAAAATACACACTCTTACTTTGAGCGAAATGTTTTAGCCAATCCTGTTGCCTTCTCTCGAAATACCCCATCAGAAAACTGGTTTGCCTTTGCCGATAGTGCAAGCAACCTTACTTTTTTCTATCCTGAGTATAGTGCGCCTGTGCTGCAAAAGGGCAGTGAAGCCGATCCTAAAATTGAGCAAATCGATCTCCCAGAACCATTTTTAAATGATGAACCCTCAAATGGGGCGACGATCGACAAATTCGCGTTCTCTAAGAATGGACGTGGGATTACGGTTGCCGCGCAGTTAAGTGACCAACGAGTCTTGGTTAAGTGGTATCAGAGTGACCTTACTGGTCAGTATGTTTTTCAGAAGAGCCAATGGCTATCGGATAAGTTGGGCTTGCAGCAGCAACTGCTTGTCACACCTGATGGGCAAACCTTATACCTACGAGCACAATCGGATTTGGTTGTTTTGAAACTATCAGATAACGGTTTTGATGTTCGTGAAGTGATTGATCTTAGCTTAAATGATGCGAAGCATTCCGTGAAAAGCATCGATTTATTGTCTGGCGCATACTCGTTGTTGGTTACGCATGAGGACGGACAGGTTTCTCAATGGTTCGATGTACTCAAAGATGAAAAGCGTAGCCTGACCCATATTCGAGACTTCCAACTTGCTGAACAAGTGCAATTTATTCTTCCTGATACTTATAGAAAGGGTTTTTATAGCTTCTATAAGAACGGCACATTACAAAGTCACTATACGACCAGTGAAAAGCTGTCACTGTTCGAGCGTGCATTTGATAAATCACCACAATTAGCGGCTATGTCTGCCAATGAACTGCATCTGGCGACGCTGATTGATGGCACCATCAGTGTGGCTAAGGTCGATAATGAATACCCACAAATATCATTCTCATCGCTTTGGCAAAAAGTCTGGTACGAAAGCTACCCTGAGCCACAATATGTTTGGCAATCAACCTCGGCGAATGATGACTTTGAAGAGAAATTCAGTTTAGTACCTATCACATTCGGTACTATCAAAGCAGCTCTGTTTGCGATGATGTTTGCCGTGCCGGTTGCTGTGCTCGGAGCTATTTACACCGCTTACTTTATGTCTCCACGCATGCGAAGAGTGGTGAAGCCTTCGATAGAGCTGATGGAAGCTCTTCCAACCGTGATCATCGGATTTTTGGCTGGGCTTTGGTTTGCTCCAATCGTTGAAACACATTTAACGGCTGTCTTCTCATTAATGATGCTATTACCACTGAGCACACTGTTGACTGGACTTGTTTGGTTCTGTTTACCGAAGAGGGTAACGGGTCGCTTCTCTAACGGTTGGCATGCTCTGATATTGATTCCGGTATTGGTGATTACAGTGGTTGCGGTGTTTGCTGGTGGAAACAACATTGAAGCCTTGTTATTTGGTGGTGATATTCGTACCTTCTTGGCTAGCTATGGTATCGACTTTGACCAACGCAATGCGCTAGTGGTTGGTTTTGCTATGGGCTTTGCGGTCATCCCAACGATTTTCACTATTGCTGAAGATGCTATTTTCTCTGTACCTAAACATTTGTCTGATGGGTCATTAGCGTTGGGTGCGACGGCGTGGCAGACGCTTATTTATGTGGTGCTATTGACGGCGAGTCCAGGTATCTTTTCTGCGGTTATGATGGGCCTAGGGCGAGCAGTTGGTGAAACCATGATCGTCTTGATGGCGACAGGTAACACCCCAATTCTTGACTGGAATGTTTTGGAAGGGATGAGAACTTTATCGGCAACGATTGCTGTTGAGCTGCCAGAATCAGAAGTGGGTGGTTCTCATTTCCGCTTGCTGTTCTTGGCTGCACTCTTGCTGTTTATCTTTACATTCGCGGTGAACTCAGTTGCTGAGTGGGTTAGACAAAGACTGAGAGATAAATATCGTGCGCTGTAGTTTTAAAGGTTTGCCTCAATGTGTATCAATGGCTTTTAGTGGCTTGACTAGCGTGTCTCTTGATTTTTGCAGCTCCTTGATTTCAGCACGCCAAGAGCAAGGTCGATCATGATGAATAAACTGAAGTCATTATTATCTTGGGTTAAATCGGGCTCTCCGTGGATCTGGCTTACGGGCGGGGCGGTGAGCATCAGTATGCTTTCTGTTCTTGGCCTAATGCTGCTGATTGGTTGGAAGGGCTTAACCTATTTTTGGCCCGCACCTTTGTATCAATGGCAAGTTGACTCCAAAGACTTATCGCTAGTGGTCGATCTTGACGAAACCGTATCAAAACAAGATGTATTGGTTGGTCAGTTATATGAACGAAAATACATCCCGATAGAGCAAGTTCCACAAGTCCATGACCTTTTATCTCCTCAAAATTTGTCGACTGGGCTGATACAGCGCTTAAGCATCAAAGTTGCTAACAGAGAACTGTACCCTGCGGACTTTGTTTCTATTCTGGATGTTAACTTACGTGAACCCACTACCCCGCTTGATTGGGTTGTGATTGAACGAAGTCGAGGTGGTTATTTCTTTGGTAAGCCGGTGGGTTTTAAAACCGCTTCTGGCACCTTTGATTCGAACATAGACCAAAAGCTCGAACAAGGCTTGGCGTTCGCTGATGCGCTACGTAAAGAAACGTCGCGTGTCGTGAACCAAGAAATTCGCAATATCAGCTGGCAATTGGAAAACCTGCGCTTAGAAAAGCGTAAGCTTGAACTCAATGAGTCAGTGAGCGATGAATACCTTAAAACCTATACTCAAACTAAACTGGAATTAAACCGCCAGTTAGGTGAAGCCGAAGTTAAGCTTGAGCACCTTAGAACGCAACTTAATGTCGAAAGCTTACTCGTTGAGGATATGACAGGCGAGCAGGTCGAGATTTCGCTAAGTCACATTCTGGATTATTGGTACCCAAATAATATGTCTTACCTAGAAAAGGTTGGGCACTGGGGCAAACAAGTTTGGAAGTTCTTATCAGAGAACCCACGAGACTCAAACTCTGAAGGCGGTGTGTTTCCTGCTATTTTTGGCACAGTACTGTTGGTTATTCTCATGTCGATCGTCGTGATGCCTCTTGGGGTAGTCGCTGCGATATATCTTCATGAATACGCAAAAAACAACGCACTAACACGTTTAATTCGTATCGCCGTGATTAACTTGGCGGGTGTACCGTCGATTGTGTATGGCGTTTTTGGTTTAGGCTTTTTCGTCTATACCATTGGTGGCTCGATTGATACGTTGTTCTATGCAGAGCGATTGCCAGCACCGACATTTGGTACGCCGGGTCTACTTTGGTCAGCACTAACCTTAGCGGTCTTGACGCTTCCAGTCGTTATCGTAACCACGGAAGAGGGCTTAACGCGTATTCCTAGTGCAGTGAGGCACGGTTCATTAGCTCTTGGTGCGACTCAATTTGAGACGCTTTGGCGCATTGTTTTACCGATGGCAAGTCCAGCGATTATCACTGGTTTAATTTTGGCAATCGCGAGAGCCGCGGGGGAAGTTGCACCACTTATGCTGGTGGGTGTTGTTAAATTGGCATCTAGCTTGCCAGTCGATGGTCAGTTTCCGTATTTACACTTAGATAGAAAGTTCATGCATTTAGGCTTTCATATCTATGATGTTGGTTTTCAAACCTCTAATATCGAAGCGGCACGACCTTTAGTGTATGCGACTTCATTTTTATTGGTTACGGTGATTGTTGGGTTGAACTTAACAGCCATCAATATCCGTAATAACTTGCGTGAAAAATACCGAACCTTAGGACAAGATTAGATGTTCTCGATTAATGAAACCTTGGGTTACCAAGCACCACTTGATGTTCACAATCTGAAGGATGAGCAAATTGCTATCTCGATCGAAGGGCTAAATCTTTACTATAAAGAGAGCCAAGCACTTGATGATATCTCGATGCAGATCCCGAAGGGGCAGGTGACGGCGTTTATCGGCCCTTCTGGGTGTGGTAAGTCGACTCTGCTGCGCTGCATTAATCGCATGAACGATCTTGTTGAAGGCTGTAAGGTTTCCGGGAAAGTGAAGCTTCATGGCAAGAACGTCTATCACCCTAAGGTGGATGTTGCGACCTTACGACGCCGTGTGGGTATGGTATTCCAGCGTCCAAACCCTTTTCCTAAATCTATCTATGAGAATGTGGTTTATGGCTTGAGGCTACAAGGCGTTAGCAACAGCCGAGACCTTGATGATGCGGTTGAACGCTCTCTGCGCGCTGCTGCGTTATGGGATGAAGTGAAAGATCGGTTGCATGAGAATGCTTTTGGTTTATCTGGCGGTCAACAGCAGCGTTTGGTTATCGCTCGTGCGGTTGCGATTGAGCCTGAAGTGCTGTTGTTAGATGAGCCGACATCGGCACTCGATCCGATTTCTACTTTGACGATTGAAGAGTTGATCAACGATCTCAAAACGCAATACACAGTGGTGATTGTTACCCACAACATGCAACAAGCCGCGCGTGTAAGTGACCATACTGCCTTTATTCATATGGGAAAATTGATCGAGTACTCAGATACGGACTCAATTTTTACGTCTCCATTGAAAAACCAGACGGAAGACTACATTACTGGTAGATATGGCTAACCTCTCCAAAGGTGTCATCTAGAGCTAAGTCACTCTACAAAAATGGCTTTCTTCATTTCTTTCAAGGAGCAAGTATGCATTTCGGTCGCCACATTTCAGGGCAATTCAATGTCGAGTTAGAATCGATCCGTACTCATGTATTGACCATGGGCGGGTTAGTGGAGCAGCAACTCTCGTTTGCAATGCAGGCGCTTCATAAAGACGATGTTGAATTGGCCAAAAAAGTGATTCGTGATGACCACAAAGTGAATGCGATGGAAGTGTCGATTGATGAGGCGTGTACTCGAATCATTGCAAAGCGTCAGCCGACAGCGAAGGATCTGCGTTTGATTATGGCGATCATCAAAACGATTACCGATCTGGAACGTATTGGCGATGTTGCTTCTAAAATTGCGCAAGGTGCTATTGAGATCCCTTCAACCAAAGAGCAAAAATTCCATGTTTCGTTAGAGCCTCTTTGCCGTCAGGCAATCACCATGCTTCACCAAGTGTTAGATGCTTTTGCTCGTATGGATGTTGATGCGGCTGCTGAAGTTCACAAACTTGATGATAAGTTGGATGCGGAATACGAAGCCGTTATTCGTCAGTTAATGACCTATATGATGGAAGACCCTAAGAACATCCCTAATATTTTGCAGGTGATGTGGTCAGCTCGTGCGATTGAGCGAGTGGGAGACCGCTGCCAAAATATCTGCGAATACATTATTTACTTTGTGAAGGGTAAAGATGTACGTCACCTCGGTGATCAAAGCCTTGATGACGCACTAAAATAGAGCTTATCTTTAGAAGCTAATAATGGCACCAAGATTGAAATTGACCGTTGTGTCGTAAGGCACAAAGGTTTTGTTGTGATCAAAAATATTCATATCAACACCAGCACGTAATCCAAGCATTGGTGTCGCTTGGTAAACGTAGGCCCCGCCTAGGCTTATACCATGTGTTGTTTTCTCTTCTACTTCGCCTGAGCGCGTTTTCGTACCGTCATAACTTGCCACGCCAATTTCAGCCTGAAAGCCGTGGATTTGGTTTCTTCCAAACATGTTTTGCTTCGTAACAGGTTTAAATCAAGAGAGCTGAATAAGTCTTTAGCCATATCTATCCATGAAAATTTTCTGCGCTATTAAATCTAATATACGTCAGTCAGTTAGATTAGTCAGCGAGGTTCTCTGGATTTATGCTGGCGACTGTTGCCCTAAGCGGTGAGGGCGGCTCTCACATCAGATATCTTACTCGCATCTGTCACTGGGATCTGATACTCATCAATATTATCACTGCCCATTTGAGCACTTGAGTTGTTTTCCATTAGACTCGGCCTTGTCGATTTACCTGAAAGGTGAAGAGCAGGTACTTGGGTAGCGCTTTGAATCATTTTGGCATTC
>NZ_MAKD01000093.1:0-64210 GCF_001691235.1 Vibrio sp. ZF57 | reverse complement strand
GTACCAGGACTCTTTCGCATCCAAGTGTAATGATTTGTTCTAATGCTGCTTGGAAATCAGAGCTTTGATCGATGGCTCTGTGGAAGGTAATCCCAAGCTTTAACAAGTGCGCTTTGTCAGCCAGTTGTTGCATCTTTGGCATATCAATACTTCCGTTCGGCGCTAACACACCAAGTACGACCCCATCCAATCCTGCATTTGCGCAAGCTTCAATATCTTCAAGCATACAGAGCATATCGTCGTTATCGAAAATGAAGTCGCCTTGTCTTGGGCGTATCATAGCGTAGACCGGAACCGACGAAACTATTGCCGCTTGTTTCATCATTCCGAAGCTTGGAGTTAGTCCGCCAAGTGCTAATGAAGAGCAAAGCTCAATTCGACTCGCGCCACCAGATAGTGCGTTATGCAGAGATTCTAAGTTATCGATACAGACTTCAATTTCGGTGTTCATCGTGTTTATCCGTTCAAAAAGATACTGATGAAATAATAGCAATCTAGGTGTGATTCTGAATAGATGGGGATAAGGGAAAATAGAGGTAAAGTTTAGGTTTATCGCTACCTCAATTATCTATTACAAGAGTCAGTCTAGGGGAGCGAGGAGGGGAAAACAAAAAGCCCGAAGCGTTAACTTCGGGCTTTTAATAGGACTTTACTTCTTAACTGATTGGCGGTGCGCTTTGCGCTATTAGCTTATGCTTTATGTCTCTTTAAAGAGAATCTTCCAACCATTAACCCGCGTTGAGCTCGGGCTTAAGAGGTAATTACTTGCTTAGGTCGTCAGCGTGCTCAGATAGGAATGCTGCAACACCTTTTGGAGATGCGTCCATACCTGATTTGCCTTCTTCCCATTGTGCAGGACAAACTTCACCGTTCTTCTCGTGGAAGTTTAGTGCGTCTACCATGCGTAGCATTTCGTCGATGTTACGACCTAGTGGAAGATCGTTAACTACTTGGTGACGTACAAGGCCGTCAGCGTCGATTAGGAAAGAACCACGGAAAGCAACGCCTGCTTCTGGGTGCTCAACATCGTATGCTTTGCAGATCTCGTGCTTAACGTCAGCAACTAGAGGGTATTTAACTTGACCGATACCGCCATCAGCGATAGCAGTGTTACGCCATGCGTTGTGAGAGAATTGAGAATCGATAGAAACACCGATTACTTCAACGCCTTTAGCTTGGAAATCTTCAAGACGGTTGTCGAAAGCGATTAGCTCTGAAGGACAAACGAAAGTGAAGTCTAGTGGGTAGAAGAAAACTACAGCTTTCTTACCTTTAGTGAATTCTGCGAAGTTGAAGTTATCAACGATCTCACCGTTACCTAGAACAGCTGCTGCAGTAAAGTCAGGGGCTTGACGACCTACTAGTACCATTTTGGAATCTCCTAAAAAATTAGTTGGCCCAACACATCTTTGTTTGGGCTCCGTTTCTACGGGACAAACTATAGTACAATCGGTACTATAGAAAAAAGCGAATTAAATAGATTAAGTTAATCGAAAAAAGCGATAAGCTTATTCTTTGTCCTGTCCTTAGGTCGAATGACCTTTACCTAACTTATCCTACTCATATTACAAAGTAATTTCATGAATAAATGGCCAAGTCTTAAGCAACTTCACTATCTTGTTACTCTTCACGAAACTCGTCATTTCAGTGATGCCGCAGATCGCTGTTTCGTCAGTCAATCTACGCTAAGTAAAGGCATTCAAAACCTAGAAGAGCTGATTGGTTGCCCGCTTTATGAGAAGAAAGATAAAAAGAGCCCGCTAGTTTTCACGCAAGCAGGTGAGCTGGTGGTCAAGCACGGTCGAGAGCTACTAGCGAAAGGACAAGATCTCGTAGAGCTTGGAAATCTATGTAACGGGGATGCGATGCAAGGGCAGCTGCGAGTCGGGTGTATTCCTACTATAGCGCCGTTCCTTTTGTGCGATTTGGTACAGGAAGCCAACCAGCGCTTTCCACAATTAAATTTGCTGTTACGTGAAGACACAACGACCAACCTATTGGCTGCGCTGCGTCATGGAGATTTAGATGTGCTGATTCTGGCTTTGCCTGTCGATATCGACAATATGGAAAGCCAAGTTGTTGGGCAAGACCCTTTCCGGATGGTGATCAGTCGCAATCAAGCTGATGGTATTCGCGTTCCGATTAAATACGATGACCTGCCAGACGAATCTGTATTTTTGTTGGAGAACGAGCATTGCTTAACCGAGCATGCTGTGTCGGCTTGTAAGTTAACGGATAAAGAGAAGATCAACCCGTTCACTGCGACGAGCCTTCACACATTGGTGCAAATGGTGGCCAATGGTTTAGGAACCACCTTTATTCCGCAAATGGCGATCGACCACGGTTTATTGGAAAACCAGAATCTCGTTGTGATCGATCCTCCTGGTCAGCAGGCCTACCGAGATATTGGCCTTGTCTGGCGACCAAGCTCTTCGCGTCGTGAGACATTCCATCAATTAGCGGATGTGGTATCTGAGCTTCTATAATAATCCGCTGCGACAACAATCCCTCTGAGCGGCTGAATTGGCCGCTCTTCTTTATATCAATTCCGAGCGTTACTCTACTTCCGCTTCTTCTGGCTCTACTTCTTCTTGCAGCTCCAGTAAATTGATCGCTATCGTGACAAAATCGCTGTCTGTAATAATGCCTACTAGTTCGTGGTTTTCTACGACAGGTAAACAGCCCACTTTATGTTTCTGCATGTAGATAGCCGATTCTTTTAATCCTGCACGCGGCTCTACCGACATAACACTTTTGTGCATGATGTCGTTGAGGGGAGTAGCAAGAGTAAAAGATTGAGCTTGTGGGATGTTTTGTAGGCTGGATTCTTGAGCGGCGAGAACGTCTCGCTGTGTGACGACACCTAGTAGTTGCCTGTCGGAATCGACGACCGGAATATGGCGGATATCAAGTGCTTCCATCATGTGCTTAGCATCGGCCAGTGAGTGTGAGCGCAATAGGGTATGAGGGTTGCGAGTCATCATATCTTCAACCTTGATCATACGAACCTCCTTCTTTTTTATTTGTTGCTATTACTATAGTTTTTTATCCAAAAAATAACTGAGATCTGACGCATTCTTGGGTGAGTTTTATGCAACTAATTCTTTAGCTTGAGGAGGTGAATCAGTCGCATTATTTTACGCCTCTTTACAATAATCCAGTGCTGTAAACCTTGCTATTGCGGCTCGTGTGCCTATACTAGCCCACTGCGAAATTTTTAGTCGTGTTTGCGATGTGTTTCTGGTAACGATTGACTTACCGTAACGATTATCCAGCAACTACGATTTATGATTCGTCAACGGCACAAATCTCATCAACTAAGACAAGACTAGACACATGCAAGTTTCAGATTTTCACTTTGACCTACCAGATGAACTCATTGCTCGCTACCCTCAAGAGGAGCGTACAGCAAGCCGCCTGCTTAAATTAGATGGCAACAGCGGTAACCTAGCTGATGGTTCGTTTAAAGACGTTTTAGACTTGGTTGAGCCAGGCGATCTTGTTGTTTTCAATAACACTCGAGTGATTCCAGCTCGTGTATTTGGTCGCAAGGCATCAGGCGGTAAGCTTGAAGTGCTGGTTGAACGTATGCTTGATGAGAAAAGCATTCTTGCGCATGTTCGTTGTTCTAAATCACCGAAGCCGGGTACCAAGTTGTTCCTTGGTGAGAACGATGAATATGAAGCTGAAATGGTGGCGCGTCACGATGCGTTATTCGAAATCCATTTCACATCCGATCAAAGCGTTTTAGAGATTCTTAACAGTGTTGGTCACATGCCACTGCCTCCTTACATCGATCGTCCTGATGAAGATGCAGATAAAGAGCGCTACCAGACTGTCTATAATGAAAAGCCGGGTGCGGTTGCAGCGCCAACAGCAGGCCTTCACTTTGATGACAAGCTAATGGCTGACATGAAAGAAAAAGGTGTTGAGTTTGCTTACGTGACGCTTCATGTTGGTGCTGGTACGTTCCAGCCAGTAAAAGTTGATAATATTAACGATCACCACATGCATGCTGAGTAC
The DNA here is from genome assembly GCF_001691235.1 of Vibrio sp. ZF57. Taxonomy (NCBI): domain Bacteria; kingdom Pseudomonadati; phylum Pseudomonadota; class Gammaproteobacteria; order Vibrionales; family Vibrionaceae; genus Vibrio; species Vibrio sp. ZF57. Next base: position 60,187 of record NZ_MAKD01000093.1, on the reverse strand, counting down.
GTTGAAGTGCCGCAAGAAGTGGTTGACGCCGTAGCTGCAGCAAAAGCCCGTGGCGGCCGTATTATTGCTGTTGGTACAACATCAGTACGCTCACTAGAAAGTGCAGCTCAAGATGCATTGAAGAAAGGCACTGAGCTCGTTCCTTTCTTTGGTGATACAGAAATCTTCATCTTCCCTGGCTATGAATACCAGTTGGTGGATTGCTTGATTACCAACTTCCACTTGCCAGAATCAACACTGATTATGTTGGTGAGTGCATTTGCAGGTTACGACAACGTGATGGGCGCATACGATCACGCAGTGAAGAGCGAATATAGTTTCTTCAGCTACGGTGATGCCATGTTCATCAATAAGAAAACAAGCTAATTTAAGCTAGTTATAAACGATATACATTAGAATTTACGGGTGCTAGCAGTAAGCTAGGAGTCGGGCAGGGTGTCTGTCTAATCTCTCGCAAGGAATACGCGACCGCTCCTCATAGAACCCACTAGACTGAACTTTTGTTTGGCCTAAGGTTCTGAATTAACAGTCAGATTGTTTCTCTGGCATATTGGAGGCTTCGTGAAATTAAAATACGAACTTAAAAAAACTAATAGCGGCGCACGTCGTGGTCAACTTCAGTTTGAACGCGGTACCGTTGAAACCCCAGCATTCATGCCTGTAGGTACTTACGGTACTGTTAAAGGTATGACACCTGAAGAAGTAAAAGACACAGGTGCTGAAATCCTATTAGGTAACACATTCCACCTATGGCTACGTCCTGGTCAAGAAATCATGAAAATGCACGGTGACCTGCACGATTTCATGAACTGGCACGGTCCTATCCTGACTGATTCAGGCGGCTTTCAAGTATTCAGCCTAGGTGCAATGCGTAAAATCACTGAAGAGGGTGTTCATTTCCGTAACCCTGTAAACGGTGACAAGATCTTCATGGACGCTGAGAAGTCTATGGAAATCCAAAAAGATTTAGGTTCAGACATCGTAATGATCTTCGATGAGTGTACGCCTTACCCTGCGACACACAAAGAAGCAAAAGACTCAATGGAGATGTCTCTTCGTTGGGCTGAGCGTTCACGTAACCACTTCGACAAACTTGAAAACCCGAACTCACTGTTCGGTATCGTTCAAGGTGGCGTGTACGAAGACCTTCGTGATGTATCCGTTAAAGGCCTAACAGAAATTGGTTTTGACGGTTACGCAGTAGGTGGCCTAGCAGTAGGCGAACCAAAAGAAGATATGCACCGCATTCTTGAGCACACATGTCCTCAACTGCCAGAAGATAAGCCACGTTACCTAATGGGCGTAGGCAAACCGGAAGACTTGGTTGAAGGTGTTCGTCGCGGTATCGACATGTTTGACTGTGTAATGCCAACGCGAAATGCACGTAACGGCCACCTGTTTGTGACTGAAGGTGTGATCAAGATCCGTAATGCGAAGCATAAAACCGATACAACACCACTAGATTCAGAGTGTGACTGTTACACTTGTAAGAACTACAGCAAGTCGTACTTACACCATTTGGATCGTTGTAACGAAATCCTAGGTGCTCGACTGAACACGATTCATAACCTGCGTTTCTACCAACGAGTAATGTCAGACATTCGTCAGTCTATCGATGAAGACCGCTTTGAAGAGTTCGTTGCAGAGTTCTACGCAAGAATGGGGCGTGAAGTGCCACCACTAGGTAAAGAATCTTAGTATTTCTTTTTTGCGAGCCCTATCTCTCTTCCGAGTGATGGGGCTTGAAAATAAAGGGATGCAACCCAATTAGACAAACAATTACGAAAATATAAATAGAGGATGTTTTAAATGTTTATTTCTCAAGCTCACGCAGCAGCAGAAGGTGCACCAGCAGGCGGCGGTTTCGAAATGCTTATCATGCTAGGTATGTTCGCTGTGATCTTCTACTTCATGATCTACCGTCCACAAGCTAAGCGTGTTAAAGAGCACAAGAACCTTATGTCTTCTATGGGCAAAGGCGATGAAGTTCTTACAAGCGGCGGCCTAATCGGCAAGATCACTAAGATTGCAGAAGACAGTGACTACGTTGCTATCGAACTGAATGCAAACAACGAAGTAGTTATCAAGAAAGACTTCGTTACAGCAGTGCTACCAAAAGGTACTCTGAAATCTCTATAAACAGCTAGAGGATCCTCGCTGTGCTAAACCGTTACCCGTTATGGAAGTACCTGATGGTGGTGTTTACTATCGCCATCGCTGCGTTGTACGCACTTCCGAATATATACGGTGAAGATCCGGCAGTTCAAGTTACAGGGGCGCGCGGCGCCTCTGTAGATATGTCTACGCTGGATGCTGTCACCAATGCTCTTGAAGCTGAAAACCTTTCTACTAAATCCGTTGCTCTAGAAAACGGTTCCATTCTTGTTCGCTTTAACGATACAGACTCTCAAATCAGTGCCCGTGATGTCATCACTGAAGCATTAGATGAAGATGTAATCGTTGCTTTAAACTTAGCGGCTTCAACTCCTGATTGGCTTGAATCTATTGGTGCTGCACCAATGAAGCTTGGTCTTGACCTACGTGGTGGTGTTCACTTCTTGATGGAAGTGGATATGGACGCTGCGATGCAAAAGCTGGTTGGCCAACAAGAAGAAGCGTTCCGTAGTGAACTTCGTGAAGAGAAAATCCGTTACCGTGCAATTCGCCCGTCTGGTAAAGATGCGGTTGAAGTGATTCTACGTAACGCCGAGCAACTTGCTGAAGCTAAATCGCTACTGCAATCTAAGCACCAAGACATGACGTTTGTAGATTCTGAATCTAATGGTCGTTTTTCTTTGGTTGCTAGCTTCACAGAGACTCGTCTTCAAGAAATCCGCAACTATGCGGTAGAGCAAAACATTACCATTCTACGTAACCGTGTTAACGAACTTGGTGTTGCTGAACCTTTGGTTCAACGTCAAGGCTCTAGCCGTATCGTAGTGGAATTGCCTGGTGTTCAAGACACGGCTCGCGCTAAAGAAATTCTTGGTGCTACCGCGACGCTTGAGTTCCGTGAAGTGGATAGCAGTGCTGACTTAGCCGCTGCCGCTTCTGGTCGTGCCCCTGCGGGTAGCGAAATCAAGCAAGATCGAGATGGTCGTCCTGTGGTACTTAAGAAGCGCGTTATTCTAGGCGGCTCAAGTATTACTGATGCAAGCTCAAGTGTTGATGAATATGGTCGTCCTCAAGTTAACATCTCGCTAGACAGCGAAGGTGGTAGCAAGATGTCTGCATTCTCTCGTCAGAATATCGGTAAGCTAATGGCAACGGTATTTGCAGAGTACAAAGACAGCGGTCGTAAAACACCGGAAGGTCGAGTTATCTTGAGTAAGCACGAAGAAGTGATTAACCAAGCGACGATTCAATCTGCGCTAGGCCGTAACTTCCGTATTACTGGTATCGATTCAACGGCTGAAGCTCATAACTTGGCACTTCTACTGCGTGCTGGTGCATTGATTGCGCCTATCTCGATTGTAGAAGAACGTACCATTGGTCCATCTATGGGTCAGCAAAACATCGATATGGGTATCATGGCGATGGTTTGGGGTATGGCTGCTGTAATGCTGTTTACGCTGCTCTACTACCGTAGCTTTGGTCTGATTGCGAACGTTGCGCTAATGGCTAACTTGGTTTTGATTATCGGTGTTATGTCGATGATTCCGGGGGCTACCATGACCCTACCAGGTATTGCCGGTATCGTATTAACGGTTGGTATGGCGGTTGATGCGAACGTTCTGATCTTTGAGCGTATACGTGAAGAGCTTCGAGATGGACGCAGTCCACAACAAGCGATTCACCAAGGTTACGCGAACGCATTCAGCACAATCGCCGATGCCAACATCACCACACTACTAACAGCAATCATTCTATTTGCTGTGGGTACGGGTGCTATCAAAGGCTTCGCGGTAACGCTGTCTATCGGTATCTTGACTTCAATGTTTACAGCTATTATCGGAACACGTTGTATCGTGAACCTGATGTATGGCGGCAAACGCGTTAAAAAACTGTCGATCTAAGGCTAGGAATTAATATGTTTCAGATTCTAAAAGCAGACAAAATGATCGACTTTATGCGTTGGTCAAAGGTTGCCTTTGTTTTTTCTATCTTGATGATTGGTACTGCTATCTTCACCCTAACAACGAAATCGTTGAACTGGGGTCTAGATTTTACTGGCGGTACTCTGATTGAAGTTGGTTTTGAACAACCGGCACACCTTCCTGATATTCGTAGTGCACTAGAAGCCGAAGGCTTTGGTGATGCAACGGTACAGAACTTCGGTTCAGCTCGTGATGTGATGGTTCGTTTACGTCCACGTGATGGCGTAGCGGGCGAAACGCTTGGTAACCAAATCCTTTCTGCTATTGAGAATGGTACTGGTGAGCAAGTTGAAATGCGTCGTATCGAGTTCGTTGGTCCTAACGTGGGTGACGAATTAACAGAAGCGGGTGGCCTTGCTATTCTAGTTTCTCTTATCTGTATCTTGATCTACGTATCAGTGCGATTTGAATGGCGTTTGGCTGCGGGTGCAGTATTAGCACTGGCGCACGACGTTATCATCACTCTGGGTGTGTTCTCTCTAATGCAAATTGAGGTCGACCTTACCATCGTAGCAGCCTTGCTAACGGTCGTCGGTTACTCCCTCAACGATACCATTGTTGTATTCGACCGTATCCGTGAGAACTTCCGTAAGATGCGTAAGGGTGAAGCACCTGAAGTACTGAACAGCTCAATCACACAAACATTGAGCCGTACATTGATCACTTCTGGTACCACGTTATTCGTAGTTATCGCACTGTTCGTTCAGGGCGGCGCTATGATTCACGGCTTCGCGACTGCACTTCTACTGGGTATTACGGTTGGTACTTACTCTTCTATCTACGTTGCATCTGCACTGGCTATGAAGTTAGGTATTACGCGTGAACACCTAATGCCACCACAAGTGGACAAAGAAGGTGAAGAGTTTGACGAGATGCCTTAGGCCTTGGCTTAATAAGTTTCGCTAAACCAAAAAAACCGCTAGGCAACTAGCGGTTTTTTTACGTCTGTATTCTAGGGAAGCTCAATACAATTTAGCGTTGAAGTATGTTGAACTTCATTTCACTAAGAGACATCCTGATCGTATCTCGTATCTCGTATCTCGTATCTCGTATCTCGTATCTCGTATCTCGTATCTCGTATCGCAGATACAAAAAAGCCTCGCTATAGCTATATAGCGAGGCTTTGGAATTTTTATGCGCCCTTAAAATAGGGAGCGTTAACGTAAGGTCTGAATTACTTCAGCATACCTTCGTTAGCGTTCTCACGAACGTGCTTAAGAATAGACTTAACACCACGTGCGCTTGAAGCAACAACATTACCAGAAGTCATGTAATCAGTACCGCCAGCAAAGTCAGTCATGATAGCACCAGCTTCACGAGCGATTAGATCGCCAGCTGCTAGATCCCATGGCTTAAGGCCAAGTTCTAGGTAACCATCAACACGGCCAGCTGCTAGGTAACATAGGTCAAGAGCAGGAGAACCTGTACGACGGAAATCAGCACAGTCGATGAATAGACCAGAGATGATCTTCATGAAAGATTCAGAGTGTTGTTTTTGCTTGAATGGGAAACCAGTCGCTAGAACAGTACCTTGAAGGTCTTTTAGTTGAGTAACACGCATACGAGCGTTGTTAAGTTGAGCGCCAGCGCCACGTTGAGCTGTGAATAGCTCGTTTAGCATTGGGTCATAAACACAAGCAACTTCTGTACGACCGTTCATGCGAACAGCGATAGATACAGAGAAGTGAGGGAAACCTTTTACAAAGTTGTTGGTGCCATCCAGTGGGTCAACGATCCATTGTACATCAGAGTCTTTACCTTCAGTCAGGCCTTTCTCTTCAGAAATAATGCTGTGCTCTGGGTAAGATGCTTTGATTGTCTCAATGATCATGTACTCAGCTTCTTGAGCAATGTTAGTAACGTAATCGTTGTTACCTTTTAGAGACGATTCGATCTTATCAGTTGTTTCTAGAGATTTAGCAATATGGTTGCCAGCTTTACGCGCAGCGCGTATCGCAATGTTTAGCATTGGATGCATATGGTTTTTCCCACAAGATGTTAAAGAACAATTTAAAGCGGCGGCGAGTATACCAAAGTTTTACCAAAAGGGAAGTGGTTATTTTTTGAACTCTTGGTTTCACATTACGCGAAGGGTCTGACCATTTTACTTTGCTATGTGTTAATATCTCGCGATTATTTTTAAAGTGGTGTCATATAGCATGTTAGACAATGTAAAAGTCGTTCTGGTTGGTACGTCTCATTCGGGAAATATCGGATCAGCAGCTCGCGCAATGAAAGTGATGGGTTTGAGTCAATTAGTTCTTGTAGACCCTCAATGTGAAGTTGACGAGCAGACCTTAGCACTGGCTGCGGGTGCAGGTGACATCGCAGAAAACGCGACCATCGTTTCTACATTAGACGAAGCCGTAAAAGACTGTGGTTTGGTGGTTGGTTCGAGTGCACGTTCACGTACGCTTGAATGGCCAATGCTTGAGCCTCGTGAGTGTGGACAAAAGTTTGCGATTGAAGGTCAAAAGCACCCAGTCGCATTAGTGTTCGGCCGTGAACGTACTGGCTTGACTAACGATGAGCTTCAGAAGTGCCACTTCCATGTATGTATCCCAGCTAACCCTGAATACAGCTCGCTAAACCTAGCAATGGCAGTGCAGACTCTGAGCTACGAAGTGCGTGTAGCTCACCTTGATATGGTCGCTAGCCAATATCAGCCACAGCAACAAGATGAGTACCCTCGTCACGAAGAACTAGAAATGTTCTATGAGCACCTTGAAAAAGTGATCATTGATACCCAATTTATCTCTAAGGATAAGCCAGGTCAGGTGATGAATAAACTACGTCGTCTGTTCAGTCGAGCTCGTCCAGAGTTGCAAGAGATCAACACTCTACGCGGCATTTTGACTTCAATTGAGAAGAGCAAAAACGACAAATAAAACCCTCACAAACCCTAAGGGTGAATACCTGACTAAAATAGTCAACTAAATACTTGACCAATTTAGTCGGGTATGGGAAGATTCCAACCACATAAACAATGTGGATTCGGTGTGATATGAAACTTACATCTAAAGGAAGATATGCGGTAACAGCTATGCTAGATGTAGCACTGCATTCGCAAAAAAGCCCAGTTCCTCTGGCTGATATTTCAGAGCGACAGGGCATCTCATTATCTTACTTAGAACAGCTATTTTCTAAGTTACGTAAAGCTGGCTTAGTTGCTAGTGTTCGTGGTCCTGGCGGTGGTTACCGTTTAGGTGCTGAAGCGAGCGACATCGCTGTCGGAACTGTAATTGCTGCAGTAGACGAATCAGTTGATGCAACTAAGTGTCACGGTCGAGCAGATTGCCAAGGTGGTAGTCGTTGTTTAACTCACACTCTTTGGCGTGATTTAAGCTCCCGAATCAGCAGCTTCTTAAATGACATTACGCTCGGTGAGCTAATGAAAGATAACGAAGTTTTAGAGATTTCTGATCGTCAAGATATCGATCTTGCGGTTAATAATGGTTTTGCACATAAAAATACGAGCACTACAACGATTAGTGCAGCACCTCACGGTGTTAATGCCCGCTCTTAGCGGTCAGTTTTTACATTGGAGTAGAAAATGAAACTGCCTATTTACTTTGACTATTCAGCTACATGCCCAGTCGATCCACGTGTTGCTGAAAAAATGGTTCAGTGCATGACGATGGACGGTAACTTCGGTAACCCTGCATCTCGTTCACACCGTTACGGCTGGCAGGCAGAAGAATCAGTAGATAATGCTCGTGAGCAAATTGCCGATCTACTAAATGCAGACCCACGTGAGATTGTTTTCACGTCAGGTGCTACAGAGTCAGACAACCTTGCTATCAAAGGTGCAGCGCACTTTTACGAGAAGAAAGGTAAGCACGTAATCACGTGTAAAACAGAACATAAAGCGGTTCTTGATCCATGTCGCCAACTAGAGCGTGAAGGTTTTGAGGTGACTTACCTTGAGCCTGAAGCAAACGGCATCATTGATTTAGACAAGCTACAAGCAGCAATGCGTGAAGATACGGTTCTTGTTTCTATCATGCACGTAAACAACGAGATTGGTGTAATCCAAGATATCTCTGCAATCGGCGAATTATGTCGTTCACGCAAGATCATCTTCCACGTTGATGCGGCTCAGTCTGCGGGTAAAATCCCACTAGATGTAAAAGAGATGAAAGTTGACCTTATCTCTCTTTCTGCACACAAAGCATACGGCCCTAAAGGCATTGGTGCTTTGTACGTTCGTCGTAAGCCACGTATTCGTCTTGAAGCACAGATGCACGGTGGAGGTCACGAACGTGGTTTCCGTTCTGGTACGCTTGCTACTCACCAAATCGTGGGTATGGGTGAAGCTTTTGCTGTCGCTAAACAAGACATGCAGAAAGATTATGACCACGCACTAGCACTTCGCGAGCGTCTATTGAAAGGGGTTCAAGATCTAGAAGCAGTAACGGTAAATGGCGACTTAGATCAACGTGTACCACATAACCTAAACGTGAGCTTTGCTTTCGTTGAAGGTGAATCTCTGCTTATGTCTTTAAAAGACTTAGCGGTATCATCAGGTTCTGCATGTACATCAGCGAGTCTTGAGCCTTCATACGTTTTACGCGCTCTTGGCTTAAACGATGAACTGGCACACAGCTCAGTACGTTTTTCATTCGGCCGTTTCACTACGGAAGAAGAAATCGACTACGCGATTGCACAAATTCGTGTAGCGGTAAACAAATTACGCGACATGTCTCCTCTATGGGATATGTATAAAGAAGGGATTGATTTGAACACTGTTGAGTGGGCTCATCACTAATCTCACGGAAATAGAGGATTCGAGGTAACTATCATGGCATATAGCGAAAAAGTAATTGATCACTACGAAAACCCACGTAACGTAGGTTCGTTTGATAAAGAAGATCCAAGTGTAGGTAGCGGCATGGTTGGCGCACCAGCTTGTGGTGACGTAATGAAACTGCAAATCAAAGTATCTGCAGAAGGTATTATTGAAGACGCAAAATTCAAGACTTACGGTTGCGGTAGCGCAATCGCTTCTAGCTCACTAGTCACTGAGTGGGTTAAAGGTAAAAGTATTGATGAAGCAGCTGCTATTAAAAACTCTGAAATCGCAGAAGAGCTAGAGTTGCCACCAGTGAAAGTTCACTGTTCAATTCTTGCTGAAGATGCAATCAAAGCAGCGGTTGCGGATTACAAAAAGAAGCACTAATCGTTTCTACAACGTAATCACTTCAAAAAAGTAATATTTGGGAGCACCCTTTGTGCTCCCCATGAGTTCTCAATTTATATAAAACACAAGGTTGTAGTATGGCCATCACCATGACAGATACGGCAGCAAGCCGAGTTCAAGCTTTCCTAGATAACCGAGGTAAAGGTATCGGGTTGCGCTTAGCGGTAAAAACTACTGGCTGTTCGGGTATGGCGTATGTACTGGAATTCGTTGACGAGCTCAACGAAGAAGACGAAGTGTTCGAGCATTCAGGTGTTAAGGTCATCATTGATCCAAAGAGCCTAGTTTACCTAGACGGTACTGAGCTTGATTACGTAAAAGAAGGCCTAAACGAAGGTTTTGAATTCAACAACCCTAACGCGAAAGGCGAATGTGGTTGTGGTGAGAGCTTCAATGTATAAACGCCTCAATCGTTGAGCGTTTATAATGAGCGAAGAATAAAATTAGGCTCTAAGTAAAGAGCCTAAACTTAGGACCACCGTTACATGAATCATTTCGAATTATTTGGGCTACCACTTCAGTTTCAACTGGATGGTAGCCTTCTTTCTTCTCAGTTTAGAGATCTGCAACGCCAATTCCATCCTGATAAATTTGCCACGGCTTCTGAGCGAGATCGCTTGCTGGCTGTGCAAAAAGCTGCGCAAATCAATGATGCGTACCAGGTGTTGAAAAATCCAGTCAGCCGCGCTGAATACCTGTTAGTTCAACATGGTGAGGATATTCGTGGTGAGCAGCAGACTATGCAAGATCCTATGTTCCTGATGGAGCAAATGGAATTGCGTGAAGAGCTGGAAGATATCGCCGACAGTTCTGATCCTGAAGATGCTTTGTTTGCATTTGAAGGAAAGGTTAGCAAAATGTATAAACAACAATTAAGCGCTATCCAACAAGAACTCGACAGCGAAGCTTGGTTAGAAGCTGCAGACCGAGTAAGAAAGCTTAAGTTTATTGCAAAATTAAAGAATGAAATCGAGTTAGTTGAAGATCGTTTGATCGGCTAGTTCGTATAACAAGGACACATCCATGGCACTACTTCAGATTGCAGAACCAGGGCAAAGCGCCGCTCCTCACCAGCACAAGCTTGCAGTGGGTATTGATTTAGGTACAACAAACTCATTGGTTGCGTCAGTGCGCAGTGGTGAGGCAAGCACGCTTGTTGATCAACAAGGTCGCAGTATTCTCCCTTCCGTTGTTCACTATCAGTCAGAGTCGTACACCACTGGTGATGAAGCGCGTGTAAATGCACAAACTGATCCTAAAAATACCATTATCTCAGTTAAGCGATTAATCGGTCGTTCACTGTCAGATATTCAACAGCGATACCCATCTCTGCCATATCAGTTTGAAGAAAGTGATAATGGCCTGCCTGTGATTAACACAGCGCAAGGAAATAAGAACCCAATTCAAGTATCTGCAGATATTCTTCGTGCACTCGGTCAACGTGCTGAGTCGACGTTAGGTGGTGAATTGGCTGGTGCCGTGATTACCGTCCCTGCGTACTTTGATGATGCACAACGTGCAGGTACCAAAGACGCAGCGCAACTTGCTGGTCTTCATGTGTTACGTCTTCTTAATGAACCCACTGCAGCTGCGATTGCTTATGGCTTGGATTCAGGTAAAGAAGGGGTAATCGCTGTTTATGACTTAGGCGGTGGTACGTTTGATATCTCTATCCTACGCCTGTCTAAAGGTGTCTTCGAAGTTTTAGCAACCGGTGGTGACTCTGCATTAGGCGGCGATGACTTTGACCATTTAATTGCGGATCATTTCCAAGAGCAAATGGGCTTGTTAGAGCTGACAGCAGAACAGAACCGTATTCTTCTAGACGCAGCAACAGAAGCGAAGATTGGCTTATCTGAAGCTGAAAGCGTTAATGTTGAAGCACTAGGTTGGTCTGGCTCTTTAACTCGTGAAGAGTTCGAAGAGATCATCAAGCCACTAGTTAAGAAAACGCTGCTTTCGTGCCGCCGAGCACTGAAAGATGCGGAAGTTGACGCGGATGAAGTACTAGAAGTCGTGATGGTAGGTGGTTCAACTCGTACCTTACTTGTTCGTGAAATGGTCGGTGGCTTCTTTGGTCGTACTCCATTAACCAGTATTAACCCTGATGAAGTGGTTGCGATTGGCGCATCGATTCAAGCGGATATCTTAGTTGGCAACAAGCCTGACTCTGAGATGCTGCTATTGGATGTTATCCCTCTGTCACTGGGTATCGAAACCATGGGTGGCTTAGTCGAAAAGATCATCCCTCGTAATACCACGATCCCAGTTGCTCGTGCACAAGAGTTTACCACGTTCAAAGACGGTCAAACTGCAATGACAGTACACACCGTGCAAGGCGAGCGTGAGATGGTTGATGACTGTCGTTCACTGGCTCGATTTGCTCTGAAAGGCATCCCGCCGATGACTGCAGGTGCTGCTCATATTCGTGTTACTTACCAAGTGGATGCTGATGGCCTGCTATCGGTTACCGCAATGGAGAAGAGCACTGGCGTTCAAGCTGAAATCCAAGTTAAGCCTTCTTACGGTCTAAGCGACAACGAAGTGGCTAGCATGCTGAAAGATTCGATGACGTTTGCAAAAGAAGACATGCAAGCGCGTGCTCTTGCTGAGCAACGCGTAGAAGCGGATCGCGTTATCGAAGGCCTTATCGCTGCAATGCAAGCCGACGGTGACGAGCTACTTGATGAGCAAGGCAAACAACAACTTGTTCAAGCGATTGAAGCACTGATTGAAGTGCGTAATGGCGACAACGCTGATGCTATTGAACTAGAAATTAAGAATACCGACAAAGCGAGCCAAGACTTTGCTTCTCGTCGTATGGATAAATCAATTCGTGCTGCACTGTCAGGTCAGTCAGTCGATAATATTTAATAGTTAGAGAATAGATAAACATGCCAAAGATTATTGTTTTACCTCACGAAGATCTATGTCCAGAAGGCGCTGTTTTAGAAGCAAAAACTGGTGAGACGGTTCTTGATGTTGCATTGAAGGCCGGTATTGGTATTGAACACGCATGTGAAAAATCGTGTGCATGTACAACATGTCACGTCGTGATTCGTGAAGGCTTCGATTCTTTAGAAGAGAGTGATGATCTAGAAGACGACATGCTAGATAAAGCATGGGGCTTAGAGATGGAATCTCGCTTGGGTTGCCAAGCTAAAGTGGCTGATACGGATCTTGTTGTAGAGATTCCAAAGTACACGTTGAACCTGGCTTCTGAAGACCATTAAGAACCTGTTCTCAGTCATGGCTAATACAGCGATGACTGAGAGAGTTATTGCTTAGACAAACATACTAAGAAAACTGGCCTAGAATATAGATCATAAAGGTGACAGAGCGTCGCTGATAAATATAAGGAAGTGTTATGAGCTTGAAGTGGATTGATTCGCGAGATATCGCAATTGAGCTATGTGATTTGTACCCTGATACTGATCCTAAAACGGTACGTTTTACCGATCTGCATCAATGGGTGCTAGACCTTGAAGAGTTCGACGACGAGCCTAACCACTCGAATGAAAAAATCTTAGAGGCTATTATTTTGTGCTGGATGGATGAGATGGATTAATCCTCTTATCTGATGATTTGGTCGCGGGTTGGCATCAGTCCAATATAAAACGCAGCCAAGTTAACAATTCTTACTAAAAAAAGCGGACCTTATGGTCCGTTTTTTTATCAAAATGACATTTTCCTCCTACATAATGCTAACATCAGTGAGCTAATAAAAAATAATCAGAATCACACTCTCGAAGTGGTTCATGACAAGGAGAAATCATGTCTACACAGATGCCAGTATTTTTAAGTCAAGAAGCTGCCCAGCCTCAGTGGGGAGCAAGAGCTATTTTATCGTTCTCAGAAGCGGGAGCGACAATTCACATTGGTGAAGGCCACGATCTAGGCGCAGTTCAACGTGCGGGTCGTACGCTTGACGGACAAGGTATCGCATTCGTTTCACTTCGTGGTGAAGGTTGGGATCTAGAAAGCGTTTGGGCTTTCTACCAAGGCTACCGTGGACCAAAGAAAAAGAATGCATTGGAATGGGATGCACTTTCAGAAGCCGATCAAACTGAGCTTGAAGCTCGTATTCGCGCAACTGACTGGACGCGTGACATTATCAATAAAACCGCTGAAGAAGTGGCACCTCGTCAACTTGCGACAATGGCTGCAGAATACATCAAGTCAGTGGCACCAGCGGGCACTGTTAAAGCGAAGATTGTTAAAGACAAGGATCTACTAACCGAAGGTTGGGAAGGCATCTACGCGGTCGGCCGTGGCTCTGAGCGTACATCAGCAATGCTGCAACTGGACTTCAACCCAACAGGCGATGAAAACGCACCTGTATTTGCTTGTTTAGTCGGTAAAGGTATTACGTTCGATTCGGGCGGTTACAGTATCAAGCCAGGCCAATTCATGACAGCGATGAAAGCTGACATGGGTGGCGCAGCAACGATTACTGGTGGTTTAGGTCTTGCGATTGAACGCGGTCTTAACAAGCGCATCAAGCTTATTCTATGTTGCGCAGAGAACATGATCTCTGGTCGCGCATTGAAGCTTGGCGATATCATTACCTACAAAAACGGTAAAACAGTTGAGATCATGAACACTGATGCGGAAGGTCGCTTAGTGCTAGCTGATGGCCTGATGTACGCAAGTGCACAAAGCCCTGAGCTGATCATCGACTGTGCAACGCTAACAGGCGCGGCTAAAAACGCATTAGGTAACGACTACCACGCACTATTAAGCTTCGATGATGAGTTGTCTCACCAAGCGCTAACAGCGGCAAACCAAGAGAAAGAAGGCTTATGGCCACTGCCTCTTGCTGATTTCCACCGTGGTATGTTGCCTTCAAACTTTGCTGATCTTTCAAACATCAGCACAGGCGATTACACACCGGGTGCAAGTACAGCAGCGGCATTCCTTTCTTACTTTGTAGATGATTACAAAAAAGGTTGGATTCATATGGATTGCGCGGGTACTTACCGTAAGTCAGCAAGTGACAAGTGGGCGGCAGGCGCAACGGGTATGGGCGTTCGCACACTGGCTCGTCTTCTTATCGACCAAGCAAAATAATAATAAGGGTGAGCGGTATTTTGTGCCGCTCATTCATAAAGCTCAGATCGAAAGATCTCAGTAATTTCAGTATTTAATAACAAAAAAATGAAGTGAAGGAATCCCTATGGCTCTAGAAAGAACGTTCTCAATTGTTAAGCCGGATGCAGTTAAGCGTAACCTTGTTGGTGAAATCTACCACCGTATCGAAAAAGCAGGCCTAGAAATTATTGCTGCTAAAATGGTTCGTCTTACTGAAGAGCAAGCGAGTGGCTTCTACGCTGAACATGAAGGCAAAGAGTTCTTCCCAGCTCTTAAAGAGTTTATGACTTCTGGTCCTATCATGGTTCAAGTGCTTGAAGGCGAAAACGCTATCGCTCGTTACCGTGAACTTATGGGTAAAACAAACCCAGAAGAAGCGGCATGCGGTACTATCCGTGCTGACTACGCAATCAGCATGCGTTACAACTCAGTTCACGGCAGCGACAGCCCTGAGTCTGCAGCTCGCGAAATCGAATTCTTCTTCCCAGAATCTGAAATTTGCCCACGCCCAGCTCAATAATCGGCACAGCAAATGATTCTAAAGGCTTCACTTCGGTGAGGCCTTTTTTGTAAGTGGATTTTACGTTAGAGATAGTTTACCTAGTCGTCATTCCCGATAGTGACTAAGGACCGCAGTCGGGAATCTCTGTTGAAGTTAGAGATTCCTGATATCTCGTCCCTCGATTCTGGAATGACGAGGTTTTAGGAACTGGTGACTATGAATGGAAAGTGACTGAGTAAGTTTTTACGTCATTCCCGATAGCGACGCAGGAGCGTAGTTGGGAATCTTATTCTTATTTCCAGAATTGTAAGTAATGAAAGGTAGCTGTTCAAACTTTAATCACTTAAGTTTGAATGTCTTAGTAAACACAGGGTTTTACAGCCCTTGTTGAACATGCGTAAAGCCTGTACAATTCGCGCCCTTAATTATTGTTCCGTCATTGAGAGGCATCATGACCACAGCTAAAGTCAATCTACTCGATTTTGATCGTAAAGGTCTTCGTAAATTTTTCACAGAAGAACTGAATGAGAAAGCGTTTCGAGCAGAGCAAGTGATGAAGTGGATTTATCACTTCGGTGTCGATGACTTCGAACAAATGAATAACATCAACAAAAAGTTACGTGAGAAACTTCAACGTCGCTGTGAGATTGTTGCACCTGTTGTTTCTGAAGCTCAACACTCTTCAGATGGCACAATTAAATGGGCGATGAGCGTTGGCGACCAAGACGTTGAAACGGTATACATCCCAGATGGTGACCGTGCGACGCTATGTGTATCTTCACAGGTTGGTTGTGCACTTGAATGTAAGTTCTGTTCTACAGCTCAACAAGGCTTCAACCGTAACCTAAAAGTTTCAGAGATTGTTGGCCAAATCTGGCGTGCATCTCGCGAAATCGGCCTAGAAAAAGAAACCGGTCGTCGTCCAATTACTAACGTTGTAATGATGGGTATGGGCGAGCCTCTATTGAACATGAAGAACCTAATGCCATCATTAGAAATCATGCTTGATGATCTAGGTTTCGCACTGTCTAAGCGTCGTGTAACCGTATCAACTTCTGGTGTTGTTTCTGGCCTTGACCAAATGACAGACAACATCGATGTCGCATTGGCTATTTCTCTACATGCGCCAAACGATGCACTACGTAGCCAAATCATGCCGATCAACGACCGTTGGGATATCCAAGACTTCCTAGCATCTGTTCGTCGTTACATTGCATCTTCAAATGCTAACCGCGGTAAAGTAACGGTTGAGTACGTGTTATTGGATCATGTGAATGATGATATGGATCACGCACGTGAACTTGCTGAGCTAATGAAAGAGACGCCTTGTAAGATCAACTTGATTCCATTCAACCCTTACCCGGGGTCGCCTTATAAGAAGCCAAGCAACTCTCGTATTGATCGCTTCCAAAAAACGCTGATGGAATACAACTACACAGTAACCGTTCGTAAGACTCGTGGTGATGATATTGATGCCGCGTGTGGTCAGTTAGTCGGTGATGTGATTGATAGAACCAAGCGTACTAAAATGCTTAAAGTAGCCTCTGAAGCGAACTTGATTGCCGGTGGTGTGATTGAAGTAAAAGCGGTATAAAACGCGATTAGAACCTAAACAAGCCAGAAGTCTTACTTCTGGCTTGTTGCTTTTCTGGGGTACAGTTTTTGATTTTTTGGACTTCTTGCCCACGCTTTCTTACATTTTTCGTCAAATTTTGGACAAAACCATGAGCTGACGGTAAATTTTGTTTAAAGTGTTTTTGCCTTGTAATGGCATTAGCTTATGATTAACTAATCTTAAATTAATTTAAGTGCTCGCTTGCTACTGATCATCAATATGTCTATTTAGGTTGGCTACTTGATAAACTAGCTTCCTGAGAAGGTCATCCATAACAAATGAATGATGTTCGCATTTAAGGGTTGATGATTTAGATAGCAGGAAAAATTCCACATAACGTGGGTTGTTAGATTGAGCTTAAACGACAATAAGAAAACGCTCTCCTCAACCTGCGATAATACTTTAGAAGTTCACTCTCTATGAACACAGAACAAGATACACAAACGCAAGAAACCGTAGCTCCAGCTTTGGAAGCGGGAACGCTGCTTAAGAACAAACGAGAATCTCTTGGTTTAACGCAAAAGCAGATTTCTGATCGCTTGAAACTTCGCGTTACGCTGATCCAACAAATTGAAGAAAACCAATTCGAGTCAGATCAAGTGGCGACGTTTATGCGTGGCTATATTCGTTCATACGCGAAATACGTCAATCTTGACGAAAAAGTCGTATTGAGTGCGCTGCATCATGCCGGTGATGCTCAGCATCAAGAGCAAGAAATGTTGAGCTTTTCTCGTAAGACCAAAACCGAGAAGCACAACAGCCGTATTATGATCCTGACTTGGAGTATTTTTGCGGTCATTGCGGGGATCTCCTCACTTTGGTGGTGGCAGAACCAACAACAAGACACCCTATCTCAATCTTTAGCGAATACTGAAAGCTCAGAAGAGCTAGCGGTAGAAGAATCACTTGCCCCTGAATTCACCTCTTTAGAAGTGATTGAAGCTGAACAAAACGAAGCGGGTGCTTCTGTTGTTGAAGGTACTGAAGGCCTTGCTGCAATAAGCGATGCGGAAGATACTTCAGGTGCTGTTACTCCAGCTGACGAAACTCCTGCACAGCAAGCAACAGAGACTGAACCAACTGCTGAAGTTACTGCTAATGCAGAAGCGGTTGAAGCAAGCACGGCTCCTGAAGCTGTGGCTAACGAGCTAGTCATGCAGTTCTCTGCTGATTGTTGGATCCAAGTGAAAGATGCTTCGGGCAAAACATTATCTACTGGCATTAAAAAAGCAGGCCAGACATTAAATCTTTCTGGAACTGCACCATATAAAGTGATTCTGGGTGCGCCTGAAGGCGTATCGATGACATTTGCAAGTGAACCTGTCGACCTTTCTGGGTATACTTCAGGCAAAGTAGCTAGAATAACCTTACCTTAGAGTTAATATGCAACACGAATCTCCTATTATTCGTCGCAAATCAACCCGTATTTATGTGGGTGATGTGCCGATCGGTGATGGTGCACCAATTGCTGTGCAATCCATGACCAACACAAGAACAACAGATGTAGCCGCGACCGTTGCTCAAATTAGAGCTCTGGAAAAAGTTGGCGCTGATATCGTTCGCGTATCTGTACCGACTATGGATGCAGCTGAAGCCTTTAAGCAAATCAAGCAGCAGGTCTCTGTTCCTTTGGTTGCTGATATTCACTTCGACTACCGTATCGCACTTAAAGTGGCGGAATACGGCGTTGACTGTCTGCGTATCAACCCAGGTAACATCGGTAACGAAAGCCGTATCCGCTCAGTTGTTGATTGTGCACGTGATATGAATATTCCGATTCGTATTGGTGTTAACGGCGGTTCTCTTGAGAAAGAGATCCAAGAGAAATACACAGAACCTACAGCAGAAGCGCTTGTTGAATCAGCAATGCGTCATGTAGATATCCTAGACCGTCTGAACTTTGATCAATTCAAAGTCAGCGTGAAGGCTTCTGATGTATTCCTTGCTGTCGGTTCTTACCGTTTGCTGGCTAAGCAGATTGATCAACCTCTCCACCTTGGTATTACCGAAGCGGGTGGTGCGCGTGCAGGCTCTGTGAAGTCAGCGGTAGGTTTAGGTATGCTTCTTTCTGAAGGTATCGGCGATACGCTGCGTATATCGCTAGCGGCTGATCCGGTTGAAGAGATCAAAGTTGGCTTTGATATTCTTAAATCTTTGCGCATTCGTTCGCGTGGCATCAACTTCATTGCGTGTCCGAGCTGTTCTCGTCAAGAGTTCGATGTTATTAACACCGTTAATGCCCTTGAAGAGCGCCTAGAAGACGTGATCACTCCAATGGACGTATCTATCATCGGTTGTGTGGTTAACGGCCCTGGTGAAGCTGAAGTGTCTCACTTAGGTTTAGCTGGTAGTGCACGTAAGAGTGCCTTCTACGAAGATGGTAAGCGTCAGAAAGAGCGCTTCGACAACGATGACCTTGTCGACAAACTTGAAGCTAAGATTCGTGCAAAAGCGTCAGTGCTTGATAAAGCAAATCGCATTGATGTAGAAAACTTAGAAGATTAATACAACGCGATGGGGTGTGATTGTCTATTCGCACTAACACCTGGTCGTGAGAAATTACGGAATAAATACTGTGGCTAAAAATATTCAAGCAATTCGAGGCATGAACGACTGCCTTCCAACTCAATCACCACTGTGGCAGAAAGTAGAAAGCGCAGTTAAAAACGTGGTGAGTGCATACGGTTACAACGAAGTACGTATGCCTATCGTTGAAGAAACAAACCTATTTAGCCGTGCAGTTGGTGAAGAGACAGACGTTGTTTCTAAAGAGATGTACACCTTTGACGACCGCAATGGCGATAGCCTAACGCTGCGTCCAGAAGGCACAGCAGGTTGTGTTCGTTCATGTATTCAAAACAGCCTTATCAACCGTGATGAACAGCGCCTATGGTACATGGGCCCTATGTTCCGTCACGAGCGTCCTCAAAAAGGTCGTTACCGTCAATTCCACCAATGTGGTGTTGAAGTGTTTGGCCTAGACGGTCCAGACGTTGACGCAGAACTTATCATGATGACAGCACGTCTATGGCGTGAGCTAGGCATCGACAAGCACGTTCGCCTAGAGCTGAACTCAATCGGTTCTCAAGAAGATCGCGTTAGCTACCGCACTGCGTTAGTGGCTTTCCTTGAGCAACACATTGATGTGCTTGACGAAGACTGCAAACGTCGCATGCACACTAACCCTCTACGTGTACTTGATACTAAGAACCCTGATGTTCAAGCTATCTTAGGTGACGCACCTCGACTATCTGAATATCTAGGTGAAGAATCGAAGCAACATTTTGCTGGTTTGTGTGAACTTCTTGACGCTGTTGGTATCGAATACCAAGTTAATGAGCGTCTAGTACGTGGCCTAGATTACTACAACCGCACTGTATTTGAGTGGATCACAGACAGCCTTGGTGCTCAAGGTACAGTATGTGGCGGCGGTCGTTACGATGGTCTTGTTGAGCAACTAGGCGGCAAAGCAACCAATGCAGTTGGCTTCGCAATGGGTCTAGAGCGTCTGGTTCTGATGATGGAAACGCTAGAGCTAACAGAAGTTCGTCGTAGCGTTGATGTATACGTAGTTGCTGCTGGCGAAGGTACTATGATCGCGGGCATGCAGTTAGCGAATCAATTACGCGACACCGTTGAAGGCGTGCGTGTAATGAACCACTTCGGTGGTGGTAACTTCAAGAAGCAATTCAAACGTGCTGACAAAGTAGGTGCTGTTGTGGCGCTGGTACTTGGTGAGAACGAAGTTGCTGACAATACAGTTGTGCTAAAAGATCTGGTTGGCGGCGAGCAAGAAACCGTGTCTCAAACGGAAGTTGCAGAGAAAGTTGCTGCGCTAATCTAATTAGCCATTGAGCAAACGCTCATAATGAATACTAACGTCAGCACTATGCTGGCGTTTAAAGAATTAAAGAGGACAGGAAGTGGAACTTTACGATAGCGAAGAGCAACAAGTTGAAGCCATTAAAGATTGGTGGAAAGAGAACGGTAAAGCCGTAATCTTTGGTGCGGTTATTGGTTTAGGTGGTCTATTTGGCTGGCGCTATTACCAAGATTCAGTAGTTGAAGCGCGTGAAGCAGCTTCAGAAAGCTACACCTCTGTAATTTCAGCTCTTGATGTTAAGGGTGTTGATGCTCAATCTGATATTCAAGCTTTCATCGACGCAAACAAAGATGCTGAGTACTCAGTACTTGCTGCTATGCAACTAGCAAAAGTACAAGTACAAGCAGGCGATCTAGCGGCGGCACTTGAACAGCTCGAGTGGGCAAAATCGGCAACTAAGGACGCGGCACTTGCGCCACTACTTACTTACCGTGTTGCACGTATTAAAGCTGAGCAAGGTGAATTTGACGCAGCACTGACTGATCTTGCTGCTATGACAGACGAATCTTGGAAAGGCCGTGTTGCTGAACTGCGTGGTGATATCTCACTTCGTAAAGGCGACACAGACGCAGCATACAGTGCTTACACAGAAGCACAGCAAGCTGTTGACGCTAGCCAAACGCTTCAAATCAAACTTGACGACCTAGCTAAATAAGGCGCTTTGAATGAAGAAGATGTTTCCAAAGGCGGCGTTGTGTGCGATTGCTCTTGGCCTACTAGCTGGCTGTGCGGGTGAAGAAGACACCGTAATCATGGCTCCAGTCCCAACGGTAAACAGCGAGTTCACTCCTAGTCAGGAATGGTCTACGTCGGTTGGTGATGGTGTTGGTCACTACTTTTCAAAACTAACGCCAGAATTGGCTTACGACAAAGTGTTTGTTGCAAGCCGTGAAGGTATGGTTAAAGCGCTTGATCCTGATACAGGTAAAGCGCTGTGGAAAGTCGATCTTGAGAAAGACGTATTGGCTCGTTTATCGGGTGGCTTAACGGCGGCTTACGGTAAAGTTTTTGTTGGTTCTGAAAATGGCGAAGTGATCGCACTGGAAGAATCGACCGGTGAAGAGCTGTGGCGTGTATCAGTAAATGGCGAGGTGCTTGCATCCCCAGCAACTGATAGCAACATGGTCATTGTTCATACCAGTCGCGGTATGTTGATCGCGTTAGATCAAGCAAGCGGCGAACAAAAATGGACCATCAGTACGGAAGTACCAAGCCTAACACTTCGTGGCGATAGCTCGCCTGTTGCGGTTTCTGGTGGTGTATTCTGGGGTACAGCAAATGGTCGTCTAGCTGCGGCTATCGTTGACCGTGGTCAGCTTATTTGGCAACAGCCAGTAGGCACACCAAAAGGTGCAACGGAAATTGATCGTTTGGTTGATGTTGATGCATCTCCAATTGTTCTTGGTGGCACCCTGTATACCGTAGGTATCAATGGTCAGCTGATTGCTATCGACCTTCGTTCTGGTAAGCCAATTTGGAAACGTAACTACTCATCAGCGATTGATTTAGCAAGTGATGGTAGCCGTTTGTTCGTTGTTACCGACAAAGACCATGTGGTTGCGGTTGATGCGCGTAGTGGTACTGAACTGTGGAGCACTCCATTGTTAGAAAACCGCTTACTGACAGCACCTGCTATTATTAATGGTTATGTAGTCGTGGGTGATACTGAAGGTTATCTGCACTGGTTGGATCGTTCATCGGGTGAGTTTGTTGCTCAACAGCTTGTCGATGATAGCGGCTTTGCGGTTGCACCAATTGAACTGCCTGAAGGCTACTTAGTGACGACTCGCAATGGCGATGTAAAGAAACTAACGATTAGCCAATAAAAGCGTGATATAATTCACAGTCGGCTCCTGGTTGGTAACAGCCAGGAGCCGTTTTGTTGTTAAAAATTAATAAACCGTGTGGTTATAGGTAAGAGTTTAAACTTGCGAACAAGTGCTTACCTATAACTACATTTAGAGAAGAAATTGTAGAGGTTGTTATGGTACCTGTTGTTGCTCTAGTAGGGCGTCCGAACGTAGGTAAATCTACGTTATTTAACCGATTGACTCGAACTCGTGATGCATTGGTTGCGGATTTCCCTGGCTTAACGCGTGACCGTAAATACGGTCATGCTCATTTTAGCGAGCATGACTTTATTGTTATTGACACTGGCGGTATCGACGGTACTGAAGAAGGTGTTGAAACTAAAATGGCTGAACAGTCGCTAGCGGCGATTGATGAAGCTGATGTCGTTCTATTTATGGTAGATGGCCGTGCGGGTCTAACACCTTCAGACGTGGCGATTGCTAAGCACCTACGTCAACTAGAAAAGCCTTCAATGCTAGTAGTAAACAAGGTTGATGGTATCGACCCTGATGCTGCAAGTGCTGACTTCTGGCAACTAGGTGTAGAAGACATGTACCAAATCGCTGCGGCGCATGGTCGTGGTGTTACTGCACTTATTGACCTTGCTCTTAACCCATTCGCAGAAGCGCTAAAAGCTGAGAATGGCGAAGTAAGCGACTTAACTGAGTTTGAAGACGAAGAAGAAGAGCAGGTTGAATTTACAGAAGAAGAAGCTGAAGCAGAATTCAAGCGTCTTCAAGATCAACCGATCAAACTAGCGATCATTGGCCGTCCTAACGTAGGTAAATCAACGCTAACGAACCGTATTCTTGGTGAAGAGCGTGTGGTTGTTTACGATATGCCAGGTACGACTCGTGACTCTATCTACATCCCAATGCAGCGTGACGAGCGTGAATACGTTCTAATCGATACTGCGGGTGTTCGTCGTCGTAAAAACATCAACGAAACGGTAGAGAAGTTCTCAGTGGTTAAAACACTGAAAGCGATTGAAGATGCTAACGTTGTATTGCTGCTTATCGATGCTCGCGAAAACATCTCTGATCAAGATCTAAGCTTGCTAGGCTTTGCGTTGAACGCTGGTCGTTCAATTGTTATTGCCGTAAACAAGTGGGATGGCCTAGATAACGACGTTAAAGAACGCGTTAAGAAAGAGCTAGACCGTCGCTTAGGCTTCGTTGATTTCGCACGTATTCACTTTATCTCTGCACTTCACGGTACAGGTGTTGGTCACTTGTTTGAGTCTGTACAAGAAGCTTACAAATCAGCGACTACTCGTGTTGGTACTTCTGTGCTAACTCGTATCATGAAGATGGCGACTGATGATCACCAACCGCCTATGGTTCGTGGCCGTCGTGTGAAACTGAAATACGCGCACGCTGGTGGCTACAACCCACCGATTATCGTTATCCACGGCAACCAAGTTCGTAACTTGCCAGATTCATACAAACGATTCTTGATGAACTACTACCGTCGTTCACTAGAAATCATGGGTACACCTATTCGCATTCAATTCCAGAACAGCGAGAACCCATTTGAAGCTAAGACTAACAAGCTGACAATTTCTCAAGAACGTAAACGTAAACGTATGATGAGCATGGTTAAAGGTCGTAAGTAAACCTTTCCAATAGATTTGATACCCGAGCCTGTCTCGGGTATTTTTTTAAGCAAAATTCACGTTAAGCCATAACAATACGTTTTTATCATCATGGCTCAACGAATCAGACTAGATTCCAGAAGAAGAACGATATGACTACTAGCGATTTGACTACACCTGTGTCAGCAATCACACCAACCATCACTCAATTTTGTCATCAGGCTTGGCAGCTCAATGCTAAAGCGCAGTACGTTGAAAGCGATGACAGCAAAACTTACCTGATCACCGACGTGACACCCTTCCACCCAGTGAGTCACATTTGGCCAGATCACCCTGCAGACCAAGGCTTTGTGAGTGTTGGTGACGTGCTATATCCAGTTGAAGACTGCCTTGTTGGTGCTATAGAACAATCTACTGGCAAGCTTCATATCGCAGCAGATATCCCTGTTAAGCGTGATACGGAAGGGTGGGCGTTTGTTGTTGTCCACCAGCTACCTACATCTGCTTCTATGATTAAGGTTAACGACGAAGTCGTGTTGTCGGTTGATAAAGAGTACCAAGCCAGTTTGAGCCGTGGTCACAGTGCTGGCCACATCGCTTTCCTAGCCTTGAATAAAGTATTGGCTGAGAGCTACTGGCGTAAAGATGCGGACAGAAAAGATCCGCTTGGCAGTTACGACTTCAATAGTTATGCACAAGTGACGAGCTTTGTGACTCCAGAGCTGTGTACCGATAAGTATCGCTTAGGCAAAACCCTGAAGAAGCGCGGTTTGAACGTTGCAGACATGCTAGCAAATCTTGATGACATCGAAGCTGATATCAACCAAATGCTTGCGGGCTGGCTTGCAGAGCCGACGCCAGTTGCGATGAGACTAGAAGGCGAGGCGTTAACAGACTCTCGTTACTGGGAGTGGCAGTTGGATGCCGACACTTTAGTGTCTATTCCGTGTGGTGGTACTCACATTGAGAACACCTCAGAACTTGGTGCGCTGTCCGTTAAGCTGACCCAGCTAGATGGCCAAAACATTGAAATGCTGACGTATGTAATTCGATGATTTAGACTACAGATCGAAATGGCTTGTGCTGTTTATTTTATTTTTACATGTCACTTTTGATATAAATGACTATTTGAAATTGAAATGCAGCATATGTAACTTATGCTTTCGGTGTGTGGTGATATAAATATTCTTTTTGGGGTAGATCGCTGATCAAAATAGATAAAGCGAAAGATCAACCTATGATCTTCGATTGTGTGTCGTACTAATTTAGTGTGTTATTATTAACCAATAACAAGCTTGCATAAGAACAAGCTGTACCCGATTACATAATTGAAAGCCTTAGTGAATGGAACAACAATTTTTATTAGAAGGTCATCGAGCCGTCAATAGTTTGCTGCGGAAGCTTGCGCTTGGGATGGATCGCAAAGATTTAAATCACAAGATTATTCAGCTTACCGAGCAGCTTTTTGGGCAGCGCATGGCTTCAATTCTACTGCTCAACTCAGAGTCTAAAACGTTACACCTTGAATATGCCCCAAACCTGCCTGATTTTTACAATCAACAGATTGAAGGGGTAGGAATTGGTGCGGGGATAGGCTCTTGTGGCGAGGCAGCTGCGCTTAAGAAAGCTGTTATGGTCTCTGATATTAATACTCACTCAAATTGGGCGCCTTTCTTAACCTTGACCAATCAAGCCAACTTACACGCTTGTTGGTCGGTGCCCATCATCTCTTCGCATGGCCACGTGCTAGGTACATTTGCGATTTACAGCCGATGCATTTCAGAACCTCATGAATTTGAACTCGAGATCTTGGAGCTGCTTGCTTCTTTGTATTCAGTAGCGCTAGAGAAATACGAGCTAGAGAATCAACTCAACTTTTTTGCCAGTCATGATTCGCTGACGCATTGCTTGAACCGCCGAGCATTGTTAAGTGAAGCTAAGAAGGTTTTAGTTAAACGATGTTTTGCGGACAAAGTGATGGCCTGCCTGTTTGTTGATGTTGATAAATTCAAGTCAATCAACGATACGTATGGCCATAGCTTTGGCGATGATGTTCTGTTAGCCGTTGCAAAAGTTCTCGATGAAGCGACTACGGCATGTGCCAAGGTAGGTCGTTACGGCGGTGACGAGTTTGTAGTGTTTTCTTGCTTTGATACCGAACAAAAAGTGTCAGACTTTTATCACAGCTTAGAAAAAGCGTTGGATAAAGCTCTCTATATTAATGGCGTTCAGTTTTCAGTCAGTGTTGGGATTGCTTGTGAAAAGTCGCCTAAAGGGCTCGATCAGTTGATTGCGTCAGCTGACAAAAGCATGTATCAAATCAAGCAAGCCAAGGCGAAGAAAGAGTAGATTGCTTATTAGTACTGAAAGTAAAAAGTTAGGATTTCCTATGAGTGAAAATATCTGCCCTAAATGCCAGTCAGAACTTAGCTGGGATGGTAAATACCACTGTGAAAGCTGCCAAGATCACTTTACAAAAGTGGGCTTTTGTCCTGAGTGCAGCAGCCAATTAGAGAAGCTTCAAGCTTGTGGGGCTGCGAGCTATTTCTGCAATGGTGATTGTAACGAGCTTAAATCTAAGTCGAGAGTGAAATTCGAGTTTCAACAAGCCGAATAGTCTTACCTCTCAATGGCAAGACGATAATCTGAGGTGTTTTTTGTAGGTCTAGTATGAAAATATTGGGCCTTTTTTGTATTTAGCGAATATGCGTGTGTCATCTTGGTTCAATCTTATCGTCACTGCACCAGCATGAAACATAGTAACCTTGTCGCTATGCACTGCATTGGTGTTAACTTAGTTAAAGTACTATTAAATACAAAGGCTTAAAACTTTGTTGGTTATGTTTTAAGTTTGGCACTCTTCTTGTAACTCTGTAATTGAATAACAAAAATACAATTATGGAGTAACAATCATGAACAAGGTGTTCAATTTATCGCTAGCTGCACTGTGTACAACACTTTCATTTTCTTCTGCAACAGTGCTTGCGGCTGACGATACCATTAAAGTCGGCGTTCTACATTCATTGTCAGGCACTATGGCGATCAGTGAAACAACGCTAAAAGATACCGTTCTTATGCTCATCGACGAGCAAAACAAAAAAGGTGGCTTACTTGGTAAGAAGCTTGAGCCTGTAGTTGTTGACCCTGCGTCAAACTGGCCGTTGTTTGCTGAGAAAGCACGTGAGCTTATCGAGAAAGAAAAAGTGGATGTGGTATTTGGTGGTTGGACATCGGTATCACGTAAATCCATGCTGCCAGTTTTTGAAGAGCTAAACAGCATCCTTTTCTACCCAGTACAGTATGAAGGCGAAGAGTCCTCTAAAAACGTTTTCTACACCGGTGCTGCGCCAAACCAACAAGCGATTCCTGCCGTTGATTACTTAATGGATGAACTTGAAGTGGAACGTTGGGTGCTTGCAGGTACCGATTACGTTTATCCACGTACCACCAATAAGATCTTAGAGGCCTACCTAAAAAGTAAAGGTGTCGCAGAAGAAGACATCATGATCAACTACACACCGTTTGGTCATTCTGATTGGCAATCTATTGTTTCAGATATCAAGAAGTTTGGTGAAGCTGGTAAGAAAACCGCCGTTGTATCTACTGTGAATGGCGATGCAAACGTACCTTTCTATAAAGAGCTTGGTGCTCAAGGTGTTTCATCTGAAGACATTCCAGTGATTGCATTCTCGGTTGGCGAAGAAGAGCTATCGGGCATGGATACTGAACCTCTAGTGGGTCACTTAGCGGCATGGAACTATTTCATGAGCGTCGATACCGAAGTCAATGAAGAGTTCGTTGAAACATGGCAGTCATTCATTAAGAGTGACAAACGTGTAACGAATGACCCGATGGAAGCACACTATATTGGTTTCAATATGTGGGCTCAAGCTGTGACTAATGCGGGCACAACCGATCCTGAATCTGTGCAAGATGCCTTGATTGGCGTGTCTGTACCTAACCTTTCTGGCGGCTACTCTACCATGCTGCCAAACCACCACATTACTAAACCAGTCCTGATCGGTGAAATCCAAGACGATGGTCAATTCGATATCGTTTGGGAAACCACAGGCCTTGTTGCAGGTGATGCTTGGTCTAACTACTTACCTGAATCAGCAAAACTATTCTCTAGTTGGTCTAAGCCATTCTCATGTGGTGCGTTCAACGTTGAAACGAAGAAGTGTTCTGGCGGTAACTAGATCGTCAATTCAGGAATATTGAGCCTTCCGGTTTGGGAAGAACGCGTCTGTTTAACGGGCGAAGCGAACGGAAGGCTCATCGTTTCAGGTAACAACCACTATCCACACATCCTCCAAGTAAAAATAACAATATCTAACTTGGTTGGTTAAGGAAGCAGGGATGAAAAACGTATTAAACGTATTTAAAGCGCTGTTGCTCATGGCAGTCAGTGCTCAGTTGGCTTTTGCTGGAATAACGGATGAAGCTAGCTTTACCAAGGCGCTAGTTGGTAAAAAAACATCGGATAAAGAGCTAGCCATCGATTGGATCATTGAGACACAAACGGAAGACGTGTCGAAGGCTATTTTATATGGATGGTTAAACGGCAATCTCTATTACTTCAATGATAAAAAAAACGAACATTATAAACAGCTCTATCTCATTCAAAACACCAAAACAGCCACTTCAGCTCAGTCTGTATGGGATGAATCAACTCTCAATATCGACAATGCTAAGCTGTTTAAAAAGGTGCGCGTAAACAACAAACTTCGCGGGATCTTACGGGGTGAAATTGCCTCTATTGGATTAAATAGCAGTAACCCAGATGTGCGTTATCAAGCGGTTCTCGATCTACTGGGAACTAAGGATGCCACTATCATCGATCGTTTATCCGAACTTAGAGAAAATGAGACCGATGGTAAAGTCGCTGAACTAATGGATTTGTCATTAGCTATTTTTACCTCGCTTGATAACAGTGCAACAACTGAAGCTCGAGTAACATCGATTGAACGAGTGGGCGACTTTAAGCATTCAGTCGTTCTAAAAACACTGAACCAACTACTTAACGGTGAGCAAGAACCAAGCATTTTGGCTGCAACAGAGCGTGCGATGGACGATTATCAACAAAGCCAAGCTCTGTACTCAGGTGTTGAAACCGTATTCTTTGGCTTGAGTTTAGGTTCGGTATTGGTACTAGCGGGTATTGGCTTAGCGATCACCTTTGGTGTGATGGGCGTTATCAACATGGCTCATGGTGAGCTGATCATGATTGGCGCTTACACCACCTATGTATTGCAACTTCTGATGCCGAATCATATTGGTTTAGCGCTAATACTTTCTATTCCTGCAGCATTCATCGTTTCGGGCTTAGTGGGTATTGCGATTGAGCGAAGCGTGATTCGTCACCTTTATGGGCGTCCATTAGAGACCTTGCTCGCCACCTTTGGTATCAGCTTAATCTTGCAGCAAGCCGTTCGCTCTATTTTCTCTCCGCTGAACCGATCAGTGAGTACACCTGAATGGATGTCTGGTGCGCTTCAATTGAATCCTATGCTATCGCTGACTTATAACCGTCTTTACATCATCTTGTTCTGTGGCTTGGTGTTTATGGGGTTATTGATGGTTCTGAAAAAGACACCGTTAGGCCTTCAGGTTCGTGCCGTTTCTCAAAACCGTGGTATGGCTCGTGCGATGGGGATTCGATCGGAACGTGTTGATGCGATGACCTTCGGTTTAGGCTCTGGCGTCGCAGGTGTTGCGGGTGTAGCGCTTTCTCAACTGACTAACGTTGGCCCAAATATGGGGCAGGCGTACATCATTGATTCTTTCATGGTGGTGGTGTTTGGCGGGGTTGGCAACTTATGGGGCACACTAGTCGCAGGGCTCAGCCTTGGCTTATTTAATAAGATTTTAGAACCATGGGCTGGTGCGGTTCTCGCCAAGATCCTAGTACTGGTTTTCATCATTCTGTTTATTCAAAAACGTCCACGCGGACTATTCCCGCAACGTGGCCGTGCGGCTGAAGGTTAAGGACAACATCATGCAGTCTAAATCATTTGTACTTTCGGCGATGCGTGGTGACAAAGGTGGTCAACTGACCATCCTTGCCATTCTTGCGGCCGTCATTCTTATTCCGCTGGCTAACACCATGTTGCCAAGTGGACACCCGCTTCATGTTGAGACTTTTACAATCTCATTAATGGGCAAATACCTGAGTTACGCAATGTTGGCGTTGGCGCTCGATCTTGTGTGGGGCTACCTCGGAATCTTGAGTCTAGGCCATGGCGCTTTCTTTGCGCTTGGTGGCTATGCGATGGGCATGTACTTAATGCGCCAGATTGGTGACCGTGGGGTATATGGTGACCCAATCCTACCTGACTTCATGGTGTTTCTTGATTGGTCGGCGTTGCCATGGTTCTGGCAGGGCTTTGATCAGTTCTGGTTCGCCTGCCTAATGGTGGTGTTGGTACCGGGCGCATTGGCTTATTTGTTCGGTTATCTGGCTTTCCGTTCTCGAGTGTCAGGGGTGTATCTTTCTATCATGACTCAAGCGTTAACTTACGCATTGATGCTGGCGTTTTTCCGCAACGAAATGGGCTTTGGTGGTAACAATGGATTGACGGACTTTAAAGACATCATCGGTCTGAGCTTGCAAAGTGATGCAGTCAAGATAGGTCTGTTTGTTGCGACTGGTATTGCGCTAATCCTCAGCTACATCGCGTGTCGCATGGTGGTGACCAGTCGATTAGGGCGAGTGGCTTTAGCGATTCGTGATACTGAATCTCGCACTCGATTCATGGGTTACGACGTCGATGGTATCAAGCTGTGGGTCTTCGTTCTGTCTGCGGTTATCGCGGGTATTGCTGGTGCTTTATATGTCCCTCAAGTGGGTATTATCAATCCGGGAGAATTTGCTCCTCTTAACTCGATTGAGATTGTGGTTTGGGTAGCCTTAGGCGGTCGTGCCACTCTGTTTGGTGCCATTGTCGGTGCATTGATCATCAACTACGCCAAGAGTTGGTTTACGGTTGAGTTCCCGGAGGTGTGGCTGTTTGCTCTGGGTGGACTATTCGTACTCTCAACCATGTACTTCCCACAAGGTGTGATTGGCTTTGTCAGTGAAAAGTGGCAGCAGCTGCGCAAGGCATCAAATGGGAAAAACCAAGATAAAGATAAGGATGATCAGCACAAGGCCAAGGAGGTGATCGCATGACCACATTTAATAGCGTAAAGGAATCGGTTCAGGCGTTCACTCGTCGAGACGAAGTCTTTGATTACCTCAAGCCCGATATTCATCCCGCCATCGATACCCGTCATAACGTGCTGCTGTATGTAGAAGGGGTGAATAAGAACTTCGATGGCTTCCAAGCGATTAACGACCTCAACCTTTACATCAAAGAGGGCGAACTGCGCTGCATCATCGGCCCTAATGGTGCAGGTAAAACAACCATGATGGACATCATTACCGGGAAAACTAAGCCAGATACTGGCGAAGTGTGGTTAGGTTCGAACATCAATCTACTCAAGATGAACGAAGCTGAAATTGCTAACGCAGGCGTTGGGCGTAAGTTCCAAAAGCCGACCGTGATTGAATGTTTAACTGTGTGGCAGAACCTTGAATTAGCCATGGCAGGTGATCGCTCGGTGTGGGCAACTTTCACTGCCGTGATGTCTGGCGAGCAGAAAGACAAACTCACCTCGGTACTAGAGCTTATTCACCTTAAAGACGAAGCGGCGAATTTGGCAGGTAACCTGTCTCACGGTCAGAAACAGTGGTTAGAGATAGGCATGTTATTGATGCAAAACCCTAGGCTATTGCTGGTGGATGAACCCGTGGCAGGTATGACTCACCAAGAAATGGATCGCACCTCTGAGTTACTTAACTCACTGGCAGGTAAGCACTCGGTTGTGGTCGTTGAACACGATATGGATTTCGTTCGTTCTATCGCCAGCCATGTCACCGTGCTTCATCAAGGTCATGTGTTGGCTGAAGGCACTATGGATCAAGTGCAGGCTCACCCTGAAGTTAAACAAGTTTATCTCGGAGAATAGGATGCTAGAGGTTAAATCAGTTAATCAATATTACGGTGAGAGCCACACGCTGTGGGATTTGGATATGCAGATCCCAGAAGGTAAATGCACGGTGCTAATGGGGCGAAATGGTGTCGGTAAAACCACCTTACTGCAATGCATTATGGGGTTGGTGAAGGTTGAAAGCGGTGACATCTCCTTATCGGGTGAGTCACTTTTGAAAACCGATGCCGAGGACCGTCCACGCCAAGGGATCGGCTATGTACCGCAAGGTCGCCAGATCTTCCCAATGCTCACTGTTCAAGAAAATCTAGAGGTCGGTTTACCGATTCGTAAAAAGGGTGACCGCAAGATCCCTGAATTCATCTTCGATATTTTCCCAGTGTTAAAAGAGATGCTACATCGTCGCGGTGGTGATTTATCGGGTGGCCAGCAGCAACAGCTAGCGATTGGGCGTGCGCTGGTGGTTAATCCAAAGCTATTGATCTTGGATGAGCCGACGGAGGGTATTCAACCCAATATTGTGCAAGAGATTGGCGACATCATTCGCATGCTCAACGAGAAAATGGGGCTCACGGTTCTGTTGGTTGAACAGAAGCTGCCGTTTGCAAGAAAGGTCGGTGACCGTTTTTGCATTATCGACCGTGGACGCCAAGTGGCAGAAGGTGAAATGACAGGGCTCGATGAGTCCTTGATAAAGGAGTACCTAACCGTATGAATTCTCTCTTTTCTCCGAATGAAGTAAGCAAGGCTTCTTTAGTAGAAGCTTTATCTTTGAATGAGACCATCGAACAAGATATTCGTGATGGTTGGCAAGCGAGTTTAAACCTCACCTTTGTCGATCGAGGTGATAAAACCGTATTAAAGAATCGTCAGCAGTCTGGTCCGCTTGCGGTGCAACGCCCCCTGTATCCTGATGGGGAAACGTGTCACACCTACTTACTCCATCCCCCCGGCGGAGTGGTAGGTGGTGACACTCTCAATATTAACGTGAATCTTGAGCACGGTGCTCACGCGTTGATTACCACACCCGGTGCGACCAAGTTTTATCGCTCAAACAACAAGTACGCCAAGCAGAAGCAGACCCTACGAGTGAAGAAAGATGCACGCTTGGAATGGATGCCGCAAGAGAACATCTTTTTCCCCAATGCACACGTTCGTTTAGATACTGAAATTCGCCTAGAAAAGGGTGCACAGTTTTGGGGTTGGGAGATGCACTGTTTTGGACGCCCTGCACAGAATGAGGGATTCGAGCATGGTCATCTCGTTGGGAAAACAGAAATCTATCTTGATAATCAAAGGCTTCTGACTGAAGGCTTTAATTTTCATGGTGGCGATAAGTTAATGATAAATATGGGGTTACTTGATTATTCAATGATGGGAACCTTTTATATCACCTCAAATGAGAAGCAAGATCTAGAGTTGGTACAGAGCTTGCTCATATCTATTACACAGCAAGCTTCACAGCAATCAGTTACATCAAAAACGTCGAGTGAACCCACATTAATATTGGGTGCTACTCAGATAGAAGGATTGATTGTGGTGCGAGCCTTGGGTAATTGGAGTGAAGATATCCTCCAAGCCTTTGGTCAGATTTGGCAAGCAACTCGCTCTCATTTATGTGGTACGACTCCTGATTTACCAAGGATTTGGGCGACTTAGCGATTAGCCCTTTTTGTACCTAGGGTGACTTCCGACCCTAGGTACATTTTTTCAAGCTTGCTGTGATTGAATCCCACTTACTGCTCATGCGTTTTTGAGCAATAAGAAAACAACACTAACAGCGGGCAGCTAAATGGAATTAACACCAAGAGAAAAAGATAAGCTACTTATCTTCTGCGCAGGAATGCTGGCACAGCAGCGTAAACAGAAAGGCTTAAAACTCAACTACCCAGAATCTATTGCTCTGATCAGCAGTGCCATTCTTGAAGGTGCCCGTGAGGGGAAAACCGTTTCGGAATTGATGGATTTTGGACGCACACTTCTTACTGTCGATGACGTTATGGAGGGGATCCCTTCCATGATCCCTGATGTACAAGTCGAAGCCACTTTTCCTGATGGCACCAAGCTGGTGACCGTTCATGAACCTATCGTGTAGGGAGAAGTAATATGGCTGGTTCCACAAAACAATACTCAGGATTCGTTCCCGGAAAAGTAGAAACCTCACCGGGTGACATCACTCTCAATGAAGGCCGAGACACAACGTCCGTTAAGGTGCAAAACATTGGCGATCGTCCTGTCCAAATTGGCTCTCATTACCACTTCTATGAAGCAAACCCTTCGCTGATCTTTAACCGAGAGGTCACTAAAGGCTTTCGACTCAATATTCCTGCGGGTACTGCAACCCGCTTTGAGCCGGGTCAGTCGCGTAGCGTCGAGTTAGTGCGTTACGCCGGTAAGTTAGAGATCTATGGCTTCCAAGGAAAGGTGATGGGCAAGCTCTAAGCGCTCCCACGGAATAATGAAAATAACAAAGGATTGAACATGGCGACGATATCCAGACAGGCTTATGCCGAAATGTTTGGGCCAACAGTCGGTGACCGAGTGCGTCTTGCTGACACTGATTTATGGCTAGAAGTTGAAAAAGATTACACAGTATACGGCGACGAAGTGAAATTCGGCGGCGGCAAAGTTATCCGTGATGGACAAGGGCAAAGCCAACGTCCAAGTGCCGAAACTCCAGATTTGGTGATCACTAACGCGATTGTGTTGGATTACTGGGGCATCGTAAAAGCCGATGTCGCAGTCAAAGATGGTCGAGTTCAGGCATTGGGCAAAGCGGGCAACCCAGATGTTCAACCGGGCGTTGATATTGTGATTGGCCCGGGCACGGAAATTTTAGCAGGCGAAGGTTCAATCTTGACTGCTGGTGGTATTGATTCACACATTCATTTTATTTGCCCACAACAGATTGAAGAAGCACTGGCGTCAGGTGTGACAACCATGATCGGCGGTGGCACTGGACCAAACACAGGTACTAACGCGACCACATGCACACCGGGGCCTTGGAACATGCACCGCATGCTAGAGTCACTCGATCAATTCCCGATGAACTTTGGTTTGTTAGGCAAAGGCAATGCCAGTCAGCCAGAAGCACTACGTGAGCAAGTAGCGGCAGGCGCGGTGGGTTTGAAGTTACACGAAGACTGGGGAACCACTCCCGCTTCAATCGATACCTGTTTGAGTGTGGCTGACGAGATGGACGTACAAGTTGCGATTCATACCGACACTCTGAATGAATCTGGTTTTGTTGAATCGACACTTGGCGCAATCGGCGACCGCGTGATTCATACCTATCACACCGAAGGTGCGGGCGGTGGTCATGCTCCCGATATTATTCGTGCTGCAGGTGAGCCGAACGTTTTGCCTTCCTCAACCAATCCAACACGCCCTTACACCATCAATACCGTCGATGAGCACTTAGACATGTTGATGGTCTGTCATCACTTGTCACCATCGATTGCTGAAGATGTCGCGTTCGCAGAGTCACGTATCCGCCGTGAAACCATTGCCGCAGAAGACATTCTTCATGACTTAGGTGCCTTTTCGATGATCGCTTCGGACTCACAAGCAATGGGACGTGTAGGCGAGGTGATCACTCGAACTTGGCAAACTGCGCACAAGATGAAAGTTCAGCGCGGCAGCCTAAAAGAAGATTCCGACTACAGCGATAACTTCCGCCTAAGACGCTATGTCGCTAAATACACCATCAACCCAGCGATCACTCATGGTATGTCTCATGAAATCGGTTCTATCGAAGCAGGGAAATTAGCAGACTTAGTGTTGTGGAAGCCCGCTTTCTTTGGTGTGAAACCTAGTGTGATTTTGAAAGGCGGCATGATCGCCATGGCGCCGATGGGTGACCCAAATGCTTCAATCCCAACACCTCAGCCAGTCCATTACCGTTCAATGTTTGGTAGCTACGGCAAGGCATGTCAAAACACATCAATGTTGTTTGTTTCTAAGGAAGCCAAGGCGCAGAACATTGATAAGCAATTGGGTTTGCAGAGCTTGATTGGTGTTGTGAGCAACTGCCGAAATATCAGCAAAGCCGACATGAAGCTCAACGATTGGATGCCAAAAATTGAGGTCGACTCTCAGACGTATCAAGTACGCGCCGATGGTGAATTGCTAACTTGTGAGCCTGCTGAAGAACTACCAATGGCACAACGGTATTTTCTATTTTAAGAGCTCGGCTGAAGGCTTTTATTTTAGCGCTGAGCTGAAGGCTCTTGTTCTAGCTCTTAGCTAAGGGCTTTTAGGCTGAAGGCTCCTAATTTAAACGTTATAAATCTCACAAGGAGATTGAGGTAATAGCATGATTGAACTGACTCAACTGAATACTCAAATACAAAATGCACCGGACGGCTACTTAAGCCTGCCGATCGATAGCCGCATTAAGAGCCGTCTTAAGGTGATGCTCGATGACGGGCGCAATGCCGGACTGTTTCTACCACGAGGTCATATCTTGCGTGGTGGCGAACAACTCTCAAGTAAATGCGGTTTAGTCGTAGAAGTGAAAGCGGCACCAGAAACCGTTTCGACTGTTTACTGTGAAGACTTGCTCCTGTTAACGCGAGTGGCGTATCACCTTGGTAACCGTCATGTTCCGCTGCAAGTGGAAGCGGGTTGGGTTCGTTATCAACACGACCATGTTTTAGATGAAATGGTTGAAGGCTTAGGCGCGAAAGTGACCACTGAGAAACAACCGTTTGAACCAGAAGGCGGTGCTTATGGCGGTCGCTCTGGTGGACATCATCACCATCATTAATCGAGTCATTGATGACTCACTAAACGATTTATATAACAACAAATATTAATAACTATAAACGCAAGGAACTCGCGATGAACTTTAAAACAGCTGCAGGCTTATGCACTTTCACAATAGCTTCTCTAACAACATCAACGATGGCTTTCGCTCACCCAGGACATGGGGCGCATTCAGTTCATGAGTCTCACTCGTTTATGTCTGGCTTAACTCACCCTGTGACTGGCATGGATCATCTGATCATGCTGATCGCTTTCGGTTTATTAATTGGCGCACTGTCATTTTCCACCAAGACAAAAGCAGCTCTGATTGGCGGTGGATTGGTGTCTTTAGTGGTAGGGCTTATCGCAGGCCAAGCCCTAGGTTTCTCTGTGATTGTTGAGCCTGCCATTATCGCTTCTCTGTTTGTCGTCAGCTTATGTTTATGGCATGTATTCTCACCATCAACCAAGCGTGTAAACAGCGTATTAGTTGCTTCGATTGCTATGTTGTTTTTCCATGGTTACGCACACGGCGTTGAAGCCGCGAGCAACCTGACTCAGTTCGCAACAGGCATGAGTATCAGTGCTTTGGCTCTGATGGTTATCGGTACTTTTGTTGGTCGCGCGGTTTACTCTAAATGGTTGTCAGTCGGCGTGGCTTCAGCAAGCGCACTATTGCTGTTAGGCGCGTAGGCTCTCGAACTTATTTGATTCTGGAAGACTGAGGGCACGATTATGACCACAACAGAAAATGTAGCCGTCTATCGTCTGTTTCAATTGATCAGTCCATCGTTGCCGATTGGTGGGTTCACTTATTCGCAAGGCTTAGAGTTAGCGGTTGAAGCGGGGTGGGTGACCGATCGCAACAGCATGGAACAGTGGCTTAATACCATCGTCAGTTCCAGTGTCGCAACTTTGGAATTACCTATCTTAGAGCGTCTTTATCACGCGCTAGAAAAGGGTGAAATCGATGAGATTGAGCATTGGTGTAACTACTTATACTCAAGCCGTGAAACCAGTGAATTGCGAGCGGAAGAAAAGCAGCGTGGGCATGCATTGAACACCTTGTTGAAGCGCTTGGATATCGATATTTCGCTGGTGGATTCTGTTGATAGTCATCCAAACCAATTGTTGGGCATGTGTATGGCGGCTCAGCATTGGGGTATTGATTTAGAGAGCCTCAAGCAGGGTTATTTATGGAGTTGGCTTGAAAACATCGTTACCGCAGGGGTCAAGTTAGTGCCTTTAGGTCAAACCGATGGTCAGTTGGCATTGATTAATATCACCAACACCTTTCCTGAGGTGATCGAAAAGGCCCGCACGATAGAAGATTGGATGATAGGCAGCTTTTCGCCTTCGATGGCATTAGCGAGTTCATTGCACGAAACACAATACACACGACTATTTCGTTCGTAGCGGTTAGCGCGAACGATGTAGCAAAAAGAATATAAGGAAGTAGACAATGGAAAGTTATAAGCAACCACTTCGAATTGGTATTGGCGGCCCGGTAGGGTCTGGTAAAACAGCGCTATTAGAAGTGCTTTGTAAAGCGATTCGCGACAAGCTCAATATCGCAGTGGTAACCAACGACATCTACACTCAAGAAGATGCCAAGATACTTACGCGAGCAGAGGCTCTAGAACCAGATCGTATTATTGGTGTTGAAACGGGTGGCTGTCCGCACACGGCGATCCGTGAAGATGCGTCGATGAACTTAGCTGCGGTAGAAGAGCTTGCCAAGCTGCATAAGAACCTCGATGTGGTATTCGTCGAAAGTGGCGGTGATAACTTGAGTGCGACGTTCAGCCCTGAATTAGCCGATCTTACCATCTACGTGATTGATGTAGCGGAAGGGGAGAAGATCCCACGTAAAGGCGGACCGGGTATTACGCGTTCTGATCTGCTGGTTATCAATAAGATCGATTTAGCACCATATGTGGGTGCGTCACTTGAGGTGATGGAGCAAGACACACAACGCATGCGTCCAACCAAGCCATACGTGTTCACCAACCTCAAAGAGAGCCAAGGGCTAGACTTCATCATCAACTTTATTGTGACTGAAGGGATGCTAACCATGAAGGAGCCTTCTACTACTGAGTAGGGTTGGAATAGGTTAGTTTTTTGAAAGCGTTAGATACTAAAAAGCCCTGTCGATTATCGATAGGGCTTTCTGGTTTGAAACGTTAGGTCGAACTTAAAGCTCGCTCTTAGTCACTCTTGTGGTCACTTGCGACTCAATCACACCGTCTTCAACTTGAGTGGTGATCACTTCACCGACTTCGACATCGTTAATCGATGATACCGTCTTGCTCGATTCTGAATGAGTAATGCTGTAGCCACGCTTTAGGGTTGCCAGTGGACTAACGGTCTCTAACTTCTCTGCAGCCATAGCGAGCTGGTGGCGAGTGGTTAGTAATGTCTTGTCCATTGCATCCAATAGCTTTTGCTCTGAACGTTGCAGATGCAGTTTCTGTTCGCCAAGGCGTTTCACTGGCGAGTTCAATTGAAGCTGGTGCTGTTTACGTTCAACACGCTGTGCATGCTGTTTTAGGTATTGAGTCATACCACGACGCAAACGCATATCTAGGTCATCAAGCTGCTGACTCTGCTTTTGAAGTTGGTAGCTAGGGTGTTGCTTCTCTAAGCGGTATTTCAACGTTTGAGTTGATTGCGC
Source organism: Vibrio sp. ZF57 (assembly GCF_001691235.1). Lineage (NCBI taxonomy): Bacteria > Pseudomonadati > Pseudomonadota > Gammaproteobacteria > Vibrionales > Vibrionaceae > Vibrio > Vibrio sp. ZF57. Next base: position 20,942 of record NZ_MAKD01000093.1, on the reverse strand, counting down.
CTGTTTGATTAACACATGACGAATCGCACTGACTAAGCGAGCACGTTTAGACGCGAAAGCTTGTTCTTTATGACTGTTATCACGGCTAACCAATTCTGCGGCAGCTGATGGCGTTGGGGCACGCATATCGGCAACGAAATCAGCGATAGTGACATCCACTTCGTGGCCAACGGCGCTGATAATCGGGATTTGGCTTGCTGCGATTGTGCGAGCTACGATCTCGTTATTGAAGCACCATAGGTCTTCCAGTGAGCCGCCACCACGGCCGACGATTAACACATCACATTCATTGCGTTCGTTAGCGCGTCCAATCGCTTGGGCAATCTGAATCGCCGCCTCTTCGCCTTGAACCATGGTCGGGTAAACCACAACCGGTAGCGAAGGATCGCGCCTTTTTAGTACATCAAGAATATCAAACAGCGCTGCACCGGTTTTAGATGTGATAACGCCAACACGTTTTGGGTGTTCAGGAAGAGCTTGCTTACTCGATTGAGCAAACAGGCCTTCTGCGGCAAGGTTCATCTTCAGTTTTTCAAACTCTTGCTGAAGCTTACCGTCACCCTCTGGCTGCATGCTTTCGATGATCAGTTGATAATCACCACGTGGCTCATAAAGAGACAGGCGAGCTTTGACTAGAACTTGATTACCATTCTGGGGCTTAAAGGTGACACGGCGGTTATTGCCACGAAACATGGCGCACTTAACTTGAGCGCGAGAGTCTTTAAGCGTGAGGTACCAGTGACCAGATACAGGTGCAGAGAAGTTTGAGATTTCACCAACGAGCCAGACTATTCCCATTTCGTTTTCTAATAGGAGACGAACCTCTGAGTTGAGGCGAGAAACAGTAAAGATGTTTGGATTAGTCATAGAAGCACTATCTTTCCTTGAAGGAAGGTCTTTCTTGGAATCTCACAGGGCGTGAGTATGGAAGATAGCGGTAATATAATACATAGCAAGGGGGTAAATGCAAATTAAAAGTACAAAAATGTGTAGCCAAGCGATTTCGTTGGCCGTATAATCCGTCCGCAATATCTAATCCAAATGCAGTTTGATTTTCCTTAATTGGCTGCCCTCATTAGGCGAAACGATGAGATTGGATTGTTTCTTTTTACTCCTATTATTGTGAGATATTGCAAATGCTAAGAATTGCCAAAGAAGCGCTGACATTCGACGACGTACTGCTAGTGCCAGCACACTCCACCGTTCTCCCTAATACAGCTGATCTTCGCACTCAGCTGACGAAGAATATTTCCCTAAACATCCCAATGATATCTGCATCTATGGATACTGTGACAGAAGCTCGCCTAGCGATTGCACTGGCACAAGAAGGCGGAATAGGCTTCATTCATAAGAATATGTCAATCGAACAGCAAGCTGAAATGGTTCGCCAGGTTAAAATTTACGAAGCTGGTGTGGTTTCTCACCCAGTAACAGTAAGCCCTGACGCGACAATCGCTGATGTTGTAGCCCTTACCCAAAAACACGGCTTTGCCGGTTTCCCTGTTGTTACTGAAACAAACGAACTTGTTGGTATTATTACTGGCCGTGACGTTCGCTTTGTTACTGACCTTTCTAAGAAAGTTGATGTAGTAATGACACCTAAAGCTCGCCTTGCTTCTGTTAAAGAAGGTGCAACTCGTGAAGAAGTTCAAGAGAAAATGCACGAAGCGCGTGTTGAAAAAGTTCTTGTTGTAAATGATGACTTCCAACTTACTGGAATGATCACTGCAAAAGATTTCCACAAAGCAGAACGTAAACCAAACGCTTGTAAAGATGAGCGCGGCAGCCTACGTGTAGGTGCAGCTGTTGGTGCTGGCGCTGGTAACGAAGAGCGCGTTGCTGCTCTAGTTGAAGCTGGCGTAGACGTTCTACTTATCGACTCTTCACACGGTCACTCTGAAGGCGTACTTAACCGTATCCGCGAAACTCGCGCTGCATACCCTGATCTACAAATCATCGGTGGTAACGTAGCAACTGGCGCTGGCGCTCGTGCTCTTATCGAAGCGGGTGTTAGTGCGGTTAAAGTAGGTATCGGCCCGGGTTCAATCTGTACGACTCGTATCGTTACTGGTGTTGGTGTTCCTCAAGTAACAGCAATCGCAGACGCAGCTGAAGTAGCTAACGAATACGGTATTCCAGTAATCGCAGATGGCGGTATCCGCTTCTCTGGCGATATCTGTAAAGCTATCGTTGCTGGCGCATCTTGTGTGATGGTTGGTTCAATGTTCGCGGGTACTGAAGAAGCACCGGGTGAAGTTATTCTTTACAACGGTCGTTCTTACAAGTCTTACCGTGGTATGGGTTCTCTTGGCGCTATGTCTCAAGGTTCTTCTGACCGTTACTTCCAATCTGACAACGCTGCAGACAAGCTTGTTCCAGAAGGTATTGAAGGTCGTATCGCATACAAAGGTCGTCTAAAAGAGATCGTTCACCAACAGATGGGCGGTCTACGCTCAAGCATGGGCCTAACGGGTTCTGCAACTGTTGAAGACATGCGTACTAAAGCTGAGTTTGTTCGTATCTCTGGTGCGGGCATGAAAGAATCTCACGTACACGATGTTCAAATCACGAAAGAAGCACCTAACTACCGTTTAGGTTAATAATACGTCCAAACGTTTGAATAATGTGCTGATTTAGTCGGCACATTAATATACCAATCGTAGTAAATAACTGGTCATCCTAGCTTGTTAAAAACCTCGATAACTTCGTTAGAATTTTTGATTGTAGAATAACTACTTATCAGAAAATCCTGCCTCGTTCTCAGGCTTTTTTCCTACGCTATTCCTGAACACTTACTTACTGTGATTGGTATTATATCTACCGCCTGTTTTGTTAAAAGTCCGATTGTCTCAAAATACGTGGTTAAAGATATCTAACGAAAACGTTTGCTTTATTTCTTGAAGAGTTAATCAGAGGTGAGTAAACTCACCTCCGTTTTATCACATAGCCAATAAGACTGCTTACAATGACTAAAAATATTCATGACCAACGTATTCTAATTCTAGACTTCGGTTCTCAATACACACAGCTAGTAGCTCGTCGTATTCGTGAGATCGGTGTTTACTGTGAACTTTGGAGCTGGGACGTAGAAGAAGCGGATATTCGTGAATTCAATCCAGACGGCATCATCCTATCTGGTGGTCCTGAAAGTGTAACGGAGGAGAACTCTCCACGTGCACCTCAGTACGTATTTGATTCAGGTGTTCCTGTATTCGGTATCTGCTACGGCATGCAAACTATGGCTGAGCAACTTGGCGGTAAAGTAGCAACGTCTACTGAGCGCGAGTTCGGCTACGCAGCGGTACAAGTGACTGGCGAATCTGCACTTTTCGCTGACCTTGAGTCTACTCAAGATGTTTGGATGAGCCACGGCGACAAAGTAGTTGAGATTCCAGCTGATTTCACAAAGATCGCTGAAACAGACACTTGCCCATACGCTGCAATGGCAAACGAAGAGAAGAAGTACTTCGGTGTTCAATTCCACCCAGAAGTAACACACACTAAAAACGGCCTGAAAATGCTTGAGAACTTCGTTCTTAACGTATGTGGTTGTGAAGGTCTGTGGACTTCAGCTTCAATCATTGAAGATGCAGTTGCACGTATTAAAGAACAAGTAGGTGACGACGAAGTTATCCTTGGTCTTTCTGGTGGTGTTGATTCATCTGTAGTTGCGATGCTTGCTCACCGCGCTATCGGCGACAAACTAACATGTGTATTTGTTGATAACGGCCTTCTTCGTCTAAACGAAGCTGAGCAAGTTATGGATATGTTTGGTGACCAGTTCGGCCTAAACATCATCAAAGTCGATGCAGAAGATCGTTTCCTTAAAGCTCTGGAAGGCGAAGCTGAACCAGAAGCTAAGCGTAAAATCATCGGTCACGTATTCGTAGATATCTTCGATGAAGAGTCTAAGAAACTATCTAATGCTAAATGGCTTGCTCAGGGTACTATCTACCCAGACGTAATCGAGTCTGCAGCATCTAAGACAGGTAAAGCACACGTAATCAAATCTCACCACAACGTTGGTGGCCTTCCTGATGATATGGAAATGGGTCTTGTTGAACCTCTACGTGAGCTGTTTAAAGATGAAGTACGTAAGATCGGCCTTGAGCTTGGTCTTCCATACAACATGCTTTACCGCCACCCATTCCCGGGTCCTGGTCTAGGTGTTCGTGTTCTTGGCGAAATCAAGAAAGAGTACTGTGATCTACTGCGTCGCGCAGATGCTATTTTCATTGAAGAGCTTCACGCTGCTGACCTTTACCACAAAGTATCTCAAGCATTCACGGTATTCCTACCAGTACGTTCAGTTGGCGTAATGGGCGATGGCCGTAAGTACGATTGGGTTGTATCTCTACGTGCCGTAGAAACTATCGACTTCATGACTGCTCACTGGGCACACCTACCATACGACTTCCTAGGTAAGGTTTCTAACCGTATTATCAACGAAGTTAACGGCATTTCACGTGTTGTTTACGATATTTCTGGTAAGCCACCAGCAACTATCGAGTGGGAATAATCTCTTAGAGATTTAACCAGCTTTGATTAAGATCTTAAGCCTCGAACTCAGTTCGGGGCTTTTTTCTTTTCGATTGATTATATTGATTCATTACATTAAAGGCTTATGAGCAATACCTCGAAATCAAATGAACAATAACTAGAAACCAAATGAGTTGGAAACTAGATATCAGCTCAAGAAACCATGAGACGCTTTGTTGTGTTGAGCCATATATCAAAAAGATCACTCGCACTTTTTATAAATTCACACAGCTACAGCTAGGCCATTCCACATGTGAAGCATACTCTTTGATGGACTTATTAAGGACAGATAAGAGAATCCATCATGTTAAAAATCAAATATTTGGCGACAGTACTGGGCTGCACATTAGCAGCGCAAAGTCATGCGTCTTTGAACATTCAACCTGATCCGCAAAACCCGAATGGTTACCTTGTTGAAAAGTCGGCTCTACAAGCTGCTGAACAAGCGAAAACATCCGATCCTATGTATGCGATCTGGTCACAGGCCCTTCAAACTCGCCCGAATACAATCGTTGAAGCGATTGAACCCGGTTCCCCCTCGAATCCTGAAAACATAAAGCGTGTAGAGCGCGTGTTCCCTCAATCTGAATGGGACTTCCTCACTCAGATGGCAGCGCCAGAATACACCTACACTCGCTTCTTACGTGCGATCGGTAAATTCCCAGCGTTCTGTGGAGAGTACACCGATGGCCGTGATTCTGATGCTATCTGTAAAAAATCCATCATCACGGCCTTTGCTCACTTTTCACAAGAGACGGGTGGGCATATCGCGATAGACAACACCTCTGATAATCCATTAGCTCTAGAAGAGTGGCAGCAAGCGCTGGTGCATGTTCGCGAAATGGGTTGGTCTGAAGGCCAAGAAGGTTACACCACAGGTTGTGGTCAGAACGATTGGCAGAATGCCCGTTGGCCATGTGCTGCGGGACAGGGCTACTTCGGACGTGGTGCTAAACAGCTTTCTTACCATTTTAATTATGGCGCGTTCTCTGAAGTGATGTTTGATGGTGACGCGACGGTGCTTCTCAACAATCCGGGCTTAGTGGCGGACTCTTGGTTGAACTTAGCTTCTGCTATTTGGTTTTTCCTTACCCCTCAAGCACCTAAACCAGCTATGCTGCATGTCATCGACCGCACTTGGACGCCATCTCAACGCGAATTGGATGCGGGTATTGGTTATGGCTTTGGTACCACAATCAACGTGATCAATGGTGGTATTGAATGTGGCGAGCAGAACAAAGACAAAGGCCAACCCGTTAACCGTATTCGTTATTGGGAAGGGTTAGCAGCGCACTATGAAATTCCGGTAGAAGCGGATGAAGCCAATACTTGTTGGCAGCAAACGCCTTACGGAAGCTTAAACCTCAACGGAGCAACGGATGTGTTGTACACCAACTGGGATGGTAACTGGAAATACTACGCAGACCGCCCAGAAGGTTACTCGTTTGAGTGTGAGCTTGTTGGTTTCCAAACGGCTTATTCTGCGTTGGTGGCTGGCGATTACGAGAAGTGTGTGACCAATTTTTATGGGTCACATGCGAGTTGGCCTGAAGTGAAAGTGGTCGATAAGCTGGATCCGGTAGATCCAGGAACCAATCCCGGTGGTAATGGTTGGAGTGCGAGCAAGGTTTACAACGCGGGTGACCAAGTGACTCATAATGGCGCAACCTACGAAGCGAAATGGTGGACACAAGGGGATGACCCTGCCAATGGTGGCCCTTGGAAACTAGTAGCGGGCGAGCCAACACCACCAGTTGTGACAGATCCAACGCCTGTTGATCCTGCCCCTGTCGATCCAGAACCAGTAGACCCTGCACCCGTTGAACCACCTGTGACAGAACCGCCAGTGGTTGTCGATCCATCTGAATTTATTACGTGGCAAGCCGGTGTTAGCCAAGTGAGTAATGGCGATAAAGTGACGCATAACGGTAAGTGCTTCGTGGCTAAAAACGGCCCAGGTGTTTGGGAAAGCCCAGTTCAATCGAATTGGTTCTGGGATGAAATCAGCTGTAATTGATAGTCTGAATACTGAAGAGGTGGCCTAAGTTACGAGCTCAGTAGTACGACCATAGCGATATAAATAATCAAAAGCCGAAAGTGTCTACTTTCGGCTTTTTTCCGTTTCGAACTTGGCTATTTAAGCAGGGTGATTGGTCTATTTGGCTATGTTGAAGCGCATTTAAAGACTAATTATCCAGTTAGAGGATAAAGTTCTGTACAAATGATGCTTGTGAATTTATATTCAAATTTAATTTATATTTATTCTCTTATTTTAGGGTTAAGGTGTACCTATGGAACAGACAGATATCACGTCACTCATCCCCATTGTGATTACTTTGGTGTTGTCATTGGCGACAAGGAATGTGGTGATAGGCCTTTTTGCTGGTGTGCTGAGTGGTGTTGCAATGCTGACTGGCATGTTTAGCGAACTTAACCCGCTTGATACGTTTGGTACCATGGTGAAAGGTTACCTAGTCCCTCAACTTACCGACAGCTATAACGCTGGTGTGATCATGCTGTTGGTATTCATCGGTGGCTTTGTCGCATTGATGGAAAAGTCCGGTGGTGGCGTCGCGTTTGCAAAGCGAGTGACTCAGTGGGTAAGCAATAAATGCCAAGCTCAATTGTCAGCATGGTTGGGTGGAATCGTTATATTTTTCTCAGACTTAGGCACCCCTTTAATTGTTGGCCCTGTTTTTCGTCCCCTTTTCGATAAACTGAAACTTTCTAGACAGAAGCTAGCATTCATCATTGATTCAACCTCGTCGCCCGTTGCTATTCTTATCCCTTTCATTGGATGGGGTGTTTACATCATGAGCCTTATTCAGAAAGAGTTCACGGCGTTGAATGTCAACATGTCCGATTGGGATGCCTTCATCGGTGCGATTCCTTTTCAGTTCTACGCATTTCTTGCGATTTTCATCGTTCCGCTTGTGTCCGTTAAAGGTTTAGACTTTGGGCCAATGGCAAAAGCCGAGCGTGATTGCCAGGCGGGAATTAACTCTGGCGTGAATAACGAATCACTAAATCCGTTCTCGCATAAAAATGCAAAGGCATCTTTTGTCTGGGCACCATTGTTAGTGATGCTGGTGGTGTTGTGTGCCATGTTGGTTCCACAAGGCTTCCCGTTCCAAAAGGTCGCAGGTTCATCATTTAGAGCGGCGTTATCATCGGCTTATTTCTTTGCGGCGATTACATTAATTTCGTTAATGGCTTACTACGGTGTAAGAAAGTTGTCTGATGGTGTTTCTGTGTACTTAAAAGGCATGGGAAACATGATGCCAGTCGCGATCATCTTGGTATTGGCTTGGGCATTAAGCACCGTTGGTAAAGAGTTGGGTGCGGCAGCTTATATTGCTGAGCAAGCACAGAGCGGCTTTCCATATTGGTTAGTACCTGCGGTCGCGTTTTTATTATCGGCTATCATTTCATTCGCAACGGGATCGTCGTGGGGAACCTTCGCGATAATGATGCCATTGGTTATTCCAACCGCGATTGCGATAGATGCTCCGCTTCTCGTCGCAATTGGCGCTGTGTTGTCTGGTGGCTTGTTTGGTGACCATTGCTCACCGATTTCTGAAACCACGATTCTTTCTTCAACCGGGGCTGGGTGTGATCAGTTTGAACACTTTAAGACGCAGCTTCCTTACGCATTGATGAACGGCTCTATTGCTCTGATTAGTTTTGTAGTCGCAGGCTTTACGGGAAGTGCATTGGTTGTGTTAGGCGCTCTTGTTGCTCAGTTGATTGTCGTGACGTTGTTAGCCAAGCGCGATGCGAGTAAAAACGCTTCTTCAGACGTTCAATCTCAAGTGTCTGAGTCTAAAGCTCAACAAGCATAATTTAAGATAACAGGTGAGTGAGTAGATACGGGATGCGAGTAAACGAGTAACGAAAAGCTCGCTCTCTTGTTCTTCATTTCACTTACTCGCATCTAAGCAAACTTCCGTCATTCCCTACAGTGAGGAACGAACGTGATAGGGAACCTGTTTATTGATAGTTTCGGTGAATTGAATAGATTCATTATGAAACCTATTTTCCATAAGATCATTTACACAATCTTAGTTTTCGATAACTGGATTACCTAGTTGTACGGTTTATAGATTAAAATTTTCTGATAATTTTTATCGCTTTTTTTTAATCAACCACTTTAATAAGGTAAATTCGCAATGTCGACCAAACTAGCTAACCCAGCGCCACTAGGCTTAATGGGTTTCGGTATGACCACTATTCTTCTTAATATCCACAACGCAGGTTTCTTTCCAATCGATTCAATGATTCTTGCTATGGGTATTTTTTACGGTGGTTTGAGCCAAGTTATCGTGGGCACAATGTGTTTCAAACGTGGTGACACGTTCGGTACAACTGCGTTTACTTCTTACGGCCTATTCTGGTTGTCTTTGGTTGGTTTAATCGTGATGCCTTACATGGGCCTACCTGCAAGCCCTGCAGCATTCATGGGTTGGTACCTACTACTATGGGGCATCTTCACAGGCTTCATGTTCATCGGCTCTCTATGCTACCCAGTGGCGAAGCAAGTAGTATTCGGTTCACTAACTATCTTGTTCTTCCTACTTGCAGCTCGTGATTTCACTGGCAGCGAACTAATCGGTACTATCGCTGGTTTTGAAGGTATCTTCTGTGGCGCTTCAGCTATCTACTTTGCAATGGCACAAGTAATCAACAACGAATACGGCCGCACAGTACTGCCTATCGGTGAGAAGAAAGCGCCTCAAATGGCAACACAAGAAATCGCTGCTTAATACTCTAACTCGGGAACAGTTAGTTTGTTATAAGCCATTTATTGGTTATGAATAAAACAAAAGGGGTTAGCCGAAATAGCTAACCCCTTTTTTATGCGTTATTAATAGCACTATTTGTTAAAGCGATCTATTTGCTAAGGAAAGCTTAAGCTGAAGGTTGCTCTACAGGTTTAGTGTCTGCAGTTTCAGCTTCAGGAGATTTTCCTGTTTTACGCTTGTACTTCTCTTCCCAGTAGGTAGCACCTTTAATGCCTAGTTTTACAGGGTTGAACGTGTACTCAGTGACGCCTTGTTTCTGCTGTTCTTCGTAGTCAGCTAGAGCTTTAAGCGCAGGCTTAGACATGAAGAAGATGATCAGAATACCAACGATGTTTAACCATGCCATCAAGCCAACACCAACATCACCCATTGCCCATGCAAGGTTCGCTGTTTTAACTGTGCCATAGAAAACGGCAGTGATAAGAACAAGCTTAAGTACGAACATCATGCCAGGGATCTTGATGGTACGACGTAGGTAAGCAATATTCGTTTCTGCGATGTAGTAGTAAGCAAGAATCGTTGTAAATGCGAAGAAGAACAGAGCAAATGCGATGAATGGCTTACCAATGCCTGGTAGTGCACTTTCAATAGCAAGCTGTGTAAATACAGGACCATTCGCACCGATGTTTGCTGCTAGGTTCTGAACAAGGAACACACCCTCAGCGCCGCCGTGAACGTTGTAAGCACCAGTGATGATGATCATGAACGCTGTAGCAGAACATACTAGAAGAGTATCGATGTAGATAGAGAAAGCTTGTACCAAACCTTGCTGAGCTGGGTGATCAACACTTGCAGCCGCAGCCGCGTGAGGACCTGTACCTTGACCCGCTTCGTTTGAGTAAACACCACGCTTAACACCCCAACCAATTGCAGCACCGAAGCCTGCCATAGGTGTGAATGCATCGCCAACAATCATTGCGAAAACCGTTGGCACTTGGCCGATGTTTAGCAGAATGATAACGAACGCGATGATGATGTAAGCCAGTGCCATGAATGGAACAACGATTTGTGTGAAGTTCGCAATACGTTTAACACCACCAAAGATGATGAACGCTAGGATAATAGCAACTACAGTACCAGTGAAAATTTTAGCGAAACTGAATGTACCGATAGCTGTTTCAATCATGTCACCTGAGCCAAATGCAGCTTCTACAGCATTACCAATACTGTTTGACTGAACACCTGGAAGCAAAATACCACATGCAAAAATAGTTGCGATTGCGAAGATCCATGCGTACCACTTCTGACCCATTGCTTTTTCAATGTAGTAAGCCGGACCACCACGGAACTGGCCTTCGTCTTCTTCTTTGTAGATTTGCGCTAGCGTAGATTCTGCATAAGCAGTCGCGGCGCCAAAGAAGGCTACAACCCACATCCAGAATACTGCACCTGGGCCACCGAAACCGATAGCGGCAGCAACACCAGCAATGTTACCTGTACCTACACGGCCAGATAGCGAAACGGCTAGAGCTTGGAAAGACGAGATGCCTTTTGATGAGCTTTTACCCGATAGTAGCAAGCGCCACATTTCAAAGAAGTGACGGATTTGAACAAATCGAGTCATGACGGAGTAGAACAAACCTGCACCTAAACATAGGTAGATAAGCACTGGACTCCAGATAATTCCATTCAAAAAATCAACGAATGACTGCATGAGTATTTTCCCTGTTAGTTTTACTTATGATTGTTTTTCGAACAACACAATACTTCACTTGTAACCTGAGTGTTAAATTATTTAACTACGCATTGGGATTACTGTGACATAAAGCATGTTACAGGGGCTAATTGTTAACGCTTAGTGCTATTTAGGAAATCGTTTCATTTAAACGCAAGTGCAACTAGTTGCTTTGTTTTGTATTTTTCAAAGTGAATAAATAGTGATTAATACAAACAAGTAAGTTCCGCGGTCGGTAACTAAGACAGGGTGGTGTTAAAATAGACGAATCGACCATTTAGCATGAACGGCTGCTATAGTGAGTTTGTTACGGAAAAGTTAGAATATATCACTTGCTCAGAATAGGTAGGCAGTTTTAGAGCGCTATCATTTTTTGAGGGGATAAAATGATAGTTTTTATCTTTACGGTAGGAAAAGTGCCTAATTAGACACTTGTTTCAAACGACCTTGAATCCTTGTTTTAGCAGCTCTTGAGCGAATTCAGACTGAGTGTTTGGTTCGCCATGAATCAAATGCACCTCTTTCGGTGGCGTCGCGATGCCTTCTATAAATTGGTAGAGGTCCCCTTTATCAGCATGGGCAGAATAGCCAGACATGCCATGAATTTGAGCATTAACCTCAACGTCTTTGTTATCAATATAAACCTGCATTTCCCCTTGTTGCAGCTCTCGTCCGAGCGTTCCGTGCGCTTGATAGCCAGCTAAAATTACATCGGTTCGTTTATCGGGAAGCAAGGCGGATAAGTAGTTCATTATCCTGCCACCCTGACACATCCCAGAAGCTGCGACCACAATCGCAGGTTCACCTGTCGACTTGAGGCGATTCACGATTTTCTTGTGCATTCTATGTCCATCAACGGTAATGCACTGCTCAAAAGCGAGTGGGTGGCGTTTCAGTTCAAGACGCTGCTTTGCTTCTTGTCCCCACAACTCTTTAAAACGTCGGTATGAACGCGTCACTTTTTGAGCCATCGGAGAATCGAGAATAATAGGAATATCGCTACTGAGTTGATGCTCAAAGATCAGGTGTTCGATATCAAAAAGCAATTCCTGCGTTCTGCCGATACTAAATGCCGGAATTAGAATAACGCCACCGTCGAGCAGTGAACGATCAATGATTGCTTTGAGACGCTCAGCTCGCGTAGCGATATCATCATGTGTACTGGTGCCATAAGTGGATTCGATAAACAGATAGTCGGCTTGTCGTGGTGGCTTAGGATCGGGCAGTAGTGGTGTGTTACTTGGGCCTAAATCGCCAGAGAAGACTACCACCTCTTGGTTGGGTAACTTAATCTCGATATAGGCAGAACCTAAGATGTGCCCCGCAGGTTGAAAGCGAGCATACAGAGTATTTGGCCTATCATGATCCTTTCCGTTGTTTTGCTGTTTAGACGTGATTGGAAACCATTCCCCGTAAGGCTTGGGAGCAATTAACGAATGAATCTTTTTGAGTATCAGCTTCGACTGTTTATTGCTGAGTCCTTGCAGCTTTAAGCCATCCTCAATCATTAAAGGGGCAAGTTCAGCGGTGGCTTGCGTGCAATAAATCGGTTGGTTAAACCCACTGGCGAGTAACCAAGGTAATCGGCCAATATGATCAATGTGAGTATGGGTCAGCAGCAGAGCGTTGAGGTGGGATGTTTCAAATTCAATATCAAGAGGGCGAGTGTCCGCACCTTGAAGCTTTTTACCTTGAAGATCTAAACCTTGAAAAAGGCCACAATCGATGAGCACCGCTTGGCCTGAATCTCTTAGCTCGTGACAAGATCCTGTGACAGTATGTTTGCCACCATGGTGAATCACTTCCATCGTTTGCTCCCATTGCTCTATAAAGCCGTTAACGCCTGTTTTTATTTTGCGGATAAGCGCCAGCAAGTAAAACAAGAACAATGAGAGTTGCGATCGTTGAGTGTCTTTTTAAGTAACTGAGCGATGACTCAGTGGTTTCGTTGCGAGTTAGTTCGTAGAAGAACGATCTGAATCCAACTCTGTTTTTTGCTGCGCCTCTAAACGAGCCACTTCGGCATCAAGCTCTGCTATTTTCTCTGCCATGAGTGCGTGACAGCGATTGGCCAACTCTCTCGCATCGCTAAGCTTGTATCCGGATACATCGATAGGTTCCAACATCTCGGTGATCACAATGCCATTATTGGCACGATTAAAGTCGATCTTATTGTGCGTGGTGCTAGTACACATCGGGGTGATAGGCACACCAGCTTCAATTGCCATTCGGAAAGCGCCTGTTTTGAATGGCAGTAGTCCACGCCCTTTACTACGGGTTCCTTCCGGGTAAACCCAAACAGACAGATCTCTCTGATGAATCGCTTCCGCCACTTGCTTGATGGTATCGCGTGCTTTGGATTTGTCTTCGCGGTTAATCATGATGTTACCGGTGATCCAATACAGCAGGCCAAAGAAAGGCACGTACAACAAATCGCGTTTGCCCAATGAAACAGTGCGTGGTCTTAGCATTCCTGGATCGGTCACAAAATCCAATATGCTTTGGTGGTTAGAGATGTAGACGCTGTTTTCTGGTGTCGGGGCATTGTCTAGGCCGCGTTGCACCAGTTTTACACCGATGATCTTTTGGAGTTGGTTGAACCAACGACAGAAAACGTACACATGCTTGGGGTTCTTGGGGCTAAACAAGCAGTAAACAAAAGCACATAGAGTGGTGAAAATAATAAACACCGTAGCCAAAATAATACGAAGAACAGCAAGCACAATTCACTCCTTACTCACCGCAGATGGCAGTGATTAAATAGTTTTAGATGCTTGAAGTTTTCACTCTATTTAACCGAATTGCAACAATTAACTGTTATAGGGTTCTGTTTTTAGATCTTTATATAAAACAAGGACTAACAATGGGTGTTTGACACGATTATCGAGCTTACACGTGTTCACCAGTAGCGAGGCATGTTCACCAATACTGTTTATTTGGATCCAACTCTTCTACCCATTCAGGATCTTGACGCGACTCTAAATAGAGTTGTAGGCCGTTATAGGACATGAAAGCTGCAGGGCCGCCGAGGTGCTCGAAATAGTCAAAATACTCATCTTCGAGAGCACAAAGGTGGGCTAAATCTTTAACCTTGTTAGCCAGCGCCCACTGAATGGCAAATACAGGCGCTATTGAGCCTGAAATATTCACCTCTTCGACGTTTGGGTTAAACATTGAATTAGCTTGCTCAAGCAGTATCTCTTCTTGTTCAGACTCTTGTTGTAGTACCTCTTCGACGATCTCCGAGCGCTTGGTATTAGAGACATTCTTGTTCAGCTTGGTGATTCGCAGTGCGTAGCTAAATCGGTCTGATGAAACGATGTCGACAAGCTGCGACAACAGCTCTTTGTCTACGCCTGCTGCCTTGGTGAAATAGTCGATACATGAATTGATTGAGGCATAACGAGTACCGTCAAACTCAAAGCCACTGGTTTCGTCGTATACCTCAAGTGGGATGTCATCAACCGACAAAGGCCAGCCTTTATAATCGACGCGTTGTTTGGCGATTTGATACATCTTCCAAGCGCTGCGCCCAAACCCACCGAGCGTCGAACCCGAGAAATCAGAATCAATAAGCTCTTGCTCCGTCCAGTTCTCACCGATGCCAAGGTGCTTAGCGTACTTGTCTATCAGAGTGTGTTTTATCTGATCGCGCACTGACCAAATTGAGGTTAGATTCTTTGAATAGTTAATTCTCGCACACTCATTACAAGCCGGCAGTGCTATCGGTGAATGGCCAATCTTGGCAACTGCCTGCGCTGTCTTAGGAAATTCAACAAGGTTACTGGAAGGCTCACCACAAAACCAACAGGTGTGGCGCAGATTGAATGGGGTATCTATGTGCGAGTATGTGTTCATTAGTTTTCTATCGGTTTGGTGCTTGAGGCGAGTTAATCATCTTCAAACAATTATCTCTGTTCGCACGTCAGCTTGCACCTTGTTTGTTTTTGTTTTTCTGACGAGATCAATTCGAGGTGTGACTCGCCTGATGAACTCATTAGGTGGATATTGATATAAAACAGTCACTAACGATAAATGCTGATTGGTGTGGCTGAACTTGCATGAGCTGCTAGCAATCGCCTAAGCTCCCCATTACTATTGAGATAGACTCCTTACTCCAATAGCGCATATGTCCTCATCGATTCCTTTTTACGATAAAAATGCTCACACACTTTGCCAGCAGTACAACTCAGTGACGTTCGAGACGGTGCATAAAAGCTGGCAAGCTTATTGGCCTTTAGAGGGCGATAAAGTATTAGATGTCGGTGCTGGGAGCGGTCGTGATGTGCTATGGATGCACAAAGCCGGAGCTGATGTTATTGCGATAGAACCAAGTGCTTCATTACGCGAACAAGGCTCGAAATATACAGGCCCAAGTGTTACCTGGATTGATGATTCACTTCCCTCGCTTAGCCGCACTGAAAACCTAGGAATGCGTTTTGACTTGATATTGGTCAGTGCGGTTTGGATGCATCTCGCTCCGTCTCATCGAGAGCGCGCATTTAGAAAGTTGTCTAACTTGCTAGCTCCAAATGGCAAGTTGGTGATCACTCTGCGTCATGGGGAGTTTCAAGACAGTCGACAAGGCTATGAAGTCTCGGTTGAAGAGCTCGAGCGTTTATCAAAAAACAGCGCCTTGTTGGTTCGTCATGTTGATGATAGCCAAGATACATTGAACCGCAGTGAGGTGTGGTGGCAAACCGTGGTGATGACACTACCAGACGATGGCTCCGGTGACTTGAACAAGGTGCGCCACATTATTGTGAATGACAACAAGTCGGCCACATACAAGTTGGCTTTGTTGAGAACTCTACTGAGAATTGCTGATGCGCATTCAGGCGCTGTGATTGATCGAACTGATGGGAAAATTTCTCTACCAGTGGGCTTGGTTGCTCTGTATTGGGTTAGGCAGTTTAAGCGACTGATTGATATCGACATAGAAGGCGCTGGGATTCAGCAAAATAGCAACACAACGAAGGGACTTGGGTTTGTAAAAGAGGATGGTTGGAATAAACTCAAACACTTAAGTGCTGATGATCTAGCGATAGGCGCTATGTTTCTCGGCGATGAAGCCAAGGCTCTACAAAAGCTATTTTCACAAACGATCAGTACCATTAAATCAGGACCTGTGACTTTCATTTATCAAGGCTCGAAAGACAACCGACTATTCGATATATACCCACCTCACAAACGACGGAAGAGCCGAGAATCACTGGTCATTGATAGTGAGTTCTTAGAAAGTTTTGGTTATTTTACTCTCGATGAAAGCCTGTGGGAGTGCTTTAGAATCTACCACTCGTGGATTGAACCGCTGGTGGTGAATCAATGGGTCATGGAGATGCAGCGTTTCGAGTTGAACCGACAACGAAGCATTTCACTACAGACTTATCACGACTGCTTGGTATGGATCGATCAAAACCATGATACTCGCGATGTGCGTAAACGTGTCGAGCAACTTAGATCTGATCGTGCCGACATTGTCAGCGTGTGGAGTGGAAAATCATTAAAAAATGAGTATCACGTTGATCACTGTTTGCCTTTCGCTTACTGGCCAAACAACGATAAGTGGAACCTCTTTCCTACTACAAGCAAAGAGAACTTAAGTAAAAGTGATAAAGTTCCTACGGCTGAAAAGCTGCGCTCGTCTAAGTCGAGGATTCTAGAGTGGTGGCAACTCGCTTGGAACGATTCGGCTCATTTTGAACAACAATTCTTTTCAGAAGCCGCGCTTTCGTTACCTAACATCCCTGCGCAGTGTCGAGACTTTGAAGAGGTGTTCGATGCAATGGGCTTGCAGGTACGTGGTGTAAAAAGCAGACTGCTGATTAGTGAGTGGCACTGATCATTAAGTGGGCTAGTTATCCCAAATAACCCTCAACAAACTAATCATCGAGAACATAATGAAATACATCGGAATTGATGGCTGCAAGTCGGGTTGGATCGCTTGGATTGTCTCTGACAATGAGATACCTGCGTTTAAAGTGGTAAACACCCTCGATGAGCTAGCGAGTGATCTTATCGGTTCAACGGCGCTTATCGATATGCCTATTGGTTTTAGTGATGCACAAACTCCAGATCGCTTGTGTGACAAAGCAGCAAGGCGTTTTCTAACCAGCAAACGTGGTTCTTCGGTGTTTCCGGTTCCGTGTCGTGAGGCGGTTTACCAAACCGATTACATTGCGGCGTGTAATGCCAATGTGGAGCAGCTTGATAAGAAGTTTTCTAAACAGACTTGGGGAATTGTGCCCAAGATTCGCGAGCTTGATGAGCTCATTGAAACTCATCCCAATCTTTCTATCAGGGAATCACATCCTGAAGTGGTGTTTGCAGCATTGAAAGACGAACCGCTGACGTTTTCAAAACGAACGCAAGAAGGCAAAGAGGAACGGCTTTCTATTATTCAGCAGCTATCCCCTCAATGGTGTGACCGCTTGTCGTTGGCCATTTCAAATACCAAACGTAAAGACGCCGCGATAGACGATATTTACGATGCGTTCGTACTTATGTTAGTTGCCTATTACGCTCCGCAATTATCGACCTTACCTGAACTTTCTGATGTTGGTGGAGAAGCTGACAAGGATCAGAACGGACGAGTTAGAGAGATTGTTTACTGGAACAAAACACGCTAACAAAGCGTGCGCTCAACTTGGCTTAATATGCTATTTTCCAACTTCTGCTACTTTTCACTCTTACTATTTTGAGTTTTTGATATGAAACGTTTTATTGTCGGCTGTCTGGCCACTGTGCTCAGTGCAGTGAGTTATGCCCAAGTCGCTCCTATATCTCAATGGCAATGCGACATGATGAAAAAGAACAATGTCTTGAGTAGTGGTGCGCCCGTTGGTTGTGAGCGACTATCCAAAGTGGATTTCGATTTCATTAGTTTCAAAGGGGAAACGCAACAGGGCAATATGATCGTGCTTGATGTTATTGCGCCTGCTGTTGAACAAATCTTTTCAGAGCTCAAACAGCGCAATTTTCCTCTTCATTCCGCTCGCCTAATGCGTGAATTCAGAGGTGATGATAGCGCCTCAATGGATGCGAACAACAGCAGCGCCTTTAACGCTCGTCCTATAACAGGCGGAGGAGGTTGGTCGAAACATGCCTATGGTGTGGCAATCGACATCAACCCAGTTCAAAACCCTTTCTTAGAGTTTGATAGCAACGGAAGAATCACGGTAAAGCCTTCACAATCTGCGACTCGTTATGTGAACCGTACTCGTTTTCGTGCTCGTGATGAAATTGAACGCCGCGGCATGGCTGAAGATGTGGTGGAGCTGTTTGCCCATCACGGATTTATGATCTGGGGAGGGGATTGGAATAGCCCAATCGATACTCAGCATTTTGAGGTTGGATCAAGAAAGTTCGTTAACCAACTGCTCTCTAAACCACAACCTGAAGCCGAGGTGTTATTTGAGCGCTACGTCAAATCTTATCGACAGTGCTATCTCAAAAATAAAGGTGAGGACGCAGAAAAAGCTCGAGCTATCTGTGCAAAGAAAACAGTCGGGACTTTTTAGTGCTATGTTTATCTAGAACCGTTTGTGTTTTAGCAAGTTAAACTCGCTTCAGGTGTGTTTTGAATAGCTAAGGTCAGCGCTCGTCGTTGGCCTTTTTTGTATTCATTTCTTCAATAGAACACCGAGCATTGAAAGGTTATTGGGTATCCATTAGTCAATAATCGATAAGCGAATGCAGCGCAAAGTCATCGGTTTGTCATTTAAAAACTCATAGCGTTAACGTTATGTGAGAACCATTGCTGGTGGGGGAACTCTTCGCGCAAACGCCAGTATTATTAGTGAACTGATCACAACGGACCAACTAATGAAAAAGATACCTTTGGCTCTAACTCTTTTAAGCACTCTACTTTTTTCACAATACACTTTGGCTACTGACACTTCACCTACCACTCAAAATCCCACTTACGAACTCGATGGTAAGTCGGTATTAGGTCGCACTGAGAACGTGTACCTATCTAGCGTTCAAGGGCTAAAAGACGTTCCTTTCATTGGTAAAATTGATACCGGTGCGGAAACCACTTCTATGCATGCTGAAGACATTCATGTGAAGAGCTCTAATCCCGATTACCAAAATCTCAAAGACCAAGAGTTGATGGCGGCGTTAACCGAAGACCTGTTGAACAATTCCGATGTTGATTACGATGATTGGGATGGCAGTACCTTTGCGAAATATGAGGCTGTGGTGTCTTTTAAGGTTCAAAACCCACGCACGGGAGACATGGTATTAATCGAAGCGCCTTTAGAGCGTGTCAGCATGATACGCAGCCGCACCAGCAGCACGCCTTTGCTTCGCCCTACCGTAAAAATGTCGCTCACCATTTCAGACCAAGAGCTAAAAACCGACGTTAACCTGACCGACAGAAGCCACTTCTCTGCGCCCGTGCTGATTGGTAAAACCTTCCTTGCGGATAACGCGCTGGTGTTTGCAGGTTATGACTATTTACAAGAGCAAGAGAACGCGACCGTTGTTGGCCGAAAAGAGGTGGTGTCTATCTCTGGAATGGCGATGAACGCGACCTTCTCATTAAAAAATCGCTACAGCATCCTTCATGCAAAAGACATCGATATAGATAAGAAGAACAGTGAAGTGACGTTTGATATGTTCGACAACGACGGCAAGCAAAAAGAGATGACATTGCCGTTGGTTCGTATGTTAAGCGTGAGCGGTAAGAAGAGACCTTTGGTGTATGTGCCTGTTCAACTCGATGAAAACACGACTAAAGACGTTCTGGTGTACCTACGTGAGCGCTCGAGTAGTGAGTCGCAGTTGAGATTTGGAACCAACACCGCCAGCGAACTCTTCATGATTGACACCAGTGCTGAGAATATTTTATTAGAAGGTTCAGAGAACTTTAGTGATGTGGCTGAGTCTGGTGAGCCTATGATTATCTCGCCGGAAGAGGACATCACCCTAGATGACTTCCCGCTTAAGGCTGTGGCTTCTTTCACTGTCAATACACCTTTGCTGAAGGTCGACAGTTTTGAAATGACAGGTAAAGGCAAAGATGCTTCCGTTGAATTTTATCTTACGGATGTAAATGGTGAGAAGCAGAAGGTGACCAAGCCAATTATTAAGAAGCTTAAAGTCGGGGATGATACTCGCCCTGTTGTAAGTGGTGAGTTTGCGGTGTCTGGAAAAGTGCGTACGCAAGAGTTTGCCATCGATGTGCTTAATACAAATGAGAAAGAAGCGTACTTTATTTTAGGTAAGAAGATGGCAAAAGAAGGCGTTTACGTTAATACGCGTTCTGATTACCTTCTGAAAGCTGAGCCACTGTTTAAAGTAGGGCACATTGAAGTAGTAGAAGTGAACGGCATGAAGTTCCCGGCCAAGCTCGACACTGGCGCGGATGTAAGCTCAATGAACGCAGTCAACATCAAACGATTTAAGAAAGATGGCCAAGACATGGTGAGCTTTACTTATCAAAACAACCAAGGCGATAAGCAAGATTTCACCAAGCCAGTGATTGATGTAATGCGCATTAAAGCCAAGAAAGGCGAGAAGGTAAACATTCGCCCTGTAGTAGAAATGAAGGTTAAGCTCGGAGACCTAGAGAAAGAGGTGAGGGTAAACCTTCAAGACCGTTCTCGCTTCGAATACAGCATGATCCTAGGTAAGAACTTCCTGAAACACGGCGCAGTAGTGAGCAGCGATGAAGATTACTTGTTAGGTGATATGGAGTAACCCCTAAACTTATCTAAGTTCGTATCAGAACAGCTCTAAACAGCCACACATTTCAGTAATGGGATGTGTGGCTTTTTATTGAGTGTCTGGTTTTACTATTGATGTGCTAATGGTAACTCATTGTTAATAATGTGATTTTTCATATTATGGCAAGTAAAATAAAAATAAAAAAAGGTTCATCGCGGCTTTCCGGGGAAAGCCGCTTTTATCTTCAAGAAGAA
>NZ_MAKD01000092.1:0-12077 GCF_001691235.1 Vibrio sp. ZF57 | reverse complement strand
ATATCACTTACTACCGTTTTTGTTTTTAGTTCCCGCTAATCCGCGATGAACCTTAAAAAAGCCCTCATAGCAATATAAGGGCTTCAGAATAAGAATCAAACTGTGTTGTTATTGGTGTGTTAAGCGTATTTTTTTGCTTTAAGCATATTGTTCCACTGTCATCGCCCAATTTTTCTTCTGTTGTTCGAAATTCATTTTGATTTGCTGATAACGAACCTTAAGAACAGAGTGTTCGTACTTCTTCACAACGTCTTCGCGCTTGCTTTCAAGTAGCTGTTTTTTAACTTCGTAATATTCGTTCATGTTTGATACTAGAGCATCAAACTCTTGTTGAAGCTTCTCTGCGATTTGTTGCTTGTCGGCACGATGCATGATTTTTTGCTGGGTGCGTTTAAGTAACATTGACGCTTCAGCTTTCTCAATACGAGCTTGAGGGGTTTTCTTAAGCTTACTTGCCAGTCCCATCAACGAAGCACTCTTAATCAACCATTTTGTTGGATCGTATTGCCACCAGTAGATGCCGTTACGGTAGTCGTTCTCAAAGATGTGGTGGAAGTTGTGGTAGCCTTCGCCGAAAGTGAGTACTGCTAACACACCGTTATCACGCGCTGTGTTTTTGTCAGTAAAAGGTTGGCTACCCCAGATGTGAGCAAGAGAGTTAATAAAGAATGTTGTGTGGTGGTTAAGTACCAAACGAACTGCACCTACGATTAACAACATGCCAATCACGTCACCGTAAATCACGCCTAAAGCGATAGGAACACCGAAGTTCATTAGTAATGCTAACAGAACATAGTGCTTGTGCTGCCACATAACAATCTTATCTTTTTTAAGGTCACGGCAGTTTTCGTAGTTTTCGTACATTGAGGTGCTGTAATTACGAATCATCCAGCCAATGTGTGAGTACCAAAATCCACGTTTTGCAGAGTATGGGTCTTTGTCGTTGTTATCGACATGCTTGTGGTGAACACGGTGATCAGAAGACCAGTGTAGCGCGCTGTTCTGCAGGGCAAATGCACCACCTAATGCAAACAGGAATCTTAGGCTTGAATGCGCTTCAAACGCTTTATGTGACCATAAGCGGTGATAACCTGTCGTGATTGAAAGGTTACAGAACGTAAAGCAGATTGCTAGCCATATCCAGTGCTCCATGCCATAGCCAAAAAAGTAGCCATAAACGGGAGCCGCTACAACAGCAAGCAGCATACTAAAAGAGAACACAAAAATATTGAGCCAGATTAATGGCGGCTTTTTTGTAGATTGTTTGTCGGCACTATTCATTAGCAAATTTCCATTGGGCTTACATCTGTGCGCTAGAATATCAGCGTACACGTGTAAGTCAATATTGAAAGTGTAAACGTGTATTAGTATGTTTTGCTTAAATATTGTATAAAGGTAGTGTGAAATGTAGTAGCAAGTCATAAATGGAAGTACTAAGGGCTAATAAATGGAAATTAAGGTAGCTGAATATAAAGATTATGAGCGGATTGCCCAATTACACGCGGATAGCTGGAAGCTATATTACCGTGGCATTCTTGCTGATGATTACCTAGAACATGATGTTTTGGAGGACAGATCTGTTATTTGGCAGACTCGTTTGATTAATCCTCCTTTCAACCAACATGTTTTATTGCTTGAGGAAGGCGGTTTACTGGTTGGTTTTGTCTGCGCGTTCGGTAATCACAACTTTGAGCGTGGTACGTTCATCGATGCGTTACATGTAGATAATAATTATCGTGGACGAGGTGTAGGCAAGCGTCTGTTGTCTGAATTGTCGAAGTGGTTGCAGCAATACTATTCGGACTCAGGGCTTTACCTAGAGGTGATGTCTGAGAACCACCAAGCGATTGCTTTTTATCAGGCGATTGGTGGCAAAGAAGAACTAGAGCAAGTTTGGAACGCACCATGTGGCAGCCAAGTGAATGAAAAAGTGATTTCTTGGAGCTCTCCCGTTGAACTTGAACAGAAAACAGCGAGCGTTGTGTATTCTTAGTCGATTCTTGTTGAATACTGTTTTTTTGCTGAGTAGCAGGTTCTTAACGAAGCTATTTTAAAGCAGAAGAACAAAGACAAAAGCCCCGAGTATTAAGTTGCTCGGGGCTTTTTTGATTGAATTAGTGGTCGTTTTAATGATTCGCAAAGATGCGTGAAATATTGGGCGATTAATCACACCATGTGATCTTATTCCTACCGCCTTTTTTCGAAATGTAGAGTGCTTGGTCAGCGTCGTCGATAAGCTGCTCGACAGAACCAAGGGCTTGAGGGGCATGTTTCACACCGATTGAAATTGTTACTTCTAATCTAAGGCGAGTAGGGGATTCTAAAAGGGCATTAACCAGCGATTCAATTGAAGCCTCGGTTTCTCCTTGGACCAGCACCAAAAACTCTTCACCGCCGTATCGAAAGCAGTTACTGCTAGTCGGTAGTCGTTTTTGAATCTCATCGGCCAGTTCTTTAATCACCATGTCACCCATTTGATGGCCGTAGGTGTCGTTAATCGATTTGAAATGATCAATATCTATCATGAGCGATGTAATGGATCGCTGACGGTCTATGCTCGGTTCTATCACCTGATGAAGATAAAGGCGGTTGTAGCAGCCCGTTAGTGCGTCTTGATAGGAAAGGGCCTCGAACATATTAGATTGCTTGCGAAGCTGAATCGCTTGTTTGCGGAGTTGCTCGGATTGAGCGAAACGTTTGTGTACTTCCAGGTCACGTCTAACACAGGCCGCTGAGATTAGGATGTAAGCCGAGATATAAACGGAAATTGTTTCTATTTCATGCTCTGGCTCCGCTTCATAAAGCAGTGGCGCAAGGCCGATGAGATAAGCCAAAAAGATAAACGACAGCGTAGATATACTGTATCTGGCTGACAATCTTGAAAACGTACCAATGTAGATCATCACTAAAATGATGCCACCTTGGTAATCGAAGTTGTTCAGCTCGATGGCTAGTCGACCGATATAGACCAAGAAAAGTGAGCTAATTACAAGGAAGGCACTTTCTACGAGTTCCAAAACGTTGGGTTTGTTTGTAATACAGTATCTGGCGGCGGCCATCATCAATAAAAAAAGTATGACTCGGAAAATGATAGGCGTAATGCACTCGCTACCAAAGTGGATGTAGTCGGTGACGATAAAAGCACAGAATATTGAGATAGGGATGTAGATGAAATTTATGTACGGCAAATAAATTTCATTATCGAAATAGGTTTTAAATCTTTGATTCTTGAACCCAGAATAAGAGCGCATTGAGAAATTAGCCGAGATTGATACACAATAATTTGCGTAGTATGTCACAGTCTTTGGGATTGTAAACGACCATTTCTATAGATTTGTCAGTATGTTAGCTAGATCAACAAACGGTAGCGGGCAATATTCACGCTCTATTATCGATAGAGCGTGAATATCTAGAGGCTGGTGTAAGAGTGGTAAACAGAAATTAAAGCAGATTATAAAAACTAATCGCGATTAACGCTTGTTCTTCAGGTAACGCTTACGACGCTCTTCTTTTTTCTTAGTCTGTTGTTCCGCTTTCAGCGCAGCCGCTTCTTCAACTTCGATCAGCTCTTGTGTGATCATTTCTGGCAACTCAAGCGTTACCTTACCTAAAGTGCCATTACGCAATTCGTGAAGCAGGATTTCTGAACATTTGTGAATGTCGATATGACCACCGGCACGAAGTGCACCACGCTTACGGCCAATCGCTTCCATCAGTTCGATGTCAGACTCAGGCAGCTCTTCAATTTGGTAGCGCTCTTGCAAAAGGTTAGGGTACTGTTTTGCTAGGTACTCTACTGTGTAAAATGCCACTTCATCGTATTCCATTGCTGTATCTTTTACAGCACCTGTTGCAGCCAAGCGGAAGCCACTGTGTGGGTTTTCTACTTTAGGCCAAAGGATTCCTGGAGTATCTGAAAGGATCACGCCATTTTGCAGATTGATACGTTGTTGGCGACGAGTTACCGCAGGTTGGTTACCAGTAACCGCAATCGTACGTCCAGCCAAGCAGTTGATGATGGTCGATTTACCCACGTTCGGGATGCCCATGATCATTGTACGAATGTTTTTGCCCATCTGTTCACGGTGCGGTGCCAGTTTACGTACCAGCTCCATAACGTGGTTAACTTCTTCTTTTACGCTAGTCGTAATCGCAATCGCTTTAACGCCTTGCTCCTTCTCGAAGTGCTCAATCCAACGTTGAGTCAGTTCAGGATCTGCAAGGTCACGCTTGTTCAGCACTTTTACACAAGGCTTATCGCCGCGCAGTGAAGAGATCATTGGGTTTTCACTACTGAACGGGATACGAGCGTCCAGTACTTCGATGATCACATCAACTTGTGGGATAACTTCTTCGATTTCTTTGCGGGCTTTATGCATGTGACCCGGAAACCATTGAATAGACATAGAGATAAACCTTGATAAATATATTTGCTGCACATTGTAAGGGTTGGATGATACGTGTAAAGGTATATCTATCCCGACCTTCAATGAGCTCAGTGAGTTTGCTTGAAGTATAGGCGACTTGGTGATGTTTATTTAGCTGATGATTGACCTATTGAAGGTGGGAGCCGCTAATCTTGTAAAGCGTAAAAAGCCGCTATGTCTTTCAAATCTTGATCGTTAAGCTTACTTAGTTGCGCTCGCATCATATCCGCGTAATCGCCCTGCCTATCTCCGGTTTGATACGCTTTCATTGTATTAAAGAGATAGGTTGGATCTTGGCCAGAAAGCTTAGGATAGGAGTTATTAGTCGATTGACTGGTAGGGTTATGACAAAAAACGCAGCTTGGTGATTTAACTTTACCTAGTTCAGCGTCGCCAAAATCAGAGGCATGAAGGTTAGAGGAAAGAGCTAGCAATATTAGAGCGAAGGTTGGGTAATGCACGTTTTTACTCCGGTAAAAACATGATTATAAAGCTTCCCCTAAGGGGAAGCTCAAGTCTTATTTGTTCTGGGTGAACATTTAGTATGGCTTAAAGCGCATTTTCCAACTTAGTTAGGAAAGTAGCGATGTGTTCTGAACTGATATCTCTATGAGTAACAAAGCGAACAGGATTACCTGGTGACATAGTAATACCTTGTTCACCTAGCTCTCGTGCGATGCGGTTGATATCTACTGATTCATCTAATTTAGCAAACACAATGTTAGTTTGAATGAAATCAGGGTTAACAGAAAAACCTTCTAGTTTGCTTAAACCAATCGCTAGATTTTTTGCGTTCTCGTGGTCAGCTTTAAGTTGAGTAACGTTCTCTGTTAAAGCCATTTTTCCCGCTGCGGCAAGAATACCTGCTTGGCGCATACCGCCACCGACCATTTTACGTAGTCGACGTGCTTTTGCGATGTATTCTTTGTTGCCAAGAAGTAATGAACCGATAGGAGCGCCTAAACCTTTCGATAAGCAAATCGTCATAGAATCGAAATGTTGTGCGATCTCTTTGATGTGTACATCTAATGCGACTGCTGCGTTATAGACGCGCGCGCCATCTAGGTGCATTTGAAGTCTGTGTTGGTTTACGAACTCACGTGCTTCCGCTAGATAAGACATTGGCAGGACTTTACCATTGATCGTGTTTTCTAAACTAAGAAGCTTGGTACGAGCAAAGTGGCTGTCGTCGGGCTTAATCGCAGCGGCAAGCTTTTTAAAGTCTAAAGTACCGTCTGGGTTATTCTCGATTGGTTGAGGTTGGATAGAACCAAGGACCGCAGCGCCGCCAGCTTCGTATTTGTAGTTGTGCGCCTGCTGGCCACACAGATATTCATCACCACGCTCACAATGCGCCATTAAGCCAAGAAGGTTGGCTTGTGTACCTGAAGAGGTAAACATTGCCGCTTCAAAGCCTGTCTCATTTGCTGCCCACTGTTCTAGTTCGTTGACGGTTGGGTCATCGCCATAAACATCATCGCCCACTTCTGCGTTTGCCATTGCGTCACGCATGGCTTGTGAGGGTTTAGTTACGGTATCAGAACGAAAGTCCATGTTTCTCTCCTAGAGTACTTTAGGTAGTCATATAATTGGCTATAGATGGCCGCATAGTTGGGCTTTACTTAAACAAGCGATAGTTTTGGTATCGGTAATTTGATCGTGTCGTATTTTGTCGTGCAGTTCTTCTAGACTCAGTTCGATCACCTCTATGACTTCATCTTCGTCGCATTTAAAGCGGGTAGTGAGGCTTAAGTCTTTGGCGACGAACAAATGCTGAATCTCATCACAGAATCCAGCTAAAGGGGTAACTTGTCCTAAGCTTTGAAAAGAAGTTGCACTGTAACCTGTTTCTTCTTCCAACTCTCGCTGGGCACATTCAAGAGGTGTCTCACCAATTTCCATGGTGCCAGCCGGTAATTCTAAAAGCCATTTTTTAAGAGAAGGGCGAAACTGGTTAATGAGGATGATTTTTCCAGACGAAGTGATAGGAAGAATAACTGCCGCGCCGGGGTGGTTTATTGTTGTATGTTTTACCACGACGTTCGTAGGGAGCGTCACGTTCTCTTCTATGAGAGAAATACTTTTCCATTGATGGATAACTTTACTCATGCAGTCTGGCCACATTCCTTGCCAATTTTTCGGATAACTGAAGACGTGCACCACCATAACGTCTATGGTGTCGAAAATAAAAGAAAAATTAGGCTTAGCAATAGATTTAATTTCACGCCGTTCGTGATGCTACTCTCATAATTGGAATCTATGATTACGCAAAAATTGCAGCGTAACCATCTGATATAAAGGCAACTCAATAATAAAAGATACTTGTAACAAAGTGCTAACAAATGTATAAAAACAATTCTACACTCTCAACTGTTCAAAGATTTTCGGAGTAACGCATGAACCCTTCTATTTCTTCACATGCTGACAAGGCGCTACTCTCTGAAAGAATCAATAAATTAGCGCATGCTCTCTCTGATGGAGTCTATGAAAGAGAAGACACGATTAAGCTATGTTTACTGGCGGCCCTGGCTGGTGAAAGCGTGTTTCTATTAGGCCCTCCGGGCATTGCAAAAAGCCTTATCGCAAAACGTCTTATTCAGGCTTTTGACAACAGTAGTTATTTTGAATATTTGATGACACGTTTCTCTACGCCAGAGGAAGTGTTCGGCCCGCTAAGTATCCAAGAATTAAAAGACAACGGTCGTTATGTAAGGCTGACCGAAGGTTACCTACCAACAGCACAAGTTGTATTCCTTGATGAGATCTGGAAAGCCGGCCCTGCAATCCTAAACACGCTACTTACTGTCGTTAACGAAAAGACTTTCAAAAACGGCAGTGATATTGAACGTGTACCGATGCGTCTACTAGTATCGGCATCCAACGAACTTCCAGATGAAGACAGCGGCTTGGAAGCACTTTATGACCGTATGTTGGTACGCGTGTTCGTGAACCGTATTCAAAACAAACAAAACTTCAAATCGATGCTGACGACGGGTACTTCTCAAGAAGCGGTAATTCCAAAAGGTTTGGCGATTACGGACATTGAATACCATCAATGGCAGAAAGAGCTCGATAAGCTGGAACTGACAGACAATTCGTTTGATAAGTTGTTTGAACTAAAAACCATGCTTGAAGAGACGGTTAAGAAGCAAGGCTCTGCTTCAGAGTCAGAATTGTATGTATCAGACAGACGCTGGAAGAAGGCCGTTAAACTATTGAAAGCGAGTGCGTTCTTCAGTGGTCGCGATAGCGTGAACCCGCTGGATATTATGCTTCTGCAAGATTGTTTGTGGCATAGCCCAGAATCACGTGATGTGGTTCGTAGCGTGGTGAAAGACTTTGCATTGAACCGAGCGTTTGATCAACAAGAGTCGAAAGCTCAAATTGAAATGTCTCGTGAAGAGTTAGAAGAGATTCAAGACGATGTTGAATCAACGTTGTCGGTGTCACTTTCTATGGAGTCAACCAGTGGCTTGTTGCGTAAAGATGTTTACCAGAATGACATCAAGAACGCGAAAATGTACAGCGTGGGCAGTGCTTACAATCTAGTGAAACTGGTTATGCTGCAAAGCAACATGTCGGTTTCTGAATCTGAGAAAGGCGATAGCCGTTGGGTATACGTAGCCAAAGACGATTTTGATCGTGTTCTTAAAGAAGGTCACGGTGATATTTACGGTTACGTAAACGAAAATAAAAACCTATGCCGTTTAAAACTCGACTTGGATGCATCAAACCAATTAGTGATTAAAGACATCGCCAATCGCTCTGTATTGGTGAGTGTGGTTACTACTGACGGTTTAGACCAAGAACTGTACAACAAGTGGTTGAGTGGCGCTGAGAAAGCCTTAGAACAGTTAACTGAAGCTGAATTCAAGTTAAAACGCGTTCGTACTGAATTCCATGATGCATTACCTCATAACTATATTGACCCTGATTTACCAAAAGCGATGGAAGCAAGTTTGCAATCGGTAACGCAAGATCTTGAAACCACGAAAGTGAAGAGTGCCAAGATCGCTCAGCGTATTAAGTTTATGAGCCAGTACTTCGAGTAAGAGGAGAGCATATGTTAGGAGCAGACGGCTTAAACCTCGCTTTGATGGTAGCTGACTCAGGAATCATAGATACCGCGATGAATGATCTCATCGCTCGTTCTCAAGTCATGATGGCTGCTGAGAACAAAGGTGTGAAAACATCAGTGAAAAACCACTTAGTTAAATGGCGCGGTAAAGTTAAAAAACGCGTTACTAAGGTGTGTGAAACTGATCGATTCCAAGAGGAAATCGCCCTTTATCAAGAAGTGATTTACTGGGATGAACCTCAGTTCTTTGATGAGATAGACAGTGTTATCAAAAAACTTGAGTGGCACTCAGCGTTTTATCTACAAGCTCGACGCCTTATGGAGAACAACAAGGGTGTTTATAACGCGATGTTTCCACACT
The DNA here is from genome assembly GCF_001691235.1 of Vibrio sp. ZF57. NCBI lineage: Bacteria > Pseudomonadati > Pseudomonadota > Gammaproteobacteria > Vibrionales > Vibrionaceae > Vibrio > Vibrio sp. ZF57. Next base: position 3,211 of record NZ_MAKD01000092.1, on the reverse strand, counting down.
ACTTTTGCGACCAATGGTACCAATCACTATCAGATGCGATTAAACAAGCTCAAGTAACTGAACTTGAAACAAGCAAAGAAAAAGTCTTAGCCGATCTTTATCAGCGCATGGAAACCATGAAAAACATGGATAAAGTGACAGAGTCGGGTGATGAAGGCAGTGTAGGGCGCTTGTGGGACATGGCATCTGCCAAGTTAAGCAAAACAGACCTTACCATCATGAAACGTCATGCTGAGTTCTTGAATAAGCACAAGGGCTTGCAAGAGATCGCTGAAAAGCTAGGCCGTATGGCTGGCGAGGAAGATGATCCTTCACTACACAAAGCCCCTGTAGAAGAGCTGCAGATGGTTGAAGAGAAAAGCGATGAAGCGGTTGATGATATTGTAGGAATTCATGAAAGTGATGACCTGAACAAAATGCTGCCAAACGAAACCATGTTCCTAGCTTATCCTGAACTTGAGGTTATCTTTTACAAGCACTTGGCCGACAAGCGTTTACTTAGCTATCGCTCGCAAGGTAAATCACGCACGTTACGTAAAGTGAAAGCACAAAAACCAGATAGCAAGAACATTGATATTGAAAAGGGCCCGTTTATCGTCTGTGTCGACGCTTCGGGTTCGATGAGTGGTTTTCCTGAGCAGTCTGCTAAAGCAATGGCTTATGCCTTAATGCAAATTGCTCTTGCAGAAGAGAGAGACTGTTACGTGATTCTGTTCTCTTCTGAGCAGATCACCTATGAGTTAACAAGGCAGGATGGCCTACGTGAAGCGAGCGACTTCCTAAGTTACTCATTCCACGGTGGTACGGATTTGGAACCTGTTCTTATGAAGTCGATTGACTTGATGACGGGTGATAAATACAAGAATGCCGATTTAATCGTACTTTCTGACTTTATTGCACCGAAACAATCTGACGAAATGATTGCTCAGGTTGAAAAGTTGAAAGAACACAAAAACCGTTTCCACGCGGTTAGTCTTTCTAAGTATGGTAACCCTCAACTTATGACGATGTTTGACCACTGCTGGGCATATCATCCTAGTCTTGTCGGTCGTTTCATGAAGAAGTGGTAGCGCTAGAACATTTTGTGCAACTCGATTTTGCTGTGTGTTTTTTGATTGAAGAGATCGAACATGCAGCAATTTGATTTAAATGTCAGCAAACGGAATTTAAATTCACTTTTTTGTTTGACTATCTCCCCTCAATCCGTAAAGTAGGCACCCGAACACAGCGGTGCGGCTTATTTAAGTCCCTAAAGTGTTGAATTAAAAAGGCGCCTTGGCAGAGTGGCTATGCAGCGGATTGCAAATCCGTGGACCTCGGTTCGACTCCGGGAGGCGCCTCCATTCTTTCTCTTAGTTTGATAAGTTAAGAGATAATAAGAATGAAAATGCGATACTAGCTCAGTTGGTAGAGCGCAACCTTGCCAAGGTTGAGGTCATCGGTTCGAACCCGATGTATCGCTCCAAATTTTGTAGTGTTGATTCATTTCGACATTAAGATGGTGTTTTACTTTTCAGTAATCGGCATCGCAATAAAGAATTGCGTGCCCTGGTGGTGGAATTGGTAGACACAAGGGATTTAAAATCCCTCGACGTTCGCGTTGTGCCGGTTCAAGTCCGGCCCGGGGCACCATCTATTTGATTATTACCTCGCTTGGTATTAATCAAAAGAGTTGTTCTCTTAAAACACTATTGAAGGCGCCTTGGCAGAGTGGCTATGCAGCGGATTGCAAATCCGTGGACCTCGGTTCGACTCCGGGAGGCGCCTCCATCATTCAGAAAAAACCAGTCCTAGTGACTGGTTTTTTCGTTTTTGACCCCGCTAAAAGCTTCCTACGTACCCATTTCAATGCTTATCAAAGAAATCTTTGTTACGGATATACTTGCTCATTAAGTGGTAAGAGAAAGGTCTTATCAGCCAACTAAAGATAGAGCGACCAAGGCGGATTAATGTAGGAGTGTTCTCATAGATTCGTCCGTTATAAAGCCAAAGCACTTTACCTACATGCCAATAGAGCAAAGGAACCGGTGGCATGAAGGTCACGATGTCGATGTCACAGCAAATTCGGTAGGTCTTCTTACTCATGCGATAGTGCTTTCGAAAGCTCCAATCACCAATGGCGGGTTGGCCAAAAGTCACTATTCGTTTAATACAGCCTGGGTACTTTTGATCAAAGTAATCAGCGAAGACACAACCGATAGCGCCTCCGGAAGAGTGGCCAGTAATAGACACTCTTTTTCCTTGTTCGATGAGAGGTGTGAGCGTGGCTTCCAAGCGCTCAATAACGGTTAAGCCAAGCTTATCTTCATTACGACTTGGCTGGCTCTCTTGAAACATTAGATGGTAGAAACCCGCATGCACACGATAATTGAGCCCAATTCTCTTACAGCTTCTTGTCCATAGAGCAAAGGTTAGTAGCCAATCTGAGATACTGTGCGATCCTTTGATTACCACAACCACTTCATCTTTGTCGCTACTCCACAACACTCTAATCATGGTTTTACCAAACTGGTTCTTGATGATGCGTTGTCCATTAGGGTCAAAACCATAGCGAGTCTGCTTAAAAACTCTAGGGTAGGCGAGGTTACAAAGAACGGCATAGCGCTCATATTGATATCGTTTTAGTGGTTTCACATGTTTACTTCTTAATAAGAGTTACTTCAAACTCTAATCGTTGAATGTGAAAAGCACATGAAAACGCCATTTGCTTGGTTTAAAACAATAAAATCACCGCATTCAATTGGTATTTGAATCAATGGTTGTCAGTGATTTGTCCGTTTAAATTAGAAATCCAAGTATAAGAACCGTACAAGCTGCACTAAATTTATTCTTTTGAGTTCGATAATTAATCACTTGAATTAAAAGATAAAATTTATTGTTGACGAATTTTTTCCTTCCGTTAAAGTACACCTCGTTCTCACGGCTTAGGTCGCTGAGAGATGGTGTTTTTACTTTTCAGTAATCGGCCTCGCAAGATTGCGTTGCCCTGGTGGTGGAATTGGTAGACACAAGGGATTTAAAATCCCTCGGCGTTCGCGCTGTGCCGGTTCAAGTCCGGCCCGGGGCACCATCTATCTAGCTTCTACATTTTGAGTAGAGTGATGAACAAAGAGTTGTTCTCTTAAATCACTATTAAAGGCGCCTTGGCAGAGTGGCTATGCAGCGGATTGCAAATCCGTGGACCTCGGTTCGACTCCGGGAGGCGCCTCCA